>QILQ01000018.1 GCA_003233455.1 Candidatus Zambryskiibacteriota bacterium | reverse complement strand
AAATAATAATCAGAGCTAAAGAAATAATCAGACCAAGACGATTAGCTGAATTTATAATCCGAGAAAGTCGGTCAATAGCGGTCCGATTTTCAAAATAATTAATTTTATCAATTATTTTCTTACCACCACTGGAAAGAATATTTCCTTCATTCAAAAAATTGGCGATACCTTCATATTGGGATGGTTCTTTGGCTTTTATATTTAATACTGCTCCAAGAGGATTTTTTCCCAATTCATCAAGTGCTTGGAGAGTAATCTGGTCATTTTGATGCCGAAGTTTGAATTTTTTTAGAGCCTCTTCGCGACTGATATATTCTACCGTTTTTACTTCCGGCAAAGCTTTTATTTTTGTTTTTAAAGAAATAATATCTCTTTCAGCCGCAGTTGGAACAAAATATACATTTATGTCAACTTTGTTGCGTAATTCTCCCATCGTCGTATTTAAAATAACACTAAAAAAGAGAACTGATACTATAACGGAAAGAGCAATGACCATAACCGATATTGATGTCAATGATACATAACTGCTCCGCCAAAAGTTAAAAACTCCCGCTTTGATCACTCTTTTTAATTTTGTTTTAAATTCTGTTTTTTCCATTTTAAAAATTAAAAATTTTACAATATATATTTACCTGTTAAATCATCTCTGGTTACCTTCCCATCTTGCATAGTAATCACTCGTCTATCAATTGAATCAATCACTCCTTTATTATGAGTGGTTAAAATAACAGTAGTGCCAAGATCGTTTATTTTTTTAAAAATCTGCACGATATCAAAAGTGTTGACAGGGTCCAAATTACCAGTTGGTTCATCAGCGATAATTATATCAGGTTGATTAACAATCGCTCTGGCAATAGCCACTCTTTGTTTTTCACCACCAGAAAGTTCATCTGGAAAGTTCCAAATCTTGCTACCCAAATCCACCAATTCCAATACATGAGGCACATCCGACTCTATTTCATTATCCGGTCTGCCCGCCGCTTCCATAGCAAAAGCGATATTTTCATAAACATTTTTTTGAGGCAAAAGCCTGAAATCTTGAAAGACTGCTCCTATTTTTCTTCTAACAAAATTTAAGTCTTCACCGGAAAGAGTATTTATATCAACATCATGAAGCATTACTCTACCTTCAGTTGGTTTATCCTCAGCTAAAAGCATCCGCAAAAGAGTAGTTTTGCCAGCACCACTTGGTCCAACAATAGAGACAAATTCATTAGGATTGATAACGAAAGAAACCTTGTCTAAAATATTTTTTTGAAACATTATCAAAAACTATCACCTCTTTATTATACTATATTTTAATTTTTTACAAACTTTTTCTCTGCTCAAATCTAAAGCTCTCGCTCCGCCTCAATAAATTTATCTAATTCTCCATCTTCCAATACTTTTTCTATATTACTTGTTTCCACACCAGTGCGATGATCTTTAATCATTTTATACGGATGCAAAACATAAGAGCGGATTTGATTTCCCCAAGTCACTTCAGTAGTTTTACTGATATACATATTTTCTTGTTTTTCAATTCTTTTATCTTCCAAAGCTTTGAATATTTTTCCTTTTAAAATAGAAATCGCTTTTTCTTTGTTTTGAGCTTGGCTTCTTTCCCCTTCGGCTGAGGCGGAAAGATTAGTCGGCAAATGAACAATACGCACCGCTGTCTCTCTTTTGTTTACATTTTGTCCACCAGGACCACTTGAACGAGAGAGTTCTACTTTAAGATCTTTTTCATCTATCTCAATTTCATCAACATTATTTTTATCAAACTTTGGTATTACTTCTACCATTGAAAAACTGGTATGTCTTTTTTGGTTAGCGTTAAAAGGAGA
The DNA here is from genome assembly GCA_003233455.1 of Candidatus Zambryskiibacteriota bacterium. Classification (GTDB taxonomy): domain Bacteria; phylum Patescibacteriota; class Minisyncoccia; order Phycocordibacterales; family WO2-35-19; genus WO2-35-19. Next base: position 1,512 of record QILQ01000018.1, on the reverse strand, counting down.
AATTCTGACCAAGCGATGCACTCCCGATTCATTTTTCAAAATCCCGTAAGGACCTAAACTGCTTAAAAAATTGCCGACAATTTCAATAGTAATATTTCTATATCCCCCGTGGTCATTTTGATTCTGATGTAAAATAGAATAACCCCATCCTTTATTTTTAAAATATTTAAAATACATTTTTAAAAGCATTGCTGAAAAGTCTTCAGAATCATCTCCCCCTGCTCCAGAAAAAATAGTCATCACTGCATCTCCTTTATCATATTTACCAATTCCTTCCAACTCATTTTTTAAATTTTGAATTTCCTTTATTATTTCTTGAGCTTTTTCTTTATCAGACCAAAAATCCGGCAATGTCATTACCTTTTCCAGTTTTTCTATTTTTTGTTCTATTTCCTGTTTTTCCATTTATTTTAAAGTGTTCAACACTCAGTGTTTAACATAATTTCTTTCATCAGTGCTATAATATAAATATGAGAGAACCTAAAATTACTCCTAATGAATATTACCATATTTTTAACCGAGGAATGTCTAAACAAAAAATATTTCTCGAAAAAAGAGATTGGATTAGATTTCTTTTCTTAATTTTATATTTTCAATCTCCTATTACTTTCAATAATATAAGTCGCTCAACAAAGCATTTTGTTAAACACTCGGTGTTCAACATTGATAAAAAACAAATACTAGAAATTGTTCAAAATCGTTTTGTTGAACTAACTACTTTTTGCTTAATGCCAAACCATTTTCATTTAATTATTAAAGATAATAGTAGTGACGGCGATGGAATTTCACATTATATGCAAAGAGTTTTAAATAGTTATACAAAATATTTCAACACTAAATACAAAAAATCAGGGCATCTTTTTCAGGGTCCATACAAAGCTGTACATATTGAAAAAAATTTCCAGTTACTCCATTTGTCTGCATATATACATAAAAATCCTATAGAATTATCTAAATGGAATAAAAATATATATAATTATCCATGGTCGAGTCTTCAAGATTATAATATCAAAAATCGTTGGGGTAATTTAATTAAATTGGAAATAATAACAGAACAATTTAACACTAAAAATAGTTACAAAAAATTTGTAGAAACAAGCACAGCAAAAGATGTTGAACACTCGGTGTTGAACATTTAATGGAGCCGACTGTCGGACTTGAACCGACCACCTACGGTTTACGATACCGTTGCTCTACCAGATGAGCTAAGTCGGCAACAACTTATTTATATTATAAATATTGTTTTTTATTAAAAAAATAATTAAAAAATAAATTTAAAAACTCAAGCTACAAGCTACCTTTTTTAAGTAAAACAGCGGGAGGAACGAACACCCAAATTGGAGGAATGATTATCGGGATCAATAGCATTCACATTGAGCTTGTGATTGCCAGGATTCCAGCTGGAATAAACAAAACGGGAACCGGATTTGGAAGAGAGCCAAGTCCAACTGTTTTCGTCTAGATGATTACCTGTTTCCCCATAATGTTTCCTTTGAAAGATAAGGTATTCTT
>QILQ01000025.1 GCA_003233455.1 Candidatus Zambryskiibacteriota bacterium | reverse complement strand
CCTATTTGAAAAATGAAAGAGGGGGTCAGACCTGCCCGTCATAGCCTACGGTATCAGGCGTTGGCAGGCGGGGGTGAATTTTATTTTTTAAAACTCTTTTTTTAAATGGATTTTTTAATGGATACAACAATCCAATAGCACCACCGAGAACAGTTGGAGCTAAAACTGTTGGCTGTATCCCTAAAAATATCAATGCGGCTGCGCAAAAAATTATAGCAGTGACAATTGAAGCAATAAATCTTTTATAATTTTTACCGCCGCTGATAATATAAATCATCGCGACGGAGGTCGTAACAAGAGTAATTCCCGAAAGGATGGCGGCAGCGACTACATCTCTAAAGAAAAAACCGATTATAGCAACCGCAATGATTACGACAACGGTATTAATTCTAATGTTAGATATATGGTCTTTCCTCTTTTTCAAAAATGATGAATAGGATGCGGCTGTATATATATCCGTATCGGCGCTACCCATAAGCGCCGCGAAAAAAATTATAACTCCCAAAGCAAGAAATTTTTGCGGCAAGTATCGGGTAAAAAATTCTATAAATGTCAAGTCAGGGTCAAGATTTGGATTCTGCCCATGCACATATAATCCAATAATTACAATAAGCGAAAATGTAACTACTATTGGAATAACTGCCAATATGAAAAACCTCTCTTAATATCCTTTACTGTATTTGCGGAGAAGCATAATTGATATCGTTCTGATCGCGCAAAAACAGAAAAGAGTCCAAATACCAAAAATCCGACAATCGTCCCAATGCCCATTGTTTCACCCTTAACACTAAGAATTGCACTGAGTGGCTCAATATTAAATAAAAATAGAACAGACAAAGATAATAAAAATAAAATTGCAAAGGATTGTACAACGTCCGTTAGAATGACGGCTCTATATCCGGAAATCACAATATATATCATAATCACACTTACAGTTATCATTAACGCGCTCTCATACGACACGAAACTTAGAAAACTGATAAGTTTTGCGCCACCGATAATCCCAACAAGGATTTGCACAAATGAATTAAATATGGAAACACTATCAACCAATCTTTTTGACGCGAGACTGTTTGTTTTGTTGAGAACAAAATCGCCCTGCGTATAATATTTGTTTATTTTAGAGTCTTTGTAAATACGCGGTCCAGCCCAAAGAGCAAAAAAGAGGTATGATACAGCTAAACCAAAAGCAAAACCAAGAGCTGACAGACCAAATTTATAGGCAAATGCCGCGTATGCAATAAACCAGCTCACTGAGACTGCTCCAGAATACTGCGAAAAAAGAAGTTGCCATCCTTTTCGGTTTCGCCCCGCAATTAAAAAATCCTCATCTGAATTTTTTCTCGCCAGCCAGAAAGAGATACCTAATAAAAGTAATACATACCCGCCAAGATATAAATATAAATTTTCCATATAATTACTGTAAAGAATTAAAAGTTTATAAATAATTAGTTTTCGGAGCGGAATAGAGGAAATACAATATTATTCACCTCTATAGTAAAAGAAAAAAATTAAATTTATTTTATTTTTAGAAAACCTGTATTCATTATTCATTTTAGAAAAATATTTTTTGAATTGCGTATAACGTTCGCGTATATCTGATGTTCTATTTATTCTAGCTTATTAAAATTAAAAAGAAAAGAATAAATAAAATTTAGGTGAGCATTTGCCGAAGACAAGCACGAACCAGATATACACCATCAGCTGATATAAATAAATTCACGAGCGATAACGAGCATTATTTGGGCAAATTTTATTTTTCTTCAAAAGTAGGTATTGCTGGAAGAATTTCATTTCCAAACTCTTGTCCTGATAAAAATTTATTTAGCTGCGTCAATCTTTCTTTATCTTTATCATCAATTTGTGTAAATTCTTTCTGATATTCACTAATAAAAGTTTTTATATTTTCAATCATCTGTGAATTTTTATCAATACCAGAATTATGTCTAGCCAACCAATAAACTACGGTTAATAAAGATTTTCGTCTATCGTCTAAATATATATCTGTATCAACAAGGTAAATTTCTTTTTCATTATTGTTTTTTCCTGTTAATTTTCTACCGTATACATATTGAGTAGATCCATTTATGTCTGTCAGAAAAGCTCCACCACTTCTTAATTTATCTAAATAGTATCGAGAAAGAGATTCATATAATTGATAAAATTTTTGAGCCACATCTTCTTTTTCTTCTTGAATAGGTTCTATTGATGTAATTTTATCAACAACCGAAAAAAGTATTGTTTCGCCATCTTTATTTTGACCAAAGAAAAACTTAACAGGGGAATTAACTCCGTACCTACTTTGTAGTTCATCAAATAGTTCTTTTCCTAATTCTGCTAATTCAGTAGCTTTATAATCTCCATTAAGTTTCCCATTGTATTCGGATTCAATCTCTTTAAGTTTTATTTCTTTTACAACAAAGTTAGGATTATTTCTAAGCTCTAAGATTCGCACCTGTCCAATATTCTCAATTTTGGGAACAATTGCGTTTAGTTCTTTATGTTTTTCAAAATTCATAATGTGTAAAAAATAAAATTTATCCGAATAATTTTTTGGTGATAAATAACCGAAAAACTTTTATTTATTTCAGCTAACATTTGCGTATATCTGAAGTTTACTTGTAACGAAGTGAGAAGTAAACTTGAGTGTAGGTTTTTGTTTAAAAACCGTAACCAGATATACGCTGTTATTAAATGTAATGAAAAATTTTTCTGTTTTGGGCGAAGGGAAGAGGGAATTGGGGGTGAATTTCATTTTTTAAAACTCCTTATTCTTTTTTTATTCCGCTGTTGGTTGCCATTCTGTTTTACTTGGCATTGCTAAACAAAATATAGTACTTACTGCAATTATAAATAATGAAGCACTAACAATCCAAACAGGTTTATCTATGATGTTTCCATAAATAAATAATGGTA
>QILQ01000030.1 GCA_003233455.1 Candidatus Zambryskiibacteriota bacterium | reverse complement strand
AACCGCCCAAGAAAACGATTTGGAGGTCTTACCCCGGTCGAGGTATTTTACAAGAAGACGGGTGTTGCAATATATTCTTGAATGTAGCTTTTGACATTCTTTAGTCAGAATTTATTACTTGTTTTTGATGAATTTTTTTGAGATAATTTTATTAAGTATTGCATAACTCTTAATATATGGATTACAAAAAACAAATTGCAAAAGCAGGACTGGATATCAAAGCAATTAAATTAAGACCTGATAATCCTTTTACTTGGGCTTCTGGTTTTAGAATGCCAATATATAATGATAATAGAATGTTTCTTTTTTACCCAGAGTATAGAGGTTTATTAGCCAAAGGATTTGAGCAAATTCTACAATTAGAAGAAATTCCCTATGATGTAATTGCAGGAACTTCTACTGCAGGAATACCTCCCGCAACAACATTGGCAGACCATTTAGGAAAGCCAATGATATATGTTAGAGATAAACCAAAAAATCATGGGTTACAAAATCAAATTGAAGGTATAGATGCAGAATCTGATTTACAAGGAAGAAATATTGTTTTGGTAGAAGATTTAATTTCTACTGGTGGGAGTTCTGCAAGAGCAGTGCAAGCAATAAGAAATGCAAATGGAAAATGTAATTATTGTATTTCAATATTTAATTATGGATTAAATAAAGCCGTTCAAACATTTGGCAGTTTAAATCCTCGTTGTGAAGTAAGGTCGCTTTTAACTTATGATACATTACTTGAAGTTGCCAAAGAAACAGGATATGTAAATGAGCAACAATCTAAAATGTTGGCAGATTGGAGAGCTGACCCTTTTGGATGGGGAGCAAAACATGGTTTTCCAAAAGTAGAAAAATAAAATGGAATTGTTTGTTCTGTCGCTGATCTTTATGCAGTTAGAGACAAACTCCCCAATGATTTACATTCAGAAGAAAGAATTCAAGCAGGATACGAAGTTTTAGAAGATATGGCAAAATATTTATAATTTTCAGCGAAGCCGACTATCTGTTTTCTTGAAAAGAAAACCTGCGTGCATCTCTCCTATTGGGTGGGAGAAAAAATATTATTTCCTATTTCTTTGTTTGAATTCTTACTATTAGGCATTCTTAAAAATTGCGTATAACATTTAAGTATATGAGAAGTTTCGCCGATATCCTTTTTAAAATCATAAAAGGAGGCAGAATTGGGGTAAAAGAAGTTTTTCATTATCTATAGTAATTTTCTTTTGCTTCTTCTGGTTCTTCGAGCGAATTATAATCAATCACAATTTCCTCGCCGGCTTTTATATCTCGTAAAGCATAGTAATTATAACTACAATGAAAAGCGTTTGGTGATCTGGAATGATTAAGATACCAACCAATTTCCATACATCCAAAATCTTTTGGACACACCAATTTTTCACCTCTGTCTATGCAGTATGACTCAAAATCTTTTGGCACATCTTTTTTGTCCCTTATCGCAGATACACGACGATCATTATTTTTATCACCAAACAATCTTAAATAACTTCCTTTCTTAATATCATGAACAGTATAAACACCTACTCCATATTTTGCAGATTTTAAAACAAATGAAAATTCTGTTGTTTGATTTTGCATAGAAAAACTTTTAAATAATTTTTAAGTATATACGAAGTTTTTGTGAAGCGGGGCTGGAAGAAAAATTTTGATGAAAGTCTGCAAGAGCCGAACCGCATATACTGTGTTAGGCGAAATACCTGACAATTTTATTTCCTTAAAGCCATTTTCTTTTTATATTCTCCACTACTCATATATAACTTTGAATCTTCCACTTTCTCAATAAATTCAATACCGTTTAAGTGGTCTAATTCATGCTGAATTACACGACTTAACATCCCATCCGCTTTAAATCTAAATTTGTTGCCATTTTTATCAAAAGCCTCAACTTCTATTTTTTCAGGTCTTTTGACTGGGGCGAAAAGATGAGCGTATGCAACACTTCCGCAACCTTCGTTAAGTATGACCTCCTTTTTAGACAACCAAGTTATTTTAGGATTTATGTATACCCTGAGTTTATCCTTTTTTAAATTACGGTATTTTGTTTTCCTAACCTCGGTTACAAAAATACTAAGTTTTTCGCCTATTTGAGAAGCAGCAATGCCTATTAAATCATGGTGACGCATAGAATCAATCAAGTTTTTAACAACTCTCTGTGTATCTTTGGAATCAATCTTGACAACAAATTTAGATTTTTGATGTAAAAGTGGATTTCCAATTTGTGTAATTTCTTTAATTATCATAATGTATTGAATTTATTAAAATTGTCAAGTATTTCGGCTAATATATGCAGGTATCTGAGGTTTTCATCTCGACTTTGTAGAAATAAATTTTAACTATCAAATAACGCTTAATATTCTAAACTCCACCTCAAATCCTCATCGACTAAAGGGATGAAAATTTAGGCGGAGAAAAATTGGCACTTCATGCAAATCTAATTAACGCCATTTTTCCATAACCAAATACATGCTGTTATGTAATATAGACAGAAATTTCTATTCTTTATTATTCTTTCGGCAATTTATTTTCCGTATTTTTTTATTAAAGTGTCTAAATTTTTATCACATTCATCACTGTATTTTTTCCAAATTTCGGAACCGGTCCCAAGATTTGGAGCTACGGTATTATAGATTTCAGCACCCTTTGTGGCTAACTGACCAAGAACACTTGATGAGCCAGGGTTTCCCTTAGCTTTTTCACGAATATCCTTCTGAACATCTTCACTCTCAGCTCCTGCATTTTTTGATATTGCATCAATATCCTCACCATCCATCGATTTTAATTCCATTTTTTTACTAAGCATAGTTTTCTTTTTGTTAATTATTAAACGATTAAATTATATCACAAGTTATATTCGACCTTAAATAAATTACCAGAAAAATCTTAAAAATAATAAAAAAATTCCTGGCTATTTAGTTTAATGTGCACGCTTATACCAAAGCTTATAACAAAAATGAAGTTTTTGGAAGTAAATTTTACACAAGCGATATTATAAGAAGTCTGCCGTGGCGAATTTAGAGAAAAGACGAGCCGAGCTTTTTTCCGCATACTCGGTGTTAGGTGAAAGTGAGCCGTAGCAATAGCGGAGCGAGTTTAAAAAATTTTCAAATTTCTTTTTTTTGCTAGTAAAGATGGGAGGAAAAGCCACAAAGATAAATTTTTCCATCCTTTTAACTTATCTTGTCGCAAGCCCTCTTTTAATCATAGATTCTACTTCCTCGTTTGTATTAACGTATTTTATATCAATATCAGGATGTTCATTTTGAAAAACCCTAAAAATTTCATCTACAAACGCTTGTCCAACTGATTCTAC
>QILQ01000010.1 GCA_003233455.1 Candidatus Zambryskiibacteriota bacterium | reverse complement strand
GGAGAATGTTTGTCAATGCGCTTACCATTAAACCAAATCTCTCCTTTGTCGGGTTGCAGAAAGCCGGTGATTAAATTAAACAAAGTGGTTTTTCCGGTGCCGTTTCCTCCGATTATGGTATAGATTTTCCCCTTTTCGACAGAAATATTTAAGCCTTGAAGAACTTTTTGCTCTCCAAAGGTTCTTTATTTCAAGCATTGTATTTGTAAAATCACAAAATTATCATTTTATTTTTTCCAATCGTATTTTAATTTGTTGCAACTACATCTGATTTTATTTTCCACAGAATCGTAATACTTGACCGAGATAAACTTGTTACAACCGGCACAAAAGAAACGATAAATCAGTGTTTTAATATCTTCCCAAATTACTTCCAAATCTTCAATACTTTCCTGGAATTTATTGTCATGTGAAGCTGTATTTCCTAATAGCATTGGCATACCCTTAATTCTTGGATATTAAAGAAATCATTCTGTATGAATTCTACTATTGTCATTGTATAAGTACTAACGGACAGGGCTATACTGCGTACCGCAGTTTATTGTTTGATTTTTTCTATTTACCTCTGTCTTTAATTATTGATTAAACATTTTAATTACAACTATTTGCTGCATGAAGTATGAGCCTTTGTTGGGCGTTCGTTTCTTCATTCTTTTTTAGGGAAGAATATATTTAAGAAAATTTTATATAAATAGTTTAGATCTGTTCTTATCGGCTTTTTGAAATAACTTTCTAGATATTTGCGTTCTGATTTTATACTTTCTTCAAGACTATAAGAAAGGTCTGAATATGTCGGTGTGAGTAAACCAGGTTTGCAATGTTTACGTAATTTCCTTAAATCCTTTGGGTATAGTTCTATATAATGTAAGCTCAATGGTCTTACTCCAAATAATTTAAGATCACCTTTTATTAAATTTATTATTATGGGTAATTCATCTAACCAATATTTTCGCAAAAACCTACCAAATTTTGGGACTCTAAAATCACCGGATAATATTTTATCAGGCCTGTTTTCAACCATAGTTTGATAATAGTATTCATTTAGGTACTCAGAATAAGGATACATTGTACGAAATTTGTACAAGTAGATAATATTTTCGTTTTTACCTAATCTTTTGAATTTAATCAATGGTGAATTATAAGTTTCTTTAGGTTTACTTTCAATTGGATTTTGATTTGGCAAAAAGATTAATTTATTATACTCATTACCTGGTATCTCTACAAGAATTTTAAATCCAGAATGGATGATCCTTCCTAAAATTTCTGCTTTTGAGATTCGAGAATTATAAAAAAGTAAATATTTCAATTTTTTATGCTTTACATAATACTTTTTTAATTTATTATTAGCATAGTCAATCAATGGAAAAAAGAATCTGAATAGTAAGTGACTAGACTTAAGTAAATAATTCTTTCTTTGTTTTGGTGTTTGATAATAAAGAATTAGTTTAACATCGTTATTTACGAGTGATTTTAAATGTTTAAGAAAATCGTTTAGGTTAAAAATACAGTTAATAGTTAAAGCACATTCAAGAATGGATTTATTTTTATTAAATTTCAAAAATATGTTTGAGTTGCTTTCAGATATTATTAGTTTTCTAATCAAATAGATATTTGATACTTTATGCAAGTCCTTATAATTATAGGGATTTATTAGTTTAGTTGAGTTGTTTTCCAATAATTTATCAACCGTTTTGCTTTTGATTCCAAACATCCGAAGAAAGTTAACACCTTTTTGTGAGAGATATAAGAAGTCACCTACTTTTCTAATAAAAGCACTATTTAGAAGTTTTTCATAACTGTTTTCATCTTCCCCTATGTTTGTGGCTCGGACTTTTTCATTATCATTAATTTGCAAAAGAATTGAAATGAGTTTATCATTTTTTAATATTGACACTTCTTCATCAAAATTTCTTTCTAAAATCTCCTCATATATTTTTGGCAAAATGGATGTCATAAGATTTTATTTTTTACTTAAAATATCTATTTCAAGTTTACGTAAGTATTGAGTAAATTGAAGTTCCTCTATATGATTATTGATTTTCTCCAAAATTTCCATAGAGTTAAATTCATTAATGATTAAAAGGTTTTCACTATTTTTTAACCATTCTACACCAGAGATACTACGGGAAATCTTTTTGTAAGTTCCTGATTCAATAAAAATTAATGATTTTTTATAAAATCTTTCATATTTTAATATTCTATCATACTCAGTCTGAGTGCCTCTTGATTTATATAGAACAATTATAAGGTTTGCAGCATCTGCATGAAAAAATTCATCTGTTAATGGATTAGGTGCTGATTTGTAATTTCCTTCATTGATAAGCTCTTCACTAAATTTTGCAGAATGGCCAAATTTTAAGCAATACTCTTTAATTTCCTTTCTAATTGAATACATTAAAGAATCATCATTCGAAGGCCCCCATATTAGGATGTCAAATGAAATACTACGTGCTTTTGATCGATGTTTGTCAATTATTTCCCAGCTCAAATCTATTTTATATTTTGTTCATGAGAATCTCAGCATTAAAATATTGATAATTATGTTAGTTTTTCTTATTTCAAGAAGTGTAGAAAAATACCTTTTTATATTTTTTATTGTCTTTGAATGACGCCCAATTCCTTTTATCCACCTAATTTTATACTGTTTATCCCATTACTATATCGTTAAACACTCTATTTTGTCTTTT
>QILQ01000017.1 GCA_003233455.1 Candidatus Zambryskiibacteriota bacterium | reverse complement strand
ATTCTATCACAGACATCTGGCAAAGAAATGGAGATGAAATACAAAAAGAAATGGAAGAACACGGTTTCAATGATATACTCCTTGTTCCTCCTAACATTCCTCTTGCTGAATTGGCTGACAAGATGAAAATGAAAGAGGATGGTTTTGCCAAAATAGTCTCCAAAAACACCGATAAACCTCGTATTATACTAGTCCACAAAGTCCAAAACATCATAAAAGACACCAAATACGGAGGAGAACAAACCAAAAACATCACTGGCCAAAATGCTCAATTAAAAAACCCTCTTTCTCTTGAAGAATACCTTATCTTTCAAGGGAAATATTATGAGGAAACAGGTAATCATCTAGACGAAATAGGTTGGACTTGGCTCTCTTCCAAATTCGACTCCCGTTTTGTCAGTTCCCACTGGTATCCTGTTGATCACAGGCTTGATGTGGTTGCTGATGATCTTGTTTTTCAGAATGGTAATCTTGGTGTTCGCCCCTCCCGCTGTTTTACTTAGGAATAAAACAAAAAACAAAATTTATACAAATATTAGCCATAAAAATATTCATTCATATTTTGGTATTTTAAATTACTGTGATTCTTACAATCTTAAAAGAAAAATTCTTTCAATGGATAAATTAACTGGTTTTTGATATTATTCTGTTAATGGAACAGCTGAATATAAAACAAAATAGTGATAATTTGGAGGAAAAGCACAATGAAGCGATGGTTTTGGTAGAAAGGCATCGCGATTTTTTTGAACATTATGCTAAAGGGACGATAAAAGTGGAACCGTCGCCAGAAGGGTTAAATACTTTCGCTTTTGATTTAGAGAAAAACATTATTTATGTAAATTCCGGTTTTTTTAAAGAAGAGTTTGGTTTTAATGAAGAAAAAACCATCTTTGCCATATTGCACGAGATTGAGCATTTTATGGAAAAATTGCAGGTTTTGTTAGAAGATGGTGGAGAAAAAAAATTTGGTAATTTTTTAAAAAAACTCAAAGAATCCAAAGCTTTTTCTTTGATGGATAATTGTATTGCAGATATTCGTGAAAACAGAACGGTGGTTAGTAAGACTAATAAAAGTACGGGTGAATTGGAAACAAAAATTTATAAAGAAGATTTGTTTCCAGAAACTGATTTTACTTCCAGACCTCGTCATATCCAATTTTGCGAAGCGATTTTAAGAGAAGCTAGAGTGTCAGATGAAAAATGTAAAGTTTCTCCTGAGGTTCGGCAAGCTCTTGATGAAATTGCGGGTATAGAAAATCTTATGAATGTTATGACTAATCCGAAAACACCAATGTCTTTACGTTGGAAATTGCAGGATAAATATATTCAACCGAAAGTGGATGAGCTTCTTAAAAAAGATATTGAAGACAAGAAAAAACAAAAAGAGCAAGAAAAGAAAGAAAAACAAGATGGACAGGAAGAACAGGAGGGGCAAGAAAATGGCGACAAAGAAAATAATACTAAAAATGAACAAAATCAGAATGATTCAGATAATAAAAAAGAGAATAAAAAAGAGAATAAAAAAGAGAATGGAAAAGACGGAGAAGCAGATGATTTTGATGAAAACGATCCAAATAAACTTTTTGCCAAAGAATATGAAGAAGCGAACAAAAAGTTCCCAGAAGCGATACCAATGGAGGAAATAGAAAAAGCTTTTGAGAAGTGGAAAGAAACACAAAAAGGCAAAGACAGTAAAGACAAAGCTGATAAAGAATATGCCGAAAAATTAGGAGTGGAGAAAAAAGATTTGCAAGAATATCGCAAGATTGTTGAAAATTTGGAGCAGACTGTTAATCCTGAGACAAATGTTGGACTCTTGGAAGAACTCAAAGATTTGTTTAATAGAATTATCTCTAAAAGATTAAAACAGATACAGTCGCCGAAATATCCAGTTGAAGAAGGTGATGATCTTGTAGATCCAGCGCAATTGATCGCTGATGTAAAATCTGGCAATCTCCAGCCTAAAGTTTGGGAAGATACAGAAATAAAAGAAAAAAAAGGAGAAAGATTTGGCGAGGTAGAAATCACTTTGGTTTGCGATAGATCTTTCTCTATGACAGAAGATTCAAAAGCTGAAGAACAGATAAAATCTGCTGTTTTGCTGATGGAAGTTTTGAAAGAATTTGCCGAAATTTGCCAAGCGGAGAAAATAAATATTGTTAAATCTCTTGAAGTGAAATCTGAAATTTATAGCTTTGCTGGTCGTGGGGAAGATAGAATCCCAATGAAGACAATGTCTCCAGAACTGGGTGAAAAAGAAAGGATAGATATTTTTAAAAAACTTCACGATTTACCGGGCTCTACTACAGATTTTGTTTGTTTGGAATCCATTTATGAAAAAATGAATGATGAGATTAAACTAAAAATAAAAGAAGGAGAATTAAAAAAAATTGTAATCGTTTTTACCGATGGTGAAAGTAACGATCCTGCCAAAACGCAAAATGCTCTGAAGATGTTAAGAGATGATGGAGTGGTAGCTGTCGGTGTCGGCATAACCGCAAGCGGTGGAATGGTTTTAAGCACTTACGCACCAAACGCGTTGGTAGTGGAAG
>QILQ01000044.1 GCA_003233455.1 Candidatus Zambryskiibacteriota bacterium | reverse complement strand
CTCTATCTCATTATTAAAACGTATATTTTCAATATCTATATATAGTTTTATGGTTTCTATTTCTTCGGAAAGCGTTATTTCTTTTTCTCGTGCTCCTGCTAATATTTTACGTATTAATTTTGAAAATTTATTTAAATAATATACAGCATTTTCTTTTTTATTATCAATAATGTAAACCTACCTGCTAATTATAATTTTGAGTGGGAGTATGCTCTAAAAATGGAGTCTAAAGACACTAAAAAAAAGGGAGTGGACGGGGTGAAAATAATTTACTACCTAAACCCCAACTCCACTGCCTTTGCCTCTAAGTTTGAAATGGGCACTAAAAAAGAACTAATGGGAAATATGATGATGATAATGAATCCTGAAACAGGCGTAAACATAATCCTTATGGATACAGATGAAGGGAAAATTATTCAACAACTACCTTCATTTTCTAATCAGGATATAGATGAAGTTCTTGAAGATAAAGAGTCAAAAAATTATACAATTATTGAGACAGACACTAAAGTTATTTTAGGATATCAATGCCAAGGTTTTAAAATTATTTCTAATGATGGTATAATAAATATGTATATGGCTAAAAATGCACCTATAAGTTTTAACAACACATTATCTGGCAATTCACAATTTAAGCCAAAAGGCTAAAACCAAACAATCAGAAATACAAACCTTAGCCGAAACAATGGTTTATACTGGTTGTCGAATACCTGAAGCATTAGAGCTTGTCCCTAACCGAAATGAGATCCGAAAATAAAATTGTTTTTCATAGCCTCAAAAAACGTAACGAAGACCTGTATAGTACCAAAACACTAAAACGGGTAATACTTTTATCTCTTTGGAAATGGACTAGACAACATAGCTATGAAATCATAAAAAGGTTAATGATAGAGGTAGGAATCCCCGAAGGGAAACACAGAGCCCCAAAAGGTTTGCGACACGATTTTGGTGTAACTGCAATTTCAAAAGGAATCCATTTTAATATATTGCAAAAATGGATGAGGCATTATTCAGATATCAAAGTTACTGCTATTTACACTAATGCAGTAGGAAAAGAAGAATCAGAAGTTGCAAGAACATGTGGGATAAACTCAAATATGGTTCAATTATTTAAAAAACAAAGACTAGCCAAAACTGCAATAGAATATGGAGAAGTAATAATTAACCTTTAATAGTACTTCTTACCTTATAAAAGAAACGCTCTATCAATCGTAAATCTCCCTAATTAACCCTTTTTTAACAAAAAAAAGGAATTGAAGCTATTGAAAAAAAGGGTCTTTTTATTACTATTAAAAGTGAATATGAAACACATCTAATTTTAAGCGATGAAAGTTGAGCATATTACTTATTATAAAAACAAGGTTACATTATGCAAAAAAGATGGGGAAATAAAAAAAGATCTCAAACTCCAGCCCTACCCAAATAAGTTTTTACATAAGAATGCTCTCCATTTAAAAAATTTACAGGACTATTGTCAATTAGTTTTTTAAAATCTTTAATAAAATGTGCCTGATCGTAATAGCCACAATCTAATGCTAATTGATGCAATTTTTCGGTATCATTAGTGCTTAACATTTCAAATACAGTATTTAACTGAATAACTTTACAAAAATATTTAGGTGATACACCAATAATTTCTTTAAATTTTCTTCTAAAATGTCGAAGGCTTATTTTAGCGTGTTCAGCTAAATTCTCTTGAGATATTTTTCCTCCTAAAGAATAAATTTTAAACAAAGCTTTATCTAACCATTCAATTTCTGGCAATCGGTTATTATGAAGTGAATTTACAAATTCTAATAACATCGAAACACGATCTAATGGTATTTGACAGTTAGATAAATCGTTGTGAAGCGTTTTTATTGAAACAGGTGATGAGGTTTCTAAATCGCACCATCTGTTTAAAAAAGAACCTCCCAATTTATGGAACAAGTAATAAGGAGCCGAAGGGTAAAATACAAGACCTATTTGCCCAAAGACACCTTTAATTTCAATAGTAACATTTGCATTATAAATTTGACCTGCAACTTGCAATCGAGAGTTTGGACAAATAATTTCATTATTAATATGAAGTGTTGGAATATCGTTATAGATATTAATCATTAACGGAAATCCAGTAGGAAAAACAGGATAAATAACATCAATATTAGCTTCTGATTCACCTTGAATAACTGCAACGACATATTGCTGTAATTCTTCAGGTATTTTATAATCTAATTTAGTTGCAAAAGACTTCATCATTTTCAGTATAAGTTCTTTAAATGTGTATTATTATTTGATGTCCGAAACTTACAATGATTAAAAACATAATGCATCTATTTTTGGAAAGTTAAATATAGTGAATTTAACGGATAGAAAACAGTGCTAAAATTTGTACGGATAAGGCGCTTTTTGCAAGAGGTAGAACCTGTGCTGAGCGCAGTCGAAGTAGAGTTACGCATAAAAAAAGAATTGCGAAGCACATCACAACCTGGTCTGCCTTTGGGGGAAACTCTTTTAAAAAATAATTATCAATAAAAAGTAAAAAAATAATGAATACAAACCACATGAAAACACTAAAACCATTACTACTAACCTTGTTTTTTTTATTAATAAGCACCACTACACAAGCACAAATTTGGAAAAAAATAGGAAAAAAAGTTGAAAAGGCTGTCGAAAGATCTGTAACCCGT
>QILQ01000046.1 GCA_003233455.1 Candidatus Zambryskiibacteriota bacterium | reverse complement strand
CACAAGTCATTTTTTTGTCAATTTTTTTAAAATAATTTTAAAAAAAATTAAACAACAAAATTTATAATTTTATTTGGCACAAAGATTATTTTTTTAATTTTTTTGCCAGTGAGCCATTTTTGAATTTTAATTAGCGAAAGTGCTTTTTCTTTGGCTTGATTTTCTTTAATATCAATATTCGTTTCAAACTGAGCTCTGATTTTGCCGTTTATTTGAACCGCGATAACAATATTTTTTTCTTTGATTTTTAATTCGTCATACTCTGGCCACTTTTCCAAATGGATAGATTTTGTGGTTGACTCTGATTGTAAATGTAATTGAGACCAAATTTGCTCTGTTATATGCGGAGCAAAGGGCGCCAGCAATTTTAAAAAAGTGTCAAAGGCGCCCTTTGACACTTCTGGGGTGTGTTCTAATTTTTTTTCCAATTCATTGATAAAAATCATCATAGCCGAAATAGCGGTATTGAATTTATAATTTTCAATATCTTCACTCACTTTTTTGATTGTTTTATGCAAAAGATTCTCTAATTCCAGATTTTGAGTTGCTGGATATGATTCTTCTTTCTGTTTTTTGGTCGGTTTATTTTGAATTTTTTGGGCTATTTTCCATACTTTTTCCAAAAATCTTCTGATACCTACTATACCACCCAAGTCCCACGGATACTGACCTTCTTCGTTAAATGGTCCAATAAATGCTAAATACATTCTAACTGTGTCTGCACCAACACTTTTTACTTGTTTGTCTGGATCTATTACATTACCTTTGCTTTTACTCATTTTTTGTCCATCTGGTCCCAAAATAAGTCCTCGGTTTATCCTTTCTGTAAATGGTTCATCTTCATTTACCAATCCCAAATCAAAAAGGGCTTTGTGAAAAAATCTTGAATACAAAAGATGCATGTTTGTGTGTTCGGCCCCACCAGAATATCTATTTACAGGTATCCATTCTTTCATTTTTTCTTTATCGGCAAATTCTTTTTCATTTTTAGGATCAGTGTATCGTAAGAAATACCAAGAAGAATCAACAAATGTATCCATAGTATCTACTTCAGGAGTCCAATCTTTACCAAAGATTTTCTCCACTCTTTCTTTCAATTCTTTTGAAGTGGCTAAAGGAGACTGATTTTTTGAAGTTAAATCTACATCTTCTGGTAAAAGCCAAGGCAGGTTTTTTTCTGGTATTGAATGAGATTTTCCTTCTGGATCGTAAACTACCGGTATGGGACAACCCCAATATCTTTGTCTGGAAATTAGCCAATCACGAAGTCTATATTTTATAATTTTCTTGCCAAACTTTTTAGTGATTTTTTCTCTGGCTTCTTCTGATTTTGTTCCATTAAAGTCTTCTGAGTTCATCAAAACCCCTTCACCAGTGTAAGCTTCAGTAGAAATATCACCACCAGTAATTACTTCTCTAATTGCTAATTTGTATTTTTTAGCGAATTCAAAATCACGATCGTCATGAGCAGGTACTGCCATAACAGCTCCAGTGCCATAATTCCCTAAAACATAATCAGCTACAAAAACTGGCACTTCTTCTCCATTTGCTGGATTTATTGCATTTATTCCATTCAGTTTTACGCCAGTTTTTTCTTTTTTTACATCAGTCCTTTCTATTTCTGTTTTTTGTTTTGTTTCTTTTATATATTTTTCTATTTCTTTTAAGTTTTTGATTTGATTAGTTAGTTTTGAAATCAAAGGATGTTCTGGTGCTAATACCAAATAAGTTACTCCAAATAAAGTATCTACTCGCGTTGTAAATACTTTAATACTTAACTCCCCCTCGCTCCGCTCTCCCCCTCTTAAATTAAGAGGGGGCTGGGGGGCGTTATTCCTTTTTAGTTTAAAACTAATTTCTGTTCCCTCTGATTTTCCTATCCAATTTTTTTGACTTTCTTTTATTGAGTTTGGCCACTTTAAATCTTTTAGTCCATTCAAAAGTTTTTCAGCATAAGCAGTTGTTTTGAAAAACCACTGTTCTAAATCTTTTTGACTTACTTCTGTTTCGCATCTTTCACACTTTCCCGCTATTACTTGTTCGTTGGCAAGCACGGTTTGGCAAGATGGACACCAATTAACGCTAGCCTTTTTTTTATAAGCCAGACCTTTTTCATATAATTTTAAAAATAACCACTGAGTCCATTTATAATATTCCGGGTCCGATGTAATAATTTTGCGAGACCAATCAAAAGAGTTACCCATACTTTGAAGTTGCTTTTCCATATAAGTAATATTTTCATAAGTCCATTTACGCGGGTCTACACCGTGTTTTATAGCCGCATTTTCTGCTGGTAGTCCAAAAGAATCAAAACCAATTGGAAACATTACATTATAATTCTGCATTCTTTTCATTCTGACAAAAATATCCGGCACCGCGAAAGCATACCAATGACCTATGTGTAAATTACCGGAAGGATATGGAAATTCCATCAAGGCATAAAAATTTTTCTTACCTTTTACTTCATCAACAGTTTTGTAGAGATTTTGTTCTTGCCATTTTTTCTGCCATTTAATCTCAATTTCTTGATGATTATATTTATCTTGCATAACAAAAATATACAACAAAAAAACACTTTACACCAGTTTGTTGACTGTATTCATGCTACATTCAAGAATATATTGCAACACCCGTCTTCTTGTAAAATACCTCGACCGGGGTAAGACCTCCAAATCGTTTTCTTGGGCGGTTGTT
>QILQ01000019.1 GCA_003233455.1 Candidatus Zambryskiibacteriota bacterium | reverse complement strand
AAAAGATTAAAAAGAAAAATAAAAAAGGAAAAAGAAAGACAAACAAGAATCCAAACAACAATTCTCAAAGCGAGGATGAATTAAATGTTGATAATAACTCTGAAATAGCAGCAGAAAACCTAAAACCATGGTCTAACTATAATTTTGTACCTGGCGATAAAATTATTTTTCAAGATGATTTAGCTTTAGAAGAAAATGGCGAATTTCCCTCACGCTGGGATTTAATAAGTGGCTCTGCAGAAAATGCAGTTTTAAACGGAGAGCAAATTATTAATCTTGAAAGAAATACAATTATTACACCTTTAATGGATAAGGAAAGTTACCTGCCCGAAGTTTTTACAATTGAGTTCGATGCTTATTTTTATAGTGAGAAAGGGTTTGGTTCATCTTGGCAATATTATGAAATTCGATTTTCACCTACTGCTGCAAAAACATATACTCCAGAAGGGAGTAAAGATAAATTTAATCCTCTAAGGCTACATAGAGATGGAGCCAGTTTAGACGGCGTAATTAAAGGCATAAACAAAAATTTTAAAGGCGAAGAAAAAGAATTAGATGAGCAACCAGTATGGCGGCATTTTGCCATAACCTTTAACAAACGCTCACTAAAAGTATAATATTCCCAATTTAGGCGAAAAATTTAAGCCACATATGTTTTCTATAAATGCGTACAGCTATTATGAAGATGGTTATATAAGATCAATAAAAAACATACGAGTTGCAGAAGGCGGTAAAAAACTATACGATCAAGTTATAGCATTTGTAACCAGAGGAATCCTCTTTGATATAAACAAAGCCACGCTCAAACCCGAATCTATGGGTGTTATTAATCGTGTAGCAACAATGATGGAGCAACACAGTAACTTAAAATTTACAATCGAAGGGCATACAGATGGTGATGGTACCGATGCCGCTAATTTAGAACTATCAACCCAAAGAGCAAATGCAGTAAAAGACGCATTAATTGGACTTGGTATTGATAAAGATAGATTGCAAACCGAAGGTAAAGGCGAAAGCGTACCGGTATCCGATAATACAACACCAGAAGGTAAAGCCAATAACAGACGTGTAGAGTTTGTAACTATTAATAACTAATCTATGCTTTTGCACTATAAACATACTTTTAAGACTATTACAATTCTTTTTTTAAGCTCGCTCTTTCTTATTGCTTGTTCAGAAAAAAACTATGTTGACCCAATGATAAGCAAAGTATTAACCGATAAAGCATTGGGTGAAAGTTGGGATATAATGATACAAGGGCAGCAGTTAGCTGATGATGGTAAAAGTATAGATGAAATTGCGAAAACCTTACCAGAAGGTACCATTTTTAGTACAAATATATTTTTAGTACAAATATAAATTCTATTCTGTTTTTTATAGAAGGTAGTATTCCTATGGTTATTGAACTAGATACAAACATCACTAATAAGGGTATAACCAAAGGTGGGAGTGGTTACAAGAGTAAATCATTAAATACGCAGCCTTCCTCTCTCTTGAGTTTTAACACAAATTTTTTATCAACTAGTTTCAATGAAAGTGAAGAATCGATTGATGTAATAGCAAGTGACAGAACTGATGATGCACGTCAAAAAAAGAAAGCCCTAATACTTTCTCCATATATTGAAGAGTTTGGTAAACTTGATGATGGTTATATAGCTTATGAATATTTAAAAAAGAACAGGAATTATAAAGACAATACAACCTTTATAAAAAACAAATTCACTTTAAATGATTATTTAACTTTTCAAGAATATGATTTAGTACACTTATCTACACATGGAACAGTTTTTTGTAATCGAAATAAATACATTAAAGAAGGGAAAGTAGAAATTATAAGTGGAGGAGATAGTAATTTTTGTACAACCTTAATTAGCACAAATATTAAACATGGAATTAAATTTAAAGGGAATAAATCAAGGTTTAAAGAGAAGATTTTAGAAAAATATGGAGGGAAGTTTGATGGACTAATCGCTTGGAACAAAGAAACAGTTTATTTAAAAGGATCATTTTTTGGGAATACATACAAAGAATTAGACAATAAAATTTGGATTTTTAGTGCCTGTGAAACCGGAATAAGAAGTGATTTGTCCGAATCTATGAAAAAAATACACACCAATGGTCATTATTTTTCATGGTTGTATTCTGTGAATACTGACGATGCCTATAAAGCTTTTGATAAATTTTATGAAAACTTAACTGTAAAAGGATTAGACGCTAAAAAATCTTATACCAATATACCAGTAAAATTAAGAGAGGACTTACCCGCTAATCTACCTGACACTTCAAAAGATACAATTGAAACTACAACTAAATTACTCCACTTACAAACCGACGACCCAAGACACGGCATTGAGGTAATAGATATGCTAAACCCTGAAAATGACAAACTTGTAGAACAAGGTGATTACTACCCAATAACTGGCGATTTTGGCGACGGTAAAGACGAAACCTTAACCCTAAAAGTAAAACTCATTGGTTATACTAGAGCCGAGTTTTTAGAAAAAAAAATGAGTATTAGCCTTGAAGTAGATGACGTTTTGGTATTAAGCCGCAGAGGTTTTTTGCCAGATGTAAAAAATGATGAAGTAACTGTCGAACCTCTTGAAGACCATGAGTTTGGTATTATTGTAACGATACAGGATATCGCTATAAAAGATGTTGGGACAAGGGAAAAGCTAACTCTAAAAGCATCTTTAAATTTAAATGACGAGCATATATCTATACATAAAGAACAAGTGTCTATTGTAGCAAATGGAATAATAGCAACTATAAAAAGTAGTGGAGTAGCAGCAATGAAATATATATACGATGATAAAACCAAAGCGGTTAAAGCAGACGTAATTGGCCAGGTAATGTATTATGATGACAAAGGCTACACCTATATCAATACGCCTACACATGGATGGCAAAAAATGAATGCTATGGAACTAGGAAAAGGTTTCATTCTAGGTAAAAATGAGGCACAAAGTTGGGGACTTAATATTCCAATGCCGTCAAATACCGAATTAAATGAAATTGCAATAGCGAATACAAAATTACCTGCATTTATAGATTTTGCTATCAATTGGCGAGCCAAATTTTTTGAAACCCGTAAAGAATTTAATAAAACAACAATTAAATATAACTCTATAGAAGGTTGTAGCAAATTTATAGGACCAGAAGGCATGACTGTCATCTTTAGTCCCTCAGGTAAATTGTTAGAATTCAGTTTTGGCAACAAGTTCAAAATAAAATATGAATACGGGAACTATAATGTAACGCTCCCAAATGCAACAAAAATGAATTTTATGGAAGAGATGCAACACGAGCATTAAATAAAAATAATAAACAATTAACAAAAACAATAAACAATGAAAAATTTAAAAACAAAAACAACATTAGTAATTGCATTATTTGCGCTAAGTATTTTTAGTATAAACGCACAGATAAATCTCCCCAAAAACAATACAGTAAAAAACCTTGAACTCAAAAAAAATCAGTACAAAGACCTAAAATTAATTACAGGTGGCAACCAAGGTTTTGTGTATCAAGAAACGGCAAATGGTGGCGTAGGCAAAAAAATACCAAATGCAGAAATAATTTTCACGAGCAAAGGTCGTACTCAAAAAATTAAAACAAATAGTTACGGTCGGTATAAAATATATTTACAACCAGGCAAATATATGGTTACGGTTAAACATGCAGGATATAAAGCGTACACTACCGCTCCAGGATTTACTGTGATAGGTAAAAAATTCAGTACGTTTAATATACCGTTAAAAAGGGACAGAAGATACTATAGAAATAGAAAAGGTAAGAAATAATAAATTTTAAAACAAAAGCTATGAATTTTAAAATAAAAAATTAGTTATGAAAACCACCGCATTAAAAATTGTAACAGTATTGACATTGTTTTTGTTTCAATCCTGCAAAGCACAGCAAACACAAACCACATTACCTAAAATTGAAAATCAACTTCAAGGAGAAATAGATTATACACATGAAGCCTTAGAACTCGTTGATAGGCAAGATAATGGTGAAGAAATTAGTTTAGGAAAAATAGATGCAGC
>QILQ01000047.1 GCA_003233455.1 Candidatus Zambryskiibacteriota bacterium | reverse complement strand
GAAAATCGGACCGCTATTGACCGACTTTCTCGGATTATAAATTCAGCTAATCGTCTTGGTCTGATTATTTCTTTAGCTCTGATTATTATTTCTATTATTATTACTCTCAATACCATTCGTCTGGCTATTTATATATCCCGCGAAGAAATTTCCGTTATGCAACTTGTGGGTGCCAGCAAGAATTATGTTAGGGGACCTTTTGTAGTAACCGGAATTATAGTGGGACTCATATCTGGACTGATTACTATATTTTTGTTTTTACCTATTTCTTATTGGTTAGGCAATCTCACTCAAAATTTTTTTATAGGTTTTAATATTTTTGATTATTATCTCGGCAATTTCTTTGAAATCACTTTTATTATTATCGGTTCCGGAGTGGCCATAGGGGCTATTTCAAGTTTGTTGGCGGTTCGTAAATATCTGAAATTGTGATATCTTAGCAAGTGAACATTTATATTAAAAGGTATGAAGAAAAAAAATCATAAATATGTTTTTATTGTGGGAGGAGTAATGTCCGGAGTGGGAAAAGGGATAGCCTCGTCTTCTATCGGCAAGATACTCCAGAGCAAAGGTTTTAAGGTTAATCCCATTAAAATTGATCCTTATTTGAATGTGGATGCCGGCAATATGAATCCGACAGAACACGGTGAAGTTTTTGTATTAAATTCCGGACTTGAAACTGACCAAGATATGGGTAATTACGAACGCTTTTTAGAAATAGATTTAGATGATGGTGATTATATGACCTCGGGTATGATATATAAATATATTATAGAAAAGGAACGAAATTTAGGTTATCATGGTAAATGCGTTGAAGCTATACCTCATATTATTCAAGAGATTTTAAGACGCATAAAAAAAGCGGCTGATAGACATAAGTCTGATATTTCTTTAATTGAGATTGGGGGCACAGTGGGAGATTATCAGAATATTCTTTTTATTGAAGCGGCACGCATCCTTAAAATAAAACATCCTCAAGATGTTATTTTTATTATGGTCAGTTATTTGCCAGTGCCAGGATCTCTTGGTGAAATGAAAACTCGTCCGACTCAGAATGCGATTCGTCAACTTAATTCTTATGGTGTTCAACCAGATATTATTATCGCTAGAGGTAGTCAACTGCTTGATTACAGACGTAAAGAAAAAATAGCAATGGCTTGTGCTATTGCGCCGGAAAATGTCATTTCAGCACCGGATATTAAAAGCATTTATAATGTTCCTCTTAATTTTGAAAAAGATAAAATAGGAAGTATTATACTTAAAACTTTTCACTTGCGATCAAAAACAAACGGGAATTCTTTAAAAGAATGGAAAAATTTTGTTCGTAAAAAAAATTGTGCAAAAAAGAAATTGCGAATTGCGATAGTTGGGAAATATTTTGATACCGGTGATTTTGTATTATCTGACGCTTATGTTTCCGTTATTGAAGCGATTAAATTTTCATCATATTGGAGTAATACTTCAAGTGAGTTGATTTGGATAAATTCCAAAGAATACGAAACAGATCCCAAAAAAATTTCTGAATTAAAAAAATATGATGGCATTATTGTGCCGGGAGGATTTGGTGAAAATGGTATAGAAGGAATAATTATGGCTATAAAATACGCTAGAATTTATAAGATACCTTATCTTGGATTATGTTATGGTATGCAACTTGCGGTTATTGAATTTGCCAGAAATGTGGTTGGTTGGGGAGATGCTCATACAGCGGAAATAAATCCTAAATCTTCTCATCTTGTTATTGATATTATGCCAGAACAAAAAAAACTTTTAGAAGAGGAAAAATACGGAGCCACTATGCGTCTTGGAGCTTACCCCGCAGTTTTGAAAAAAGGAACAATTGCTTATAATTCGTATAATGTGGAAAATATTTCTGAAAGACATAGGCATCGTTATGAGGTTAATCCAGAATATATTAAAGATATAGAAAAAAATGGAATGATATTTTCCGGTGCTTCTCCTTCTGGTAAATTGCAGGAAATTATTGAATTACCAAAATCTATTCATCCATTTTTCCTTGGCTCTCAATTCCATCCGGAATTTAAAGCTCGTCCACTTCATCCACATCCGTTATTTACCGCTTTTATTGAAGCCTGTTTAAAAAATAAATAATATTTATATTTTAAATTTTTGTAACGCATTTGTATAATAATTTTTATCTGTTATTTTATTACTATTACGGGATCGTCTAATGGTAGGACACGCCCCTCTGGAGGGCGGTATCTTGGTTCGAGTCCAAGTCCCGTAGCCCGAACAAAAACAAATTGTTAAAAAGTTAAATGAGTTGTCGGAGCAGACCAAAAAGCTGGAGGAGGATTTATCAGCAGAAAATTGATGATTAGGGGGGGTTAAAGAAATCGGTGTTGAGGAAAGCGTTTGGTGGAGATTTGTAGGATTGTATATATTTTTTCCGTAATTACTGATATTATATAAACATGAAATTTCCTCGCACAAAAAAAGTCATTTTTTCTAACAATAAAGGCGGAGTGGGGAAGACCACCCTTGCTTTCAATTGCGCCGTATCGTTTGCCCAAAAAGGGTATAAAATCGTCTTGATAGACCTAGACCCGCAGTGCAATCTTAGCCGACTTGCCATGGGCGAGGGCTACTATAGAAAACACCTTTTTTCCGATAGTGAAAAAACCATTGCCGATGTGCTAAAAGGGATTGTGCAAGGCGGGTCGGATATTGATTTGACCGCGCAGTTTTTGCCCGTGAAAGCAAACCCCAACCTCTCTTTATTGAAAGGAGATATTAACCTTTCGGTATATGAAAGTCTTTTAATAACCGCGTATGGACAGTCCGCTTCTGGTCAGCAGATAGGGTATTTTCAAACAAGCGCGATAGACCGTTTTTTAAGAGAAAAAGGATTGAATGAGGAGATTGATATTTTTGTTATTGATA
>QILQ01000008.1 GCA_003233455.1 Candidatus Zambryskiibacteriota bacterium | reverse complement strand
CCACCATGACCCCCGACGAACAAAGTGGGCCGCTTGGGTCGTTGGGCGGATTGGGGGATGGAAGGGATATGACTCGCAAGGGCCGCCCGGTATGGTCGTTTTAAAACGGGGCCTGGACAGGCTGTCATATATAATTGAAGGAACAAAACTTATAAAAGATGTGGGTACACCGTAGCTGCCGCAGGCAGGCAGGTTTACTACTAATGTTTTTGCGGACTACAATGTTCATATTTACTACTATTTAGGCTATTGTTTTTATACAGCTTAAGTTTTATTGGACTTATTAAAAAATTATATTGAATACTGTCTTAATCAAATCTAAATGCGGCATCATCTGAAAATGGACATTTTTCTATTTCTTCATTATTCATAGTCCAAGTTACCGATGTTATTTTCCAAGTATCATTAATCAGAATAAGTGACCAATATTCAGTTCCCCAATTTTGAATTTTTGAGTTAATAGATAAGGTATAATCAAAAGATATAGTAGCGAATTCACTTCTTTCATTTATTTCTACTTCGTAAAATTTTTCTTCAGTATTTTCTTTTAAATTTTCATAGAATGTTTCATAATTAGTTGAATGAAAGGTGAAATCTGGCATCTGCTTTAATGCCATTTTTTTTGTCTTATTGCTAAAAATAGCAGACCAAGTAATAGAGTCGTGCAAAAATAGATTGCTAAATTTTTCAACATCATTATGTTCTATTATTGATGTTCTAAAATCTTCAATAACTTGTTTTAACTTCCTATTAGAATTTTTGTTTTGAGCATTAATAAAAAAGGGTATTAATAGAATACTGATAAAAAATAATTTGAATTTCATAAAATAGTTTTGATTTAAAGATTTATTTTTTCGAGAACTTGCTCCTTAGTTATTTTTCGAAGTAATATAAGACCAATAATAAACAATGGTAGAAAAATAAAGAGTGGTACGATAGTAGCTGATATTTGATCTGCTAGAGTAATATCTATTGTTGATACGTTATTGATTTCAGTTTTATTATTTAAATTTGGAAGCGAACTAATTAGAAAGAAAAAATTAATGAGCCCGTGGGTGATTGCCAGTGGTATTAATTTATTTGTTTTCAGTAAGACTACTCCAAAAAAGAATCCAATGAATGTAGCATAAATTGATTGTCCGATTACTTGAGGAATGTTATCGTTAACCGTAAAGTTAAGCAAGTGTGAAGCACCAAAAAATAAAGCAGGAAATAATACCCCTAAAAAGATACCGTTTTTATGCGAGATGTATTTTCTTATAAAAAGAGGTTGTAAGAAACCTCTAAATGTAAACTCCTCTGCGAAACCTACCATCAAGCACGCAATTAATAATAACAATAAATTATAGATGTTTATTGTTGAATGGTCTTCACTTATAAAAGATAAAACACCTAGTAAGAAAAGGTAAAAAGGTATTAAATTAATGTATTTAAAAGACCATTTATATTTTGAGCTCAAACCAGATAGCGACTTCTCTTTTAGATTTTTTACAAGTATCAAGCTAAATAAGAAAATTAATAACATTTTAACAGCTAATACAAGATATTCAATTTGAAAAATTGAAAAATGTGATTCTGTAATGATTCTATCGAAAGGTATCTGCATTATAATACCTATAAATATAATCATTACAATTCCAGAAAGAAATGGTGATATATTTTTAATCATTACTATAAAGTTACAAGTGTGTTTTAAAGAGAAGACGATATAGTTTAATTATTGTTACTTAAAATGAAAATTTAAAATATGTAATTTATTGAATTGTCAATTCACAGAAATACTCATAGTTTTTTAGAAAATATGTTGAGGGTCTTATTGGGGCATTTTTAATGCCAACGTGTTTGTGTATGATTAGTTGCGTTGTTTAAGTACCTAATTTAGCAAATAAAAACCGAACCTGCCGGCCTGGTAGGCAGGTAGAAAATCCGCGAGGATTTTCGTAAGTAGGCTCGTACCAGCAATTATTTTTATACCTCTTAAGTTTACAATTTATAAATTTAAGCAGTACTGATGAATGCTATTTTCTTTGGAGGGATGATGTGATAAATTATTCAAACAGAAAGCTAGAAGTAAAAAGTTTATGGGTTTATTTGTTCATGAGTTTATAAAAAACAAATCCATTAACCTTTAGATCGAATTTGAATTTTAATCACCATCCTTCTCTTTTCAACAAACCTTCAATATGGGCAAAATGATGGTTACTGTGCCAAGCATATTTACCAATATTTTCTGCGACAGTAACTTCTACATTTCCTTTTGGGTGTAGGTAGTATTTTTGTAATTCATCTGATGAAAGTCCTTTGAGCAAATACACTATTTTAGCATGTAGTGCTTTTAAATAATCTAAAGAAAGTTGAATTGGTGCTGTTCGCGCATCAAATAAATCACTCCACTCTTTTTCTTCATAAGCTTTAATCAAAGGTTTGTTTTCAGTTAAAGCCCATTTAAATCGTGTGTAACTATGGTGATGGCTATCGGCGATATGATGAATTACTTGTCGTATTGTCCACCCATCAGGGCGATATAGTGTTTCCAATTGGGCTACGGAAAGGTCTTTAACCATAATTTCTAAACGTTTAGGCAAAGTCTCCAAAACCTCAATCCACTTAGTGATATGTTGTTTGGTAATTTCTTCAGGGCAAGTAAATTTACCTATAGGATAACGTAGTTGTTCCATTGTTTTTTCCATCCTATAAAAATAATAAACTTTAGGCTCTATGTTAAATATAGTGGGTAATTAATTTTTGTTTTTGCTTGAAACTGTTAATTTGATGATGCGTTGATTTGTTTATTTGGTTGTTGTTTAAATTAAATTCCATTTTTCTTTAACCCTGTCTGCCGACAGGCAGGCGTAAAGAACGTAATGGTATCGCTAAGTTCGCAAGTTTTAATTTGTACTGATTTGTG
>QILQ01000016.1 GCA_003233455.1 Candidatus Zambryskiibacteriota bacterium | reverse complement strand
TCATTCTAAATCCTCCATGTCTTTTTTATTCTCTAATAATTCTTTTCTACCATTAAATCTTGGAAATGCTACAGATAAAAATAAATAAAATACAAATGATGTTCCCGCAATGATCATTGGAATAAAATAATCAAAACCCAAGTTAGGAGATAAACCACTCATTCTAAATCCTCCATGGTCATTAATTTATCTCTTACCATTATTACTCCAAGGTTTTCTTTGAACCATTCTTCGCGGAAGACGTCGTCGGTTAAGATTTTTATTTGTGTTGAGTTCGGGATCATAAGAACCTCCTATCTATGAATGCGGATATTTCTTTTTCTATTTCTTTATGTTTCTTTCTAATTCCCGCACTCTTTTTTTCTTTCTTATTCTTCCTTAACATTTTTGTAATGAAATAGTCCATATCTTTTTGGGTTGGTTGAGTGATATTATATTTTGTCATTTACTTTTTCCTCCTTTTTATTCCGAACTTTTAGGTGACATGACGGGCAGGTTACTAATTTTAATTCTGACTTTGTTTCCCATTCGTGTTTACATTTTTTACATTTGAGTTTCATTTTATCTTCTACCTCCAGCTTCTTCTGTTCCAGGAGGACAAAAACCTGAACCATCATGTTCATCTAAATCTAATCCACAATGAGGACATCTTGAAGGTAAATAATCTTCATATCCATCATAATCTTTTTTTTGTTTTTCTTTTTGTTTCATTTTTTTTCAATCAATTTATCAAGTTTAATTAAATCTCCTTTCTCCCAATCTTTTGTTTCTTTTTGTTTAGGGATAGTTAATCTTTTTTGTTTTCCGTCGTCTGAGATTTTTGCTACGATTATCTTTTGTTTTTCCATAGGATTTATAGGATATTTAGGTTTATATATCTTTCGGTTTTTTATACAGATTATAAAATTGAATAAGAAATCTTATTGATTCGTCAAGTGTTAGGTTTAAACTTTTTGATAGGATTTTTAATTGACATTTGTTGTCCCAACTAATTTTTAAATTTTCTTTCCTCATTTTATGAAATAGTATTGCACCAAATTATTTATTACTGCTAAGGAAAATATTATGATTAATGACCACTTTGCCCCGTTGAACGTCGGGCGTTTTCCCGCCTTTTCCCTTTTTTTATCCGTTCTATCGATTAACCAAAACGCCCCGTAGACAAGGGCAATGCCTAGGAAGTAGTGGAATATTAGAGAATTTAGTATGTTTCCAAAAATACCCATTTGGAGTGATAAGAGGGGGTTTAACTCCGCCTCAATGCCGAATTTTGTCACTCCCATGTATGTTGTGATCATATCAAAGATTCTTATTATTGATACGATTATTGTTGATTTTATTATTCTATCCATTTTAAATTAATTTATATTGATTTTACCTTAATTTATATTGAAAAATCGAATACCACCCGATTTTTATCTTTCTCCTTGAAACCAATTTCTGTTTGTATAATCTTTTTACTGAACTGTTTATTACTGAATTTGATTGGTTTAGGATTTTTT
This sequence comes from Candidatus Zambryskiibacteriota bacterium, assembly GCA_003233455.1. Taxonomy (GTDB): domain Bacteria; phylum Patescibacteriota; class Minisyncoccia; order Phycocordibacterales; family WO2-35-19; genus WO2-35-19. The sequence continues at coordinate 1,506 of QILQ01000016.1, read as the reverse complement.
CCATATCTTTTGTGGATAGCCATTCCTCTTTCTTTTCTTCAAAAATATTAATGCACTCTGCTTGACCCATATTCTCACCAAAAACCTACTTGTTTTTTGTCTCCTCCCTTTTCCCATTGCTTGATAAAATATTGGGTGTATTCCTTATAGAGGTTTTTGAATAGTTCTTCGTCCTTAGATAGCCAAATTTGGGCGATATAAGCCCTGTAGTAACAGTAATGGGTGTTTACCTCATAAGAGTCCTCTTTTTTAATAAAGTCTCTTATTTTAGCCTCTAAATCGTTTTCTTTTTTTGTTGTCATTTTTTTGTTATTTTAGTCATTTTTTATTTTTCGACACCTTGATTTCGTGTGGAATCCCTTTGAAATAACAGGAGTAACAAGTATAACACCCGATTTCACTTAGTCTCTATACGGAAGATTAAGCGGGGTTTGCATGTTATACCTGTTATACCCGTGATTTTACTCTGAAACCCTCCATTTAATTCCACTCCAAGCTCTTAATTTCTTTGTTTGACCATCTAAAAGAAAATCTGTATCTCTTTGAATTATAAAAAAATCTTTTTGTTTCATTATTTTCCCTAAAACAACATCTGAAAATTCTCTGTACTTATTTTTCTTACACCAATCATTTAATTTTTTAATAAATTCGAATTTCCAAATAAATCCATTAACATCTTCTTCAGTAAATTCTTTCATAAATTTTTCAATAGGATTAGAATGGTCTTCATATTTTTTTGTTCTTTCTTCAATAGACCCTTCTTTATGAAATTCTCTCTTTTCAAGTAATTGATTTAAAGTTATAATGCATCTTGTTGCTAAATTTGAAAATTCTTCTTCTGGAATTTCTTCAAGTATATCTTTCTTTTCAGAAAATTGGTTTGGAAAATCAATTATTGCCCATCTCCTATAAAAACCAATGGTTTTATCTGTTGTTGTTGGAAGATTATTTGTAGCGATCAAGATCTTTGCATAATTGATTTCTTCAAATGGATCTTTATTTTTATATTCATAACCAATCAAATCCCCTCCAGATAATTTTTTGAGAATTGAAGTTTTACTTATTTCATTAAAATTGGTCTCACCCATTTGACAAACTAATTTTTTATGGAGTCTTGTTATCTCAAATCTACTTGAGATTAAAGTATCCAATTCTGTTGAACAACAATTTTTATTCCCAACAAATTTTCTTAGAAGTTCTAAAAATTTACTCTTTCCGTTAAGACCCGAACCAATAAAACAGAAGATTCTATGTATTGGATAACTGGGTAAAAGACAATATGCGATAATTTCATGAAGTGTTTGAACATAATCTTTCCCAACCCATTGTTCAAAGATTTTATCTATATTTGGAGTTAATGAAATACCACTAACTTCCCATGGGATAGGATTTGTAACAAAATATTCTGGAGTTGCTGTAAGACTCTTTTCACTTTCTAAATCATAAATCTTGTCTTTAAATTGAATCCAATTTGATTTAATTGGCTTTGGAATTCTTTTTCTCCCT
>QILQ01000051.1 GCA_003233455.1 Candidatus Zambryskiibacteriota bacterium | reverse complement strand
TAACCTCACAATTACCACCCTTGCAGCTTACTAATGGTTCAAGGCGTTACCCCTGCCCATAAGGGACTTGCACCCTCTAAATGAATTATTTACCTTTCGATAAATAAAAGACGCCCATACTGGGCACACACACCGTATATAATTTATTGCTTGGTTCTTTTGTCTACTTACGAAAATCCTCGCGAATTTTCTATTTGGTTTATACTTGCTAAATTAGGTGCTTAAACACGCAACAAACCATATACAACAACGTTGTGCTTAATTTGAAAAAATGAAAAAAAGAACAGTTACCCTAATTTTATTTCTGATAACTTACATTCCAGTCTATTGTCAATTGAGTAAACTAGAAGAAAAGAAATTAGACAGTTTAATGGAAATATCTAAAATACCTGGTGCAAGCTTGAGTATAATAAAAAAAGGTGACGTTGTTTATAGCAAGGGATTTGGAATCAGTAGTGGTTCAAATAAGGTTACCGAGAAGACTATTTTCCAATCAGCATCATTAAGTAAATTTCCGACGGCATTATTATTTCTTATAAATGCTCAAAATCAAATATTTGACCTCGATAATGAAATTAATGCCTATTTAAAAACCAATAAGTTAAAAGGTTTTAAGTCAGAACCAAATACGATTCCTACAATTTCGCAATTACTAAGTCATACAGGTGGTATTAATGTTCATGGGTTTCTAGGTTATAAGCCTAATAGAAAGATAATACCAACCATCGAAAATGTCATAGAAGGAAAACATACATTTCTTTGGGAGCCAAAAATAAAAATAAAAAATAAAGTAAATAGCCAATTTGAATATTCGGGTGGCGGTTATTGTTATTTGCAAAAAGGAATAAAAGATACTAAACAAGAGTTATTCAGAACTGTTATTCAAAAAGAGTTATTACAGCCATTAAATATGAAAAACAGTTTTTTTGGTTTATCCCCTGACGGAGTGAATGATATAGCATACGGTTATAAAAATGGAAAACCCATTAAGTTAGGGTTTAGAGTTTATTCACAAGAAGCTGCCGCATCCTTATGGACTAACTCTTTTGAATATTCACAATTATTGTTAGAGGTATCGGCAGGATTGAATGATGAAAAATCTTCAATTTTGACCAAAGAATCAATTGCTTTATTAACAAAACCCACAAGTACATCAGACGGAAAGTTAACTATGTATGGCTTAGGAGTGGGTCTTAAGTATAATAAAAACAAAAAAGTGAAATATATATCGCACGATGGGGCTAATGTTGGATATTCTTCTTTTTTCTATTTTGACATTATTGATGGCTCTGGCTTTGTGCTTCTTACAAATGCTCATTATGCAAACTTAAAAGATATAAATGCCCTATTAAAGGAAAACATAGCAGAAAACTAAGCACAACAAAACCTAAACGTAATGCGGACTTTAGGGTTAATCCGAAAGGTCTGTGTATATTTATAAAGTCGCTAAATCTTATAGATTTAGCTTCGTTCGCAGACGGAAACGAAAAGTTTCCTTATTACCGCACTACGCTCAGCTCAGTCGTTGTAAAACATTTGCCCTAAAAAAAAATTATTACTAAGAGAGAATGAGAGAAAAACCAAAAAAAATATGAAAATAAATCTCATCATTTTATTTGTTATCACACTACTTACAGTTTCATGCTCAAAAGAAGAGAATAGGCAAACATCTACTATTATTTTTGAGGCCAATGGTACTGATAACGTTGAATATATAATTTACAGCGAGGATTGTATACCTGAACAATTAGGTTGCTATTTTGAATCTATAGTCGAAAATCCTTCCCTACCTTTCGAAGTGAAAGTTGAAGATTATTATACTGACTTAATAACAATGAAAATCATTGTTGCAGATGAATCTAAAAAAGAGGATATAACGGAATTAAAAATAACTATCGACGGTGAAAGTCAAATTCTTAAAAAAGAAGATTTTTGGTGGTGGGATGATTCGCCTTATGGAATACAGTTAGAATTTAGTGTGAGAAAGTAAAGAACGGAATAAAAAAATTTCGTCTATTATTAGGCGTAGGCGATGTAAATCAAATAAAGCGTTTTACAATAACTAAGCATTAGTGCGGTCAGTACGACCGAGCATGAATGCGGTGTGTGTGCCCAGCATGGGTACACAATGTATATAAAAATAGGCGAAACAGTAATAAACACAAAGCTTTTGACTCGCATCTAACTTTGTGCTTAACCGAAAATTTCGTGCTTCGAAATCGCCTACTTTTCATATACGAGACGATGTTATGTGCAATTTGGCTACGTTACCAAGATTTGGTATATTTAAGTAAAACATAGTCGCAATGGGCAAGAACACATCAATATCACTCGGAAATCATTTTGAGAAATTTATTAATCACGAAGTAAAATCCGGAAGATATAGTTCAGTAAGTGAAGTAATTCGTTCAGCATTACGGATGTTAGAAACTGAAGATAAAAAAGAAAGAGAACTAATTAAAGCTCTTAAATTAGGTGAGCAAAGTGGATTTGTTGAGAACTTCAAGCCAAAACAAAATCTGACTGAATTACATCGCCAACACTTATGAGTGAGAAAGAGTATCGAATAAGCCAACAAGCGATTGATGATTTAAATGGTATTTGGGTTTATACATTCCATAAATGGTCAAAGAAACAAGCTGACAGATATTAGGATTTAATAATTGGAGAGATTGAATTTATTGCGAAAATTATTTGACTGGAAAATCGGCAGAGCAAACTCGAAAAAATTATCGAGTAACGAAAATCAAATCTCATCTAATTTTTTACAGAAAAGCAGAAAATGAAATTGTTGAAATCGTTAGAATTTTACATCAAAGAATGGATATAAAAAAACGACTTAGGTAAAAAAACTGTGTAGAATAACTAAGCATTCGTGCGATCGGCACGACCGAGCATGAATGCGGTGTTGAACTACACCGGGTCTTTGCGCGATTTGTTCCCTATGGGGTTGGTATGTATTAGATGGGTGGTTTCAAATGACACCTTGGTCCAGTGCTCATGAAACTGTTTTACGGTGAAAAATTTGTTTG
>QILQ01000024.1 GCA_003233455.1 Candidatus Zambryskiibacteriota bacterium | reverse complement strand
GATTTTTTAGAAATAAAAAATGGAATTTGATATTATATTATATATATTTATGATCTCGCTTCAATAATAGAATCTGTTATATTTTGAGGAACAATAGCATAATGATCAAACTCAATATTGATTAATTTATTGTTGACATTAATATAGCAATTTTGCTATACTTATTTATGGCATATTTTTAGGATAAAATTATTAACAATTTACCAATAGAAATTAGAAGAAAAATTGCTGTCGCCACCACAGCAATAAGTGAAGGAAGTTTTGATTCAGTTTATGTAAAACAACTCCGAAAAGAGATAAAAGAAGTAAGGATACAGAAATATAGATTAATATTTTTTACTCACCAAAATTCAATATATTTTATAAAAATATTTATTAAGAAAACCAATAAAACACCAACAAAAGAAATTAAACTTGCAGAAAAATATTATAAATTAATTACCAATAAATAATATGAAAAAAATAAAAGGACATAAGTTCTACACATTTGAAGAAGTATTTAAAAAAGATATGAAATCCAAAACATTTCGTAATGCTTATAATGCAGAATTAGCACAAATGAGAATAAAGAAACAAATCAAAGAAACTAGAATTAAAAAGAAAATGTCTCAAACAACACTAGCCAAAAAAGCAGGCATGACTCAATCAATGATTGCTCGTATTGAAAATACTAAACACGGATTTTCTTATGATACAATTTACAAAATCTCTTCTGCTCTCGGCAAAAAAATCAAACTTGTGTAAAATGTAAGAGCGGACATAATTACAGACACATATATCTACGATCTAGAAACAATAATAGAATCTGTTATATTTTGAGGAACAATAGCATAATGGTCAAATTCAATATTAGCGTTGCCACGACCTTCAGTCATAGAACGCAAAGTGGTAACATAGCCGAAAAGTTCGGAAAGAGGTGCTTTGGCTCGGATTACTTTCAATCCCACTCTATCATCTATACCCTCCACTAATCCGCGTTTAGAAGAAAGATGTCCGGTAATATCACCCATAAATTTCTCTGGCACCACTACTTCCAATTTCATAATAGGTTCCAAAATAACCGGTTTGGCTTTTTTGGCCGCTTCTTGAAAAGCTTGAGAAGCGGCGATTTTATAAGCGATTTCAGAAGAATCAACATCATGATAAGAACCAAAAGTCAGCTCGCAGGAAACATCAGTCATTTTATAGCCGGCCACAATACCTCGCCCCATTGCTTCTTTAACTCCTTTTTCAACAGCCGGAATAAACTCGGCGGGGATAATACCCCCTTTAATAGAATTGATAAATTCAAATCCTTCACTGCGATGAATATTTTTTTGTTTCTTTTTGTTTTCTACTTCTGGTTCAAGCGGTTTGATATTAAGTTTGACATGACCATATTGACCCCTACCTCCGGTTTGTTTAATATATTTTGTTTCGGCTTCTGCAGTACCGGTAATAGTTTCTTTATAGGATACTTGAGGAGCACCCACATTGGCTTCTACATTAAATTCCCTTTTCATTCGGTCCACAATAATATCCAAATGCAACTCGCCCATACCGGAAATTACAGTTTCGCCAGTTTCATTATCCGCTTTAATTCGGAAAGTCGGGTCTTCATCTGAAAGTCTTTTAAGAGCCATCCCCATTTTTTCTTGGTCTGCTTTTGTTTTGGGTTCAATTTTAAGAGAAATAACAGGTTCTGGAAATACAATCTCTTCCAAAATAATAGGATTATTTTCATCGCAAAAAGTATGAGAAGTTTTAGCATTTTTGAGTCCAACAGCGGCGACTATTTCTCCGGCAAAAACTTTCTTAACTTCTTCTCTTTGGTCAGCTTGTAAACGCACAATACGCCCAAGTCTTTCTTTTTCTCCGGTAGATGAATTATAAATATAAGAACCGGATTCAATGCTTCCAGAATAAACTCTAAAAAAAGTAAGTTGACCCACAAAAGGATCTACTTGGAGTTTGAAAGCTAAAGCTGAAAAAGGTTCATCATCTTTAGGATGACGCTCTATTTCTTCTCCGGTTTTCGGGTCAATACCTTTAATAGCCGGCATATCCAAAGGAGAAGGTAAAAAATCAACAACGGCATCCAACACAAGTTGCACCCCTTTGTTTTTCAAAGCGGAACCGCAAAAAACCGGAAAAATTTCATTTTTAATCACTAATTGACGAAGAACTTTAATCAAATCTTCTATTGGTATTTCTTCAGCCTCTAAATATTTATTCATCATTTCTTCATCATTTTCCACAATTCTTTCTATTAACTCTCCTCTATATTTTTCCGCATCCGCTTTCAACTCCTCCGGAATATCTATTTCTATAACATCACTGCCAAGTTGACCTTCAAATTTATAAGCTTTCATTCTCAGTAAATCAATTTGTCCTTGATGTTTGTCTTCCTCACCTATCGGAATTTGCAATCTAACCGCTTTTTTAGAAAGTCTATCCAAAATTGACTGGAATGATTTTTCAAAACTGGCGCCAGTTCTATCAAGTTTATTTATAAAACAAAGACGAGGCACAGCTGCTTCTTCCGCATACCGCCAATTAGTCTCTGACTGAGGTTCTACTCCAGCCACTCCATCAAAAACACAAACAGCGCCATCTAAAACCCGCATTGATCTCTTCACTTCCACCGTAAAATCAATATGCCCCGGAGTATCTATAATATTAAGACGATATTTTCCGCCAGTTGGCGGACTTTCTTTTTCTGCGTTTGTTAAATATGTAGGCGCCCAAAAACAAGTAACCGCGGCAGCGGTAATGGTAATACCTCTTTCTCTCTCTTGTTCCATCCAATCAGTAGTAGTCTCACCTTCGTGAACCTCTCCAATTTTGTGTTGACTACCTGTGTAATACAAAATACGCTCGGAGACAGTGGTCTTGCCGGCATCAATATGGGCTATAATTCCGAAGTTTCTTACTCTTTCTAATGGGTAGTCTCGTTGCATATAATTTGTTTTTAATAAATGAAATAATTATAAATTACGAATAAAAAAAATGCCTTAAGCACTTAAAAATATACACTATATATAATAAAATTGCAAAAAATACAAAGCTACATTCAAGAATATATTGCAACACCCGTCTTCTTGTAAAATACCTCGACCGGGGTAAGACCTCCAAATCGTTTTCTTGGGCGGTT
>QILQ01000020.1 GCA_003233455.1 Candidatus Zambryskiibacteriota bacterium | reverse complement strand
TCTGTATTGAAGTTTACGGAGAGCCTGCAATATTCAATACGGATCAGGGATCACAGTTTACATCCGATAGATTTACAGAGGTGTTGAAAGAACACTATATAGAGATAAGTATGGATTCAAAAGCCAGGGCATTGGATAATATTTATGTAGAACAATTATGGAGGAGTTTGAGGTATGAAGATATATATTTAAAATCATATGAGACGGCAAAAGAGTTAAAGGAAGGTATTTAAGAGATATTTCATGTTTTACAATACGGAACGATTTCATCAATCACTTGAATACCTTACTCCGGAAATAATGTATGAATCATTCTCTGAAAGAGAAGATTTGGATAATGCGGCATAAAGAATACACCTTAAACTTTTTTAAAATATGTCTTGACAGGAGGGCCCAGTATATTTCATTATATCACCACTTTTCTCTCACTTTTAAAATCATTATTAGCATCAATTTTTATTGTTTCAATTTGTTTAATAACTTTTCCATTTTTCCTCGTTTCATCTATTTTACATATATTATTAACTTCATAAATAACCTCTTTTTCTTTTGGAATAAGTTTCTTATCTTTTAAAACTGTTTTTTTATAATCAATTGTTCTCATCGGTTCGGGAACAATGAAATATTCTTTGAGTTTGTTCCAATCTTTATCTCTTATTGTAATGAGATCATTCAAATAAAAACTAACCCAGCTTTTATCTAATTTAAAATTAGGTTCAACAACTTCTAATTTTATTTTAGATATTTCAACGTATTCTGCGTCCAATTCAAAGCCTATATATTTCCTGCCTAATCGTTTTGCGGAAATAGCTGTTGTTCCTGTTCCCGAAAACGGGTCTAAAACAATATCGCCTTCATCAGTTGATAGCAAAATCAATCTATCTAATAAATGTATAGGTAATTGACACGGATGAGGATCTCTTTTTTTATTGTGTTTAATTCTGTGAATATCTGTCCAAACATCCGAAACTAAAGGGCCGAAAGGATGTAATTTATCTTTTTTACCTCCGTAATCTTTTAACAAAAAACCTTGTTTTCTATCCCTTTTGTGCGGATAACGAAGTTCATGAATTTTTGTTCCTTTCGTTTCTTTACCATAGAATAAAATTCCGTAATGAGCCGGCTGCAACGATTTTCCCATCGGTGCTGTTGGCGCATCCCACGAAATCCAATGTTTAAAATGAGCAAACTTATTCAAAAATGTAGCATAATAAGTCAACCATTTGGGAATATTATGCAAGGATATGGAACCGGTAGGCTTTGTTACTCTCACCATTTCCGAAATCCATTGTTCGCACCAATTCAAATATTCTTGAAATTCCAAACTGTCGTTATAACTGGTATATTTCTTTTTCAAATTAAATGGCGGGTCGGCAAAAGTCATATCTACTAAATTGTCAGGAATATCTTTAAATAATTCCAAACAATCACCTTGTATTATTTGATTTGTGTATTTTTCTAGCTCATTATTCATCTTATTCAAAATTTAAACTCCAAGTTTCAACTACTAAATCTGCTAATTGATCTTGTCTATTTTTTATGTTTTCAGCATTCCATTTATCATAATTTTTATTAATCATGTTAGTTATCCACAATTCAGATTCTTTGAATTTTTCTTTTTTCGCATCAAATGAAGAACTTTTAAAATCATTATTTTCTTTCGTTTTCATTAATGTTAAATTGCCAATTTTTTTAAGATATGATTTTTTCTCTTCTTCTTTAAAATTAGAATAATTATTATCATTATCCTTTTCAGGCAAAATATGTTCTAGATTAACAGCATCGGAATTTGTATTTACTAAAAGTTCGGGGCAATCTTTACCTCGTTTATAATTTTCAATAGCACTTAAATAATACCTTGCAAGTTTTGCTCTACTAACCGAAGCAATCTTGAATTCTTCTTTAAATTCTTCGTTTGAAGGAATTAGCACCTTTAAATCATCTCGCAATTTTGCTGCATCTGTTATTTCTCCTTCTGAAATTTTTACAGCACTTTTAATATATGCTTTTTCTAATGTTCCACCACCTAATTTCCCCATAATTAAATTTCTTACTATCCAAGAAACTAATAATTTTAAGGATTTTTTAATCTCATTATTATCGAATTTATTTAAAATTGCTAAAACTAACGGACGATACTGCGCCAGTTCAAAATAATTTAATGTTTCAATATAATCCTTGCATTTTGGATCATAATCATCCCAAAAAGATAAATTATGATTTAAAATTGCTAAATACTTATCTATATCATTTTTTAAAAATGTTAAGAAAGTAATTACTCGGGTTGAGTTACTTATTCCATTTTTTATCTTTGAATATAATTCTTTGTTTGTTTCTCTAACAAATCCATAAATAGAACTCCAATGATGACGAATATATGTAAGTAGCATTTTTTCACTAGCTTCAGCTTCAATTTTTGATGTTATTTCAACCCACGAATTTTGTGCTTCTTGTAATCGATTTCCCGCTTTTGAATATAAATAATTTTTCAATAAATCTATTTGTGCTAATTCTATTCCTCTATCATTTAGTGTTTCAAATATCGTATATGCGTTTGCATCAGTTGAAACTGTAATTACAACAACTTTTAAATTATTTAAAATAAAATTATCCCAATCTTTTAATACATTAATATCATTATTATTAAGTTCTAATAGTTTCTCGTTGAACTTTACTATCTCTGTATAAGCCGATTTAATTCTTTGATGAGATTCTTTTGTTACCTGAGCCTCAAAATCTTGGTTTATAATATAATTCTTATAAAATTCATTATCTTGAAGTGATAATCCTAATCTTGGTATATTATCACTAATTCCTCTGTCCCAACTACTTAAATAATCATTGCTAATTGAGTTTTTATCATTCTTATCTTCAAAAAAATTCAATAATGCTGCAAAGAAAATAGTAATTGTTGTTACTCGTTGTTGTCCGTCAACAATCTCAAGTTTCACATCATCTTCTATTTTTGTTAAAACAATCGTTCCTAAAAAGTATTCCTCATAACTATTGTCAATAGCGTTTTTTAAATCGTTGAGTAATTCTCCAATGGCCTTTGATAAATAGGAACTTTTAACTTTTCTTCTTTGATTAATTTCCCTATTCCTTTAATTTCAAATTCTATTTTGCTCATTTTTTAATAACCTTTTCAATTAATAATTTTTCAAAACGTTTCAATTCGTCTTTGTGAAAAGTAAAAACATCTTCATAAGCAGTTACCATTCTTTTCAAGTCGCCTTTACGAACATACCAACCTATACCATCAACAAAACCAATAAATGTAGCATTAGGATAATGTTCTTTTATTAAAGCATCTATTGAAATTTCTGTTTTTGATTTATCTCCTTGTCCTGATGATGTTGTTGCAAGAAATGAACTTTCGGCAATAATAATTGGATTTTTCTTGTTAGGAATGATAAAATCCATTGTTCTTTTATTATCAGGGGCATTATCAATTAATTCAGTTAAATCTCCGATTTCCCAAGTTATGTCAAGATTTTTTAATATATCTTCAACGATAATTTCAGGATTATTTCCTTTTTTACCCGAATAACTACCTTTTTCCTTATAGCGAATTAAAGTATCTATCATTTCAGGCATTTCAAATTTTAATTTTAAAATACTTAACTTTTTCAACTCAAACAAAGAAATTGTATCGGCAAGAAAAGGAATTGATGCACCTTCAAAAAATATGTTTACCAAACCTTTTTTAAAAAATTCGTTTTTTCTAATCAGACTTATTATTTTACTATCCGACCACTCTTGTATATTATCAGGATTAGTTTCATTATACCATTTTTCTTTATAAACAAGTTTGTTTAATTCTGGAATATCAACTATTCTTATTATTGTTGTAAGTCTTTTTAAATATTCGTTTGAAAATCCTGTGAGAGCCAGTAATGCTCTTAAGCCGTTTTCTTTCTCGGAAATTAAATCTTCAAAAATTTCTTTTTTTAAACCTTCCGTTTCAATTCTATTTTTTACATTTAACAGAGTTTCCTTTAACGAGTTAATGTATCCTTCATAATCTTCTTCAAATTTAGGATTGAAAAAATAGAAGGTATTTTTTTGTATTACCGTTTGAAATTTATTTTCGGTTGTTCTTTTCATACTTATTCCTTTTCAAAAATTAAAATATATTCTTCTTTCATTGTATTTCTCATTCCTTTAATCGGTTTCAAAATACTTTTAACTAACTTCATATTATACCTTTCAGCAGAATTTATTACATTTTGTTCAAGTCTTATTCCACCTGTTTGATTTGTATTTGAACCAATGATAATAACAAGAAACTTATTCTTTTTTAAAACTCTTGACGCTTCGGACAAAAATTTATCCATATCCTTGAAATAATTTTCAAGTTTTTCGGATTTTGTTTTTCCTTTTAAACCAATTAGTTTTTGTTTTAATTGTTGTGTATCATATCCAAGATATTCCAATTGATCTTTATCATTTTCCACATAATCAATAGCAAAAGAATATGGTGGCGATGTTATAATTCCGTCAATTGAGTTATCAGGTAATTCAGTATTTAAAGCATCTGAATTATTCAATACAGTAAGACTTCCTAAATCGGTATTATCAAAATATTTATTTGATAAAAGGTTTTTTACAGTCCCAATATATCTGTGTAAAACTTTATCAAATAACTGTTCGTGATTGGAGCGAACAACACGCTTTGAATATCCCAAAGCATCTAAATACGCCAATAAAGCCAATTCGTATATTTCTTTTTTCCCTGTTTCAATGTTTTCAATTTTTTGCAATATATTTTTTTGTCCGAAATATTTAAAAAGTTTATCTGTATTGATCTTAATATTATTCAAAATATTCAAATCAATTTTTAGAGCATTGTATTTTGTTTTAGTCATCATTTGACAAAACGGACTGATATCAATAGCATACGAGTTAATTCCAAGTAAAGACGCTTCAATATCAGTTGTTCCGCTTCCTGTCATTGGGTCAAGAATGGTTTCTCCTTTTTTTATTCCAAGAATATTTATTAAGCCTTTTATTAATTGAGGATGAAATTTTCCTCGATAAGGGAAAAGGCTATGTGTAGCGTATCCCGTCGAAAATAATCCGTTCTTAAAATATGAGTTGACTGTTGTTGTTCTGTTTCTACTTACTTCTTCAGATATTTCAGAATATCTTAAAAAATGCAAGCTTTTTTCTCCTTTAAAAGATTTCGCATATGCGGTTCTTTTCAAATATTCTTTTTCACCAAGCGTTTTATATTCAAGATAAGCTAATTCAAGTTCAAAAAGTTCAGTAACAGAAGGCAGTAATTCAACTTTATTGTCGAATAAATTTTGTATCGAAGATGGTATTTTATAAAATTTATCCATAGTGTAAAGATACCTCAATAAAATCAGCCATAAAAATTATTTTTTATTCACATTTATTCCCTGTATTTTTCATTGTAGCATTCTTTCTTTTGCATTGGGCAGAACATTTGCATATATTCTATTGTTATTATACCGCAAAATTGGCGGTATAAACATAATTGCTTATATTTTCCATTTACACAATTCTATAACTAACCTTACGCACTAAGGACAGCTTTAGTGGCAATAGCAGCGTATAAGTGCAGGCAACGCAACGCAGGAGCACCAGCTTACTTCAAGTTGCACTAACACGGCAATTATGTGTTAATATTGCCACCTGAAGGGCAAAAAGAGATTGCCCATTCTACAAGTAAACTATTATATAAAATATTAAAAAGCAAGAAATATACTTTTCAACAACCAATAACATTCGGATTAGAAAACACTTACATAGCCACAACATGATTACGGACGTCCAAGGTCCGAACTCAGCGGCTTGGACGCACCGGCAATTATAGTTCACTGCAGCGGTTTGCGATATGTTATTCAGTTTTACATCAGTACCTTATAA
>QILQ01000013.1 GCA_003233455.1 Candidatus Zambryskiibacteriota bacterium | reverse complement strand
TTCCTCTTGTCGGATGTGCTTCTACTCTAATTTTGTACCAACGACCAACATCAAGATTTGCCAAATGGTTTTTAAGTCCATAAGGTAAACCTGGTTGATAATGACTCAGGTCTCTTCCCCAATCTATATTTACAAAAACAAATCCATCGCTGTAAAGAACAGGAAAATGGTTGTCGGCTGAGTTCAATTTCACATCAAAACTTACAGTATAATCTCTGTTAAATTGGTAAGTACGCGCTGTTGTAAACCAAGCACCTCCTGGTTGCATCGACCGGATACATAGTTGGTTGATGGTTTTTGTGTATCTGCCTTGAGAGGTAGTATGGGGTTGCCAGAGGTTTGTAGGCAGTGAAATTGTTTTGCCGCCGGAAAGATTATTATTGTTAATCCCGGAAAAGCCGTTAAGAACAAGTACCGGACTTTTGCTAGCGTCTTGCCATTCTCGGGAATAAAATCTGTAAACTGATTGTCGGCTAGGTCTAATTACAAATCCATAATTTTTGAAACCTACAAGCCATTGTTTTACTAATGGTGTAATGTCAACGGATATCCAGTCAGAGGTTTCTGTGCCGGGAGTAAATGCAGCTATTGGGTTGCTGTTTATAGTGGGTTGATTAATCCAAGTTATTTCACCGTTTAGTGCTGCTTTTTCAACTTGTCCCGAATGATAAGTATCGGTACCTTCTTGCCAAGGATCCGTAACGCGATAAATACCAAGTTCAATATTGCTGTTACCTGATGTAAGTGTATGATAAATTTTGAAGACCGCTTTTTTTAATTTTGAAGGACTCATATTTGGTAAATCAAATTTTATATAAATTCTGCTTTCACCTCCGACCGGATTCCATCCGGCAACAAGTTGCTCATATTTACCTCGATTTGAACGGTTCCAGTTGCGGTAATTATAAGCATAAACATAGGCGTCAGCTGTTGGGTGAATTTTCTTTCCAATGTTATTATTTATATCTGCATCATTTCCGCCATTACTTTTAGGTGGAAAAATCCAAGTTGATTCTCCTGATGTATAAATTCTCTTTTGTAACCCTGAAATTTTATCAACAACAAATTGACCTTCGTCAACATATAATTTCACGCTTCCGTCAGAAATAAAATCCAAATATCCTGTACTTTGTGGAGATATTCTCCAACCAGCCTGTTCTTTTGATAAATAAACAGTGGAAGGTGATTCTAGATTGCTTGGTCTTGTTTGAAGATATGGCAAATATCTCTTAGTATCACTGACTAAGGGGACAATGGAATTAATTACATGATTATAATTGTTACCAAATATACTATGTCCGAATAAGGTTTTGTGTTTTGCTGCATTAATAAATTTACGAAATCCTTTATGCAGAACAGTCATTTTAGCCATCACCTTTGCTAATCCGGCATTTAATACTACATCTTGTGAAATAGAACTCACAGAGATATTCCCTCCAAAAATTGGTACATAATCCGGTAAACCGGTATTTATCCCGGCATTCCAATAATTTGTCAGAACTATTTTTGTATTGTTCCAACTGTACTTTTTAAAATTTTGCCATTGTTCTTTTTGATAACTTCTTACTGCAGGATTTGGGCTAAATAGCGTTGACCAAATTCCTTTTGCCGCTACAGCTACAACATAAAGACCTTTTCCAAATACTTTTGGAACAAATGTTATTTTATCGACTATATAATCTAAATTCTCATTAGTTTTATCTTTTTCCTGATATAAATCATCAACAGTAATTTCTGCGCCTGCTTCACCTGAGATAATTGTCAAACCTCTGGAAATACTACCGCCCTGGTTACCGAATGAAAAAGACATACCTTTTGTTGGGGTAACCTTGTTCGATACAGGATATTGACCGTCAACAAGCACATCTCCTTTTACTGACCATTCAAATTTAAGATTTGGTGCATTTGGTTTTTCCGAAACAATTGTTCCATCCGGAATAAAATATATTTTGGCATTTGCACTACTTTTTACATAAGTCTTTTCTCCGGTGTTACTATTAAATCTATTTGCAGAAACAATTGTTACTCTATATTTCCCAGGTTCAAAATGAATTGCTCCATTTATTTTTAAGGTACCATCAGAATTAATTTTATATTTAATATTTGATTTGCTATTACTGCGGAGTTTCCCTCCATGATAGTTAGAAGAAAAGATAGCGCCTCCCATCCATATACTCTGCCATTTTCCGTCTTTACCCATCATACTTATTCCAACGGTTGGATCACCGTAATAAAAAACATCTTTTGGTACTCTTGATTCAAAATTTATATAACTATATCCAGGCTTAGAAATTGTAAAATCATAATCTTTGTGAACTTTGTTCCAAACAGTTTCCCAATTCATTTTTGATTTGCGTTTAGTGTCCTCGCATCTAAACCAATCTTTCTGGAAGTAAGTTTCTACTGTAAAGCATCCTGAAAAATTTGGAGTAGCATTTATTTTAATTTCTTTACTACCAGGTACTATTTTAGCTGTCTTCCATCCATTGTTTTGTGCTTGGAGAGGTATAAAAGTTAAACCAGCCAATAATAGGATAATTTTAATAGCAAAGTTTCTTTTTGGGGGTAAAGATTTTAAATAATTTACATACATAATATTTCTCCCGTTTAGATATTCTTTTTTATACCAAGATTACTTTTTTATTTGAGCCATAAATATTTTTATTGCTTCATTTATTTTTTGGTCGCAAAAAGAAAGCATAGAATTCATCATCAATTTTAAGGGCATTAGATTTGCACTAATTCCTTTTTTATCTTTTTGATATTTTATTAAGTCTCCGGAAACTTCGCCGTATTTAGAAGTTATTATTTCGATCTCTCCGTCATAATGGTTTGAAAAGTTTTTTAAAGTTTCAATTCCCAGCTTCTTATTTAATTTGCCTGCCTGTTTTAATTCACCTATTTTTTTTATGTATTCGTTAATCAGTTTCTTGTCGGAAATGCTTAATACTTCTGACTCATAGCTTTTTAGTCCGTGAATTGTAGAATAACGTTTGTTGATTAAACTATAATCACTTATTGCATTTGTGTATAGGTAGGGGTGTTTGTTTTTGAAATCTTGTTCTATTGTTTTATTAGCCGGAGGTCCCCAAAACCCCGGGACTATATTTACAGATATTTCTGTACCGTCGCCTAATTTTTGAACTATTTCATATCCGCTTTCCCTGTAAACTTTATAATTATTTTGTTTCGCCCATTCCAAAGCAGCATCTTCAACCAATTGGGCATACAACTGATTTGTCCGTACCGACGGTCTGAATCCTTTACGTTTTGCCGGAACTATTTCTATTCTGTAACCTCTATCCAAAGTAGGGGGGTCAATTTGATATTCTTTTTTTAGCTTATTAAAATTTTGTTTAACAAATAATTTAGGTGAGATCGGTTTGAAACCTGAGTAATCATACACCGGTTTTTCATTACCGAGATATCCGCTTATTTGAGCTTTGACCGGTGAAATGAATAATAGCAAAATTAATATTATCCACGATTTCCAAAATTTTGTTATTTGCAAAACGAATTGTTTGGTATTATAGTTCATTTTGTCTCTCCTGTTTGTTATTATAATTATTTAATATTTTTTGTCCGGATAGCTTTTTCATACATTTTTTTCCAATGTTGATATTCCTTAAATGCCTTTTGTTGTTCGGGTGTCTTTGTTTCACCTTTCATATCTCCGTGCATTGTATCTAACAATTTTTTATACGTTTCTATGTACTTTTTATAAATTTCTTTTTTGTTGGAAACATTCGGCATATTTCTTGTTGAAATAGTCCTGTTTTTAAGTGATTGCTCATAATTTCGTTTTGCCAGAAAATAATTTTCCTGTGCGTTAGCCAATTCAGGTGGAGCCGTAATTTTTTTAGTTACGATTAATTGCGTCAGCCTGTTGTAAGCAGCTGTTTGCTTCTGATAATCTTTAGAGTCTTTGCTTTTTTCAAACGATAATTTTGATTGTAGATATGAAACAGACGCATCTTTTATATTTTCCGGTTTTAATACTTGCGTTGTTAGTGCAAGTTTGAGCAAATAATTATAGGCTTCAATATATTTTTCGTAAGGGGAAGCTTTTTTAAAAATAG
>QILQ01000040.1 GCA_003233455.1 Candidatus Zambryskiibacteriota bacterium | reverse complement strand
GTGTGGAAATAAGCAGTGAAAGTTATTTTTTCAAACATGTTAAAGATGTAGACGCCAATGTTATAAGTTTCTTTCGTATAACTAGACCTTTGGCATATTTGTTAGCTCCCGCTTTTGCCGTCATAATGCTTCTTTTTACTTCATACGCGGGATTATTTGCCGCTTTAGGCGTTATCACCATTTTTGGTTTGTTTTTTATCCCCAAAGTTGATACCAGATAAATATTATAATTTCAATTTTTTTCTTTATATTTCAATCGTTTTCAATCTCTTCTTTTTTTACTTTAGTTTCTACTTTTTTTGTAACAAAATGAGAAAGTAATAAAGCAAATACAGTTTTAACAAATCCGGCCGCTTCATTAGAAAATTGACTTCCTAAAATATTGGCTCCAACTTCAAAACCTTTAGCAATAATTTCTGATTCTTTTTTAGCAATTTTTGAAAGCTTTTTTATATCATAAAGTATTGCCAGAATATATATAAGAACAACCACCAGTAAAACAGCCACAATAATAGTTGAAATGGAAACCACGACAAAATAAATTTCAAGATAATTCATAATTTTATTTTACATTAAAAAAAATAAAATGAAAGTCAATGTGTTAATTAGTTTGATTTTTTATAGCGTTTTTAATTATAAGTCTAAAAGCTTCAACTGAAGTTGGATTTTTAATCTGTTTGCCATTTACAAAAAAAGTTGGAGTGCCTTGCAACTTCAATTTGATGGCACGTGTCCTCTGAGCTTTCACAAAATCTTTGATTTTTTTTGAATTCAAATCAATTTTAAACTGAGGGACAGATATGCCCAGAAGAGTAGCATAAGATTCAAATATTGGTTTAACATTGGTCGCATCAGCCCATTCATCTTGTTTTTCAAATAAAAGATCGTGCATTTGCCAAAATTTGTCTTGTTTAGCCGCCGCTTCCGCCGCTTGAGCAGCAAATTCAGAATTTTTATGTATGCTGGTAAGAGGAAAATGACGGTAAACAAAAGCGATTTGATTTCCAAATTCCGCTATCAATTCTTTTGTTACCGGATAATAAGTGCGACAAGCGGGACATTGAAAGTCGCTATATTCCACAATTACAACAGACGAAGTAGCATTACCTTTTATATGATCTAAAGAATTAACAACGCCAACTTTAAATAAAGGATGTATTTCCGTTGTTCCTTTTTTCACTCCCCAAAACATAAGAGCTGTTAATACAATAATTATTCCGCCTATCCAAATAAAATTTTTCATATATTTTCAATATATCATAAAATATTTTTTTTACAAAATTTCAAATTACAATGGTGCCCATTGTAATTTGAAAAGTGTGGTATAATTTGAAATGGAAATTCCTTTTTTATAATTTTAAATAATCGTTTTTCAGTACGAAAAGTTAATTTTGCCTTCAATTTCGGCAAAAGAGATTTTAGATATGATTTTGAGTGAAAAGTATCTTTTTTTCGTTCTGATTTGGTAGGTTTATCCTGAGCTTGTTGAACAGGCATTACTTCGGTGATAGTCACATCCTTCCCGTGTTTTTCTATTGTAACACCTGCCTTATTCGCCTCTAGCGAAACCGTGGTGGGTGAATTTGGCTTTATTTTATCAAAGCTTTGTGTCAAAGAAGAATTATTTTGAGAAACTGGAGTTTTGGGAAGTGGAATTGCAGGTGTAGATTCTGCAATTGGTTTGTCTGGAAAAGTTTTGACGGAGTCAAATTTTGTTGTTAGTTCGGGAGATTTTATTTCATTATTTGTTGAAATTTTCACTTCCGCTGGTTCAGGTTCAGATTTTTGTCCAATGTCGGACATTGGGTTGGTTTTGGATGGAGGAGTAATTGTGTTAGGAGTTTTTTCAGGAGTTGCCTGCCCGACTAAATTTTCAGGCTTATTTTCCTCAGAAATTTGAGTAGATGTTTTTTCTTCATTTATCATATTAAAATCATATCATTTATAAAATTAATTAGATAAAACTTATCTCAGTTTTCTAAATTCCCATTTACCAAGGTTTAACCTTGTAGGAAAGTAAACAATACTTCCTTCTTTTCCAGTCTTTAGAGATATTTCATAAATTTCAGGTTTGCTTCGTGTTCCTCCAGTTTGGATTCTACCGTCAGTAATACGAAATTCGCGCAAGCTTTTTGAGTCTTCCACCTCGCCCCAGCCAGCTTGTTTCAACTTTGGGTCTATATATTCGGCTCTTGTTTCTGCTTCATTCATAAATTTATGTTAAAAGAAAATATTTTGATGGCTTTTGCGTAACCTGTTTAAAATGTGAACCGATAGGATAAATGCGATGTAAAACTTCAGCTTGTTCTAATGCAGAAAAAATCTCCGCAACCTTTACTTAATCTCGGGATAATCGCAAATTTTATCGGTAGCGAGCATTATTTTCTCCTTAGGCAAAAAAAGAGTTAAATATCGCCGCTATTATCATCGCGATTACAGCGGGTATATAGCCCAATCCTATTGAAAACATAGCTAAAAATGAAAATAGGATCAGTAAAATCACACTTACCCAAATTATAACTTTACCGGTTTTGGCTTTCCAAAACAATGCCCAAAAGCCAAACAAAGAAAGAATGATAGGAATAGCAAGCGGGATTAATCCGCTCAAACCATTCACTTCAAGGTATGACCGATATTCAATTTTGCTAATTTGTTTTGTGCTTGTTTCCCTAAGAGGCAAAGGTTTTCCGATAATAGTTTCGGATTGCCCCGCGTAAAAATCGGGTTTTAAGACAATATAAAATGTTACAGCGAGCACAAGCAGGACACTTAACGCGGCTGTTATTTTTGCGATAGTTTTAAACTTCTCCATTACTCAAATTATAATCAATGATAATAATAAAATCAAATTTTAAAACTCTAGAAACAGTTTCTAATGGTTTAATATGAAAGAGTAGACCTTGTTGATGTTTCTTTGATAACTTTTCCAATTTTTTGAGTAACTTTAAGTAATTCATCATATTCTTTTTTGTTCTTTATTATTCATAATTAGCTATATTTTATGATTTAGTGTCTAAAACATTTTTACACTAAACTATTTTTAACCAAAAACCCTTATTTTATGCGCCATTTTGATACATTTTGTTGTTTTATAATTCGCCATTAAAGGCTTTTTTTAATGTTGATAAATCCCCCTCCAGCTTTTTGGTCTGTACCAAAAGAACATCAAATCTAAAATAAATGCTTATATTGAGGATAATTGTTTTTTATTATCTTTTTCCATTCAGCGGTTTCGTTTGTTCCATTAAGATTTATCTTTCCATATACCAATAAAATAAACACAAGTTGGTTGTCTTTATGCCATGCAACGATACATCTATTGCCAGATTTTTTTGCTGATACTTTGGTTTTTGCCACTTTAAACTTAGTCTTGATAATCTTTATATCGCCAACATCACAAATAGTTTCCGCTCTGTCGGTCAGGAGCAATGTATCAATACGCTCAAGCTCCGCAACAATGGCGCGCAAAGTAAAATCCCACTGTATTTTATATTTTTTCTGAAAACTTTTTATAAAATGCCTTTCTGCAAAAGTTTCAATCTTAACAGAATAATTCAAATTCATGGTATTCAGTAAACAAGATTGGAATCTTCTTGCGTTATGAGCTCATAAGGAATAAGCTCATTTTCTCTGCACAAAAAGTACGGCAATTGATTATGAGTAAAATTGA
>QILQ01000004.1 GCA_003233455.1 Candidatus Zambryskiibacteriota bacterium | reverse complement strand
TAACGGCCGGTAAATTGGCGAAAGTTTTAAGTATTAAAAGTACCGCCACTCTTTTAGACTATTTTTCTTACTTCGAGCAATCCTATCTTATATCGCTCCTGCCCAAATTCTCCTATTCCCACAGGGCACAACTTATCAATCCCCGTAAGATTTATTTTATCGATACAGGTATGATAAAAGCTTCTACCGCATCTTTTAGTGAGGACAGCGGGCATAAACTCGAAAATATTATATTCTGGGTAACTAATCAGTCTCCAAAGTTGCGATAAATGCTAATGAGTTTAAAACATCCACATTATTTTTCAAGACCGTATCAGTAATTGATCGCAATACAGCAAAACCAAAAGCGCCATTAGTTGACCTGAATTGTCCGGATACTTTTTGTTTTACTTTGATGTTTCTAATTGCACGCTCAGAAGCGTTGTTGTCTGGCGGCACTTCGGGCCGATAAAGAAAAACAAGTAAATAATCTCTGTGTTTTTTCAATCTGTTTTGGAAAGTTATCAGTTCTTTCTTATCAGGAGGTAATTCATAGTTTATCAAAAAATCAAGTCTTTTTTCAATTTTAATTCTTCGTGGATTTGGAATATAATAATCCACTCTATCCATTTGTTTCTCATGTATCAGAGCTAATTGGAAAAGTAGTTTTAGTGCCATACTCCATTTATGCCCATGAAGTTCATTTAGGAAATTTATATCTCTTAGCAAATGTGCAATACATATTTGGTGCGATAAGGCCGGAGTATTAAAATGACTAGCCCAACAATCATGAACCAAAACAGAGTTCTTAAAGCCATCTTTAAATGTATCCGTTATGGTTCTTTGTCCTCGATTATCTGTTATGGTAATAAATGTTGCCTCCTCATTTTGCCACGTCCAAGCCCAGTGTTTATCACCATTTACCTTCATGCCGGTTTCGTCACTTCCAACAGCATATTGGGTATTTGATTGTATTCGTTGCTTTATTAATTCATAGGCAGGCTTGGCTTTGGTAACAAGTTTGTCAAGAATATAATGCAATCCTCCTTCGCTTATTGGAGTGTTAAAAACATCATGGAACATTTCTTGCATTCGTTTAAAAGGCAAATATTGTCTTGTATGAAAATATCCTATTAAGCTCTCAATATTATTTCCGTAACTTGCCGGGGCATTAGCTTCGTGGGGATATTCAGCTTCGGTTATATGACCGCATCTGCATTGTTTCTTATAAACTTGATGCTCGGTTACTTTGATTTCAATTTTAGGAAGATCATAAACTTGTCTTTTGCCAACCGGTATCAATATGGATTTTTCGAGGCTCTCTCCACAACAATTACAATACTCAGGAATATGTTTTTGAATATTGTCCGGGGTCTCTACCATTCTAAGGGTTTTGCCTTCCCGCCCTTTTTGACCACCGGGCTTTAATCCACTTTTCTCTCGCAGGCTTCTCCTGCGTGGCCTGTTTTCATCTTTTGAAGGTGGCACAGAACTATTATTACTATTTTTGGGGTGTTCGTATTTTGATAGTCGATGACGTAAAGCAATATTTTCCCGGGTCAAGTCATTAACCTGCTTAGTCAAATCAATAACCTGTTGTGTAAACATCTCAACCTGCTTTTTAAGTATTGCAACTAAAGTACGTAATTCTTTTACCTCTTCATTCATGTGGCAAAAATACTACTGATTGTAGCTTAAAACCAAATATTTACACCAAAAGTTATCATTTGGAGAGCCGCTAAATTGTTGATAACGTACTAATTTCAGGAATTACATTCCGCAGAGAAGCGTATTTGTGCACAAAAAAAATACGCAACAAAATATTGGATTCTCAGAGACTCAAAAATAGTGAAAAACAGAAAGTTATGAACATGTTTTTTAAAAATCGTTGATAACAACATGTTTTTTAATTTTGACACTGATTAGTTACATTTTTATAATTATTCTTATAATTTCTGATTTTTTAATCGGTAAAACACTAAGATATATCTATTTTAATGAAACTTCGGGCCTTGATTATCGAACAACATTTGCCATAGATTCTACAAAAGCTGATATTATAGTTTTTGGCGCTTCTCGAGCTAATCATCATTATGTTCCTACTATTTTTCAGGATTCACTCAAAATGACATTTTATGATGTTGGTAGAGACGGTCAAAGCATTTTTTATCATTTGGCAATTCTAAAAGCTATATTGAAAAGATATACTCCTAAAAATAATAATTCTTGATTTCTATGGAAGATTTGATAAACAACAAATGTATTACGATAGATTATCAGCCTTGTTGCCGTATTATAGAAAACATAAAGAAATACGTCCTATTATAGACTTAAAGGGACCTTATGAAAAGTACAAGCTGTTATCTCAAGTATATCCTTTTAATTCTCAGCTAACTACAATTATAGTTGGTAATATGGAATTTAATAAAAAAAGAAAAGGTGATTATTTAGGATATGTCCCTTTACATAAAACATGGCATGGAGTACCGCGGACAATAAATTATTCTAATTATAAGGTAGATTCAAATAAATTTGATTCATTTAAAAAATTTGTAGAGTTATCAAAAGCATCAGGAGCAAAATTATACGTTGTTTTTTCTCCAATATTGATAAAATTTAATAAATGGAAACAAATAGAAATTGGAAAAGAGATTTGCAAAAAACAAGATGTTCCTTTTTTGGATTTTTCGCATGATACGAGTTTTACTAAAAATCCGAAATTTTTCCAGGATGAAGTTCATTTGAATAACAAAGGTGCGGAAGAATTTAGTAAGGAACTCGTGGAGTTATTTAAAAATGATATGGAAACTACATCAAAGAAAAATTAAATATTACTGTGTTATATATAGTCGTTATTGTTTTGGATGAATGGTTGAAGGGAAATGCATAATTTATCAATGAAAATCCTCTTCTACATAGAATCTCTCCGCTCCGGGGGTAAAGAACGCCGTTTGGTGGAGCTGATAAAAGGCCTTAAGAAATATCCTGATATCGAAATGGAGTTGGTGTTAACCCGTGAGGATATACATTACACCGATATTTTTGATACGGGCATAAAAATCCATTACACCATAAGGAAAGGATTAAAAAAAGACCCCCGTTTATTTTGGGAGTTTTACAAAATAGCCAAAATATTTAAACCGGACATTATTCATGTATGGGGAAGCATGGTGGCGTTTTATGCGGTTCCGGCGAAATTGCTTTTGAAAGTGCCAATGATAAATAATCAAATAACCGATGCGCCCATAAATAAAATAAAAACTTTTTTTGATATTATTAATTTTCGATTTTCTGACCTCATAATCTCTAATAGCAGAGCCGGATTGAATGCATATAAAATAAAGAGCAAAAATGCGAAAGTGATATATAATGGTTTTGATTCTTCCAGAATCAATAATTTAATACCAGAAGAGGAGGTTAAAAAAAAGCTTAACATTAAAACACCTTTTGTTGTTGGTATGGTGGCTTCATTTTCTAAAGCAAAAGATTATAAAACATATATTGCAGCAGCTATTCTTATATTAAAAAAAAGAAGCGATGTTACGTTTTTGTGTATTGGTTCAGGTGACGATACATCTTACAAAAAGATGGTAATGCATGACAGAAAAGATAATATATTACTAAAGTTTCGGACTTCATAAATAACACATTATCAACAAAATAATGTTGATAAAAAGCAATAAAAATGCCGCATATTTCAGCATAAATA
>QILQ01000035.1 GCA_003233455.1 Candidatus Zambryskiibacteriota bacterium | reverse complement strand
GATTTAGCTCACTGTGGTTTAAATGGAAAATCGCCAAATCAAGTGTTATTATTAGTTAACTAAAACCGACAGATGTCTGTGTCTAAAACATGAGGGACGAAAAAATTGAAAAGAGCCCTAAATTAAGGAAAAAAATCAATAATTTCTTCTTCACTCCACCCAAATCCCGCTCTTGATATTGGGGGTTTGAAGCGGTAAAATAGGTTTGTGGTAAAACGAGAGTTTGTACTGTAAATGAAGGGCGGGACTTCGCATACTCGGGAACGTTATATGAAATATGCTTTTCTTTTCTGGGCTATCGCCCAATTGTTTTAAAAAATTTTCAAATTTCTTTTTCTTTATTTTTATAGGGGAATACAAGGAGTTTTCTCCGCTCCGCTCTGAAAACGATTTATTTATAAGGGGAAAAATTATATAATGCAAATAGCTTCAACTTAAAATATGACTAATATGAAACAAGATACTTTTCAAAAACAACTAACAAAACATTCCGAAGATTTTAGGAAAATCCTAGAGACTCCTGATGGAGATTGGTCAGTAAAAGGTTTTATTGATATTGCAAAAAATATTTACACGATTTCTGTTGATACAAAAGTTATTTCAAAAATTATTGAACTGATGATGTTTCCTGTGCTTAAAAAATTTGCAGATGAAAATAAATATGAAATGATCTTTTCAGCGGAACAAAATCACTATCCAGATGTTACTTTTATCACACCAAAAAAAGAAAAAATCGCCCTTGATCTTAAAAGTACTTACCGAAAAAACAACGGGGATGTTTCAGGGTTTACGCTAGGGGCTTTTACTGGCTATTTCCGAGATAGAAAATCAAAAAAGAATATCACATTCCCATATAATGAATATAAGAAGCATTATATTTTAGGAGCTATTTACACAAAGCAAGAAGGAGCAATTGATGAAAATAAAGTTTACACAATTGACGATCTGGAAGAAATTTTGTCGGTCGTGAGAGATTTTGATTTTATTGTTCAAGAAAAATATCGTATTGCAAAAGATAGACCAGGAAGCGGAAACACAAAAAATATCGGCTCTTGCGTAAAACTAAAAGAACTCAAAGAAGGACTTGGTCCTTTTTCAGAGCATGGTGTAAAAATATTCGATGATTTTTGGATGAATTATATGACAAAAGATATGGCGGAAAGAGGCGGATTATCAAAACCTCCTTACTGCAATCTTAAAGAATATTTGCAATATCGTAATATCAAGAATCTATGAGCTTAACTTTACTAAAAAAATCAGGACAAAAAGCATTGTTTAATGTAGAGCCGTCAAACGATTTTGGAATATTCCCAAGCACTCGTTATCAAGGAAGTAAAAACAAAATTCTTGATTGGATTTCTTATGCAACACAAGATTTGAATTTTAAAACCGTATTAGATGCTTTTGGCGGAACAGGAAGTGTTGGCTATATGTTTAAAAAACAGGGTAAACAAGTTTTTTATAATGATTATTTGAAGTTTAATTATATTATTGGATTAGCTCTAATTGAGAACAATAATATTTTTTTAGACGAACAAGATTTAGAATTTATTTTACGAAAACATGAAGATATAAATTATCCTACTTTTATACATGACACTTTTCATGACATTTATTTTACAGACGAAGAAAATATATGGCTTGACCAAGTAATTGCAAATATTCATCAGCTTGATAATAAATATAAACAAGCACTAGCTTTTTTTGCTTTATTTCAAGCTTGCATTATCAAAAGACCGTATAACCTTTTTCATCGTAAAAATTTATACGTTCGTACTGCCAAAGTAGAAAGAAGTTTTGGAAATAAAAAAACATGGGACACTCCTTTTGAAAAACATTTCTTGAAATTTATTGATGAAGCGAACAATGCCGTCTTGAACAACAAAAAGAATAATTTAGCTTTTCAAAATGATATTTTTGACTGGAACCATTCAAGACCTGATCTTGTATACATTGATACCCCCTACATTTCAGCAAAAGGTATTGGGTTAAATTATTTTGATTTTTATCATTTTCTGGAAGGTATCGTGGAATATGATAAATGGGCTGACTTAATAGATCCAAAATCAAAACACAAAAAAATTATGAATGGGAAAAATGAATGGTGCAATAAAGGTGAAATTCACAATGCTTTTCAAAATCTTTTTAATAAATTTCAAGATTCTATTTTGGTAATTTCTTATCGAGATGACGGAATACCAACAACTCAAGAGCTTGTTGAGATGCTAAACAAACTCGGGAAGCAGGTTGAAGTTAAAAAAATGGACTATAAGTACGTCCTGAGCAACGGAAATTCAAAAGAAGTTTTAATTATTGCTGACTAACATATGAACTCATTTATAAATATAGCAACACTCATAGCCTTATTTATTAATACAATTGCTTTAATTGTAGTTATTTACCAAACAAGAATTGCAAAGCGATCATTAAATCTCACAACAAAAAGTATTGATGACGCAAAAATTGAAAGACAATTGGAAGTTCTTCCAAAATTTAGTTGGATAATTGAAGTACAAGTGCATTTGGAACACTGGAAAAAGGATTTAGAAGAAAGAAAGGATATGCTGCAAAAAGGCGTAGATAATAAAAACAACGAAATGATTGAACAAGCGAGCGACACAAGAATAAAGAATCCAAAAGATTTATCATTGAATAGATTTCTTTATGACAACATGCCGTCGTGGTTACGAGAGTTATGGATGTCAGGTGCTCAATATTACTATGATGCGATAGCTCCGTTATCCTATGTGCATAAAAATAAAAAACCAAATTATGATTATTCCCAAAGCTGGATAGATGAACGAGGAGAAGATTCATTACAGGCAATTTCAAAATTACTGGAATACCTTAATGGAATGATACCGCCTGTAATTTTAAATACTCCAGCAAGTTTATCTGATAAAGATTTTTTGAGAGATTAGCTATTATTGAAATAAGGAGTTTGAGGGAGGGAGAATTCACCCCTTTAATTCCCCTCTTCCCCCTCAAACGGAAAAAGAAATTTGAAAATTTTTTAAAACAAGTTTTCTTATTAGAAAACAAAAGAAAAGGAATATATTTAAAAACCCTATTCTATTGAATGGAATTAACCAAAGAATAAGTTGGTAACATCATAGCGATAGCGAAAAAACCGACAGCAATACCGATAAGCACCATAAGAAATGGTTCAATGATAGTGGATAAATCTTTCGTTTTTTGATCTACTTCAGCTTCATAATAAGTAGCTACATTTTCTAACATTTCTGTCATCTTGCCGGTTTCCTCGCCAACAGCGAGCATTTCGGCCACAAAAATCGGATAAAGATTATTTTTTGAATTAGATAAAGAAGCAGATAAGAGTTCTCCCACTTCCACTTTTTTGGCGGCAACCTCTAATAAATTTTTAAAATAATGATTTTGAACCACATCACCAGTGATACCGATAGCCGAAACAATATCCACTCCGGATGAAATAAGGGAAGCCAGAGTCCTAGCCGTCCTAGCGGCATTTACTTCCTTTGCCATATTTTTTATCATAGGAAAATGAAGAATCACAAAATCCAAAATATTCTTGCCTTTTCTTGTTTTAAGTCCGGTTAAAATACCAAAAATAGATGCCAATATCGCTACTATAGTTAAAATAATATTCGCTCTTAAGAAATCACTAATAGCGATAATAACTCTGGTTGGCAACGGTAACACGATATTAAGTCCTTTAAAAGTCTGGGTTAGGGTTGGCACCATATAAACCATAAGAATAATACCTATAACCGTCATCACCGACACAATAACAGAAGGATATATCATAGCTCCTTTTATTTTTTTTGAAAGATTATGAGATTTTTCAA
>QILQ01000028.1 GCA_003233455.1 Candidatus Zambryskiibacteriota bacterium | reverse complement strand
AAGATATTTATGATAAACATAATTTATTGTATTTATTCTTGTTTTCAATGAAATACCGTGAAAAACGCCATCATGTATTAAAAAATCGGGCAGCTTCCTATCATTTATGATGTTGTATAAAAACACCATTAAATCATAGGTTACAATTTTCAACCTTGATTGCCCCAAGGCATCAGCTTTGGGTATTTCTATTTCAATGTCAAAAGGTAATTTTTTGCGATTTGCCGTTGGTTTCGGCACTATATCAAAATAAGCATTATCATAACTTTCATCAACAAAAATGGCATTCTTTAGTATATCAATAAACAATTTCCTTAATTCATCTACTTTACCTTCAAATTTTTTTAATTCTTGTGAAATTAATAATTTTACTTCACTAATTGTTACATTCAAATTATTAAGCATTTCCTGACATTCATCAATTTGATCAATTACTCGTATGTTTTTTACTAAGTCGGTTTTTTCAATAATCAATTCTTCATAACTGTTTTTAACACTATCTAACATCCCTTTTTCGTCCAATAATTTATAAAAATTACTGCGTTTAATTTCCAAATTGGAAATGTCATTTAGAACTTCATTTATAGCTTTTTGCAGTTTGCCTTCTTTTTGTATCAAATACCTTTTTCTGTTTACTAATATGTTATTTTTAAAATCAATTACTTCGTCCAATGTTTTGGCAATTAGGTCGCCAAAATTTTCAACTACTTCATTATATATCTTACGAATTTCTTTGGTCTCAATATTTTGAGTTATGCTATAACTCTCCCTTATTTTATTCAGTTTATTATCTAATGAGTTGTATTCTGTAAGTTTGGCGCTAATCAGCTTAGTTACTTCAACCAACTGTTTTTCAATATCTTTGTATTTCTCAATAAAATGATAATTATCTAAACTATTTTTAAGCAAAATTATTCGTTGGTCTATATTTATACGTTCGCTTTTGTATTCCTGAATTGATTTGCCGGTTTCTTTTTTAATCTTATCTTCAGCGGTATTTATCGCGATATTGAACTTTTCATATTCTTTTGATTGCTCATTGTAGTTAATTAGATGCTTGGTAGGTAAATTAAGTAAGAAAAAATTATAAATAGCTTGTTCTTTTACGCTTGCCTTATATTTCATAAAATTTAAAGGCTCAAATCTTTTTCCACTATCTAAATCATCTTTTATAAAAAAATTGAAAATAGTTCTAAATCTTTCGCCCTTAAAAAAAACATCATCTTTTTCTACCGGTAAAAATAAATTTGTTAAAATGGATTTGAATTCAGCTTTTTCAAATTCATCAAGTTTGTCTAATGATGTTCCAAAACAAATATTTGACTTTTTATTAAAATCTCTTTTTATAAAATATGTTTTGTTGTCAATTTCAAATTCTAAAATGATACTGTGTTTATCTTTTCTTAGAAAATCATACTTTTTATTAGAAAATATTTTCTGAGCACTATCTGAAAGAAAAGCATAATCAATTAATCTAATTAAAGTTGATTTACCTATTCCGTTCACTCCCTTGGCTTCTTTATCTCCTGAATACTTACCTAAAATGATATTAATCCCCGGATGGAATTTATATTCTTTTAAGAGCAAACCTGTATTTGAAAATAATCGTTTTATCATAATAATTATCCAAATAAGTTCATTTGTTGTTTTGGTGTTCTTGGTGTTAATTTAACTTTATAATTGTCGTATTCTATTAACCCAAAACTGTAAAGGAAAACCAAACTTTTTATAAATAAATCAGGTGTGCGTTTTATATCTTTATCTAGAAAAGATTGCATAACTTTTTCTAACAACACCTTCTTATTGTGTTGTTTAAGCTCATTTAATATATCAGTTGCTACAACTAATATATTTGTGGAGAAATCGGTTTCTGGATGTGGCAATATCATGACTCATCCTTAGTTTTCTTTCCTATTAAACACTGTTCGAAAAGGTATATTAATACTGCTATGACATAGTATGAATAATCGTCATCATTTTCACTTGAATATTTATCTAAATACTTTTCTGTTAGTTGTTGCAAACTGCTCTTAAAGTCGCCGTTTTTATTATTGAAATCATTAAGGATACGCACTTTTAATTTATTTATATCTTCATCTTCGTATCCAAACAACAGATCTTTTATTTTGTTAAAAACCCCATCTTCAAAATAAATATCATACTCTCTAAAAATACCATCTATATCGTCTTGTTTATAATTCAGACTAACTTTATCAGGGAAATATATCTGTTTTTTATATTCAATATTTTCATCAGTAAATGGAGTTTTTTTAATTAAATCTTCAATTATTTCTTTTAGATAATCTTGAGCAAATAACTCTGTTCCAATATTTAAATAATTTCCTATTTCTCTTTTCTGAGAACTTGATAACTCATCAACTATTTGCAACAAATTCTTTAATCCAACTGGGGTGCTGTCTTTTTTTAATGAATTGATTTTTTTAATAGCCCATTCAGGGATATCATTATTTGCGACAAACATCCAGTTTTTATACTTCGACTGCCAATTGTCAGAGTATAATTTAAAGTCATCTTCTATTTTTTTTATATATCTATTTTTGTCAATCTTTTCAGGTCCATAACAGGCAATAACAGTCTTCGTTTTAGTTATTATGCCATCTGCTCCTTTGTCTTTTACATCACGAGGTGGCGTATAATTCTCAGCACCATATCTAAACATAAAAAGTTTAGTAATGAATTCTTGAAATTTGAATTCATACAGACGCGCTATTTGTATATGAAAGCTATTTTGCAAAGGTCTATTCATAATTATGATATTCCCACATTAATTAACAAAAATATTATATTTTCGTTAATTAATGCTAATCTATTCATCTTTATCCAAAAACCCTACAATGGTTTGAATATGAAATGTAGAGCATTAGAACCTCCAAATTGTCAGCCGAGAGGATGTCTGTCGGGAGCAACAAACCCTCTAAAACCCTTGTCGGCCATATATTTCATAGCCTTTGTTGCCTGTATGTGCTACTTCTCTCATTGCGATTTAACTTTTCTGTCGCATGTTTAATTGCATTCACGAGTGTCAACAATGGAGTAGCCCGCCATTGGTTTATGTCCATGTCAACATAAATTTATGAGCCAAAACATTCAGACCGCGTCTTTTCGGGATCGCCTCTAAGAACTGGAATAATACTAAACCGTTCTCTTCCCTCAAATATTTCATTTGTTAAAAAAGATATTCCATAACCTACTTCTCGTTCTCATTTATCAGCTTTGCCATCATTTGAATTCCTTAACCCTCCCACATTTTCTGCAAGAAACCACTGCAGTTTAAAGAGTTTTAAAGCTTTTATCCCATATGAATACAAATGTCCAAAAACACCGTCAATATCAGATATTTTCTTTAAACGGTCACAATCTAATTTACGAATATCTTGACAAATAACAGTACCTAAGTGTGCGTGATATTTTTTCCATAAGTAGCACATGTATCTTTGCCATAATCATCAGCCCATGCATGTATAACAGCGAAATCAGGATTATTAATTTTAGCAGTTTTTGCTGCATAACCAATCCCGCCGGGGCCGCAAAATAACTCACCCAATTTAAATATCATTACCCCCCCCGATATAATTTTCATCATGATACCATGTATATTATATACGCTCTACTTGACAATTGTATAGTATATTTAATGATAAAATTCTCCAATCTAATGCAGGCAATTTTGGTATATTGCCCCCGTAGTCTGTCAACCCTTTTCCCTGTAAACAGTTAAGCACATTTCTTTAATCCATCATAATATCTCTGCAGATATTCTTTTGGAGTGCAGCATCCCTGTATAGAGTGAATACTCTTTGTATTATAACAGCACTTTGTCTATTCAAACATACTTGCCTTAGCCTCCTTTCCGCTTTTATA
>QILQ01000034.1 GCA_003233455.1 Candidatus Zambryskiibacteriota bacterium | reverse complement strand
ATTTTGCCGACAAAAACCAAAAGGTCGAACTTATTAAAAACATATCCATTAATCCACAGTTTGCTGTCTAGACAATAGGGGGAAGTATAAACGCACAGAAGGTTGTTAGATTCATCCTCTGTTAGGCGAAACATTTCCATGTGGAACGGAGCAAAATCAAACTTACAGTAATCAAAGAAGTAAATTATGAAGAACATCAAGTGATTACTCTTAACGACTGCTCTTCTTAGCACAGCATCATTTATTATGTTGTTTCTAACTTTTGGAGTTAGTTCTATTTTTTTCTTTTTCATGTTTTTCTTCTGAATACTTATTTACCATCTTTTCAGCAAAATTTAGAGCCTGTTTAAGTGAGTCTTGTTGATCTTCTGTTAATTTCTCCTGAACAGTTTTGAGTTCTCCACTAATCTCAAGTTTGTTTCCAAAGTCTGGATGATAACTTCTCAGCCATGCCATAACTGCTTGAAAGTTACCTTTTTTAATAAGATTGATGAGTTGGGAGATAGCGGCATCGGTTATAAAGGAATTACCTTCTCTTAAAGCTTCATCTGCTTGCTTAGCAAATTTTGGGCTTTCTTTTTTCCATCTGTAGAAAGTGGTTCGACCAATATTTGACTTACTACATGCAACTTCAATTATTGGAGTCTTTTTCAGATTCTCGAGTAATAATTTCTTTGATTCTCTTTTCATAATATTTTCTTGGCTTTAGATTCTAATAATTTCTCTATTCTCCTCTTAATTACTTCTGTATACACATCACTCTTCTCCATCATCCTGAATTTTCGACCAAGTTTAATTGCGGTGGCTCCGGTACTACCGGATCCACCAAACGGTTCAACTACAAGATCATCTCGTTTTGTTAGAACTTTGAGATATGGAATCAAAAGTTCCACAGGTTTGGTTCCAAAAATAATTCCTTGACCAGATGATTTTCTGTCGGCCGCAACATGAGAAATAAAATCTGTTGGACAAATTTTCTTACCTTTTTCATAACTTTCCCAATGAGGTTTACCCGTCGTAGCGAAAATCGCATTTTCATATTCATTCTGAAATAATTCGTCTGATTCTGGTTCAAGATTTAGTTCAATGCTTCCTTTAGTACCAACTAGGGCAATATCTGTCTTGTTGAAAAATTTGTGTTTAGCCGAAAAACCCTGCATGCGGTTAGGTACATGCCAAGTAATTGTATTTCTGTATCTCCAATGTTTTTCTAATTCATTCCATATCGTTCTTAAATTCTTAGGATTTTCAAAGATAATAATTGAGAAATCTGGTTTAGCAATTTTTGCAATGTTGCACATCCATAATTCTGTAAAATTATCTGGTAGAGTTTCAGTGCCTAAATATATTCTGTTCTTTTTTGATCCAAATCCCTTAGTTATTCCATCTTTGTTACGAGTTTTACCACGAAGATAATCTAATAAATATGGAGGATCTGTCAGACACAAGTCCGCTTTAGCCCCATCCATGAGCTTGAACATATCGGATTCAGACATACTGTCACCATTCATTAATCTGGAACCATCAGTAAATTCATAAACATCTCCTTTTTTAACCTCTATTTTCTTTATATCTAGCCTTTCTAATTCTCTAGATAAATCAAACATCTCTGGATTATCATCTTCTCCAAATATTGAATCCATCTCTTCTGAACTGAAACCAATATTTGAAAGAAAATTTTCGTCAAATTCGGCCAGCATAGAAAAATCAAATTCTCCAGTATTTTTGTTTAATCTAATGTTTAATTCTTTTTCCTTCTCAAGATCAGAGATCTTTACAGATACTGTTGGTATATTTTTCAGTCCAAGTTCTTTTGCAACTTCCAATCTCATATGACCTCCCAACACTATATTTTTTCTTGTAGGGTGAGAGTTAATGATTACAGGATCTACAAATCCAAAATTTTCTATACTTGTTTTAAGTTGAGATAGAGATTCTTCCGACCATTTTCTTGGATTGTACTCTGCCTTAATTAGGCTTGTAATAGGGAGGTACTTAACCTCCATTTCTTTTTTCTTTTCCATGACTTTTAAATTAGCTTATAAATACGAAAAAACCCGGGACAAACCCAAAGAACTCTTTTTTACAAGAGTTTCTTAGATTTGTTCCGGGCTTTTATGTTTCGATGTTAGATTAACATCTCACTTTCATAATTACCGAACAGCTTCTAGCCGTGCGAGCTACCATGCATTATGGATAATTGAGCTTATCCTAATGATTATCCTCTTTATGTCTCCAAGACCTCAACTAACTTGGCGGGAGGCGCTCCTAATATTTTAATGTTCATATTGAGGCACTTGTATTATAACAATTATTAGATTCATAAGTAAATAATGTTGTGGATAGTACATTTTAGCCCTTAAAATAAGGGTAGAATGAAAAAATGGAACACACTAAAATAGCCATTTAGTGTGCCGTTTGTTCCGTTTTCAGAATTAAGCCTGCGACCTAAGAGCCTATTTTTGTTATGCTAAAGTTACTCGGAAACCCTTACAGGGTTCTACCTGCATGAGTACTAGACACATGTGGGCAGCACCTTAGGGCACGTGACCTTAGGGAGTTATTTGCTTAGAAACCTCTAAAACAGAGCCTCATATGTTTTTGATGTATAATATTATTATGTGTTAGATTATTATTTAACTTAATATTATGTCTAAATATACCTCTTTTGAAGTTGTTATAACAGCTATAATAATAAAAGACGAAAAGTATTTGATTACTCGTCGGTCTCCGAACAAAAAAAGATTTCCCGGAATGTGGGTAGTTCCTGGAGGTCATTTGGATCCAGAAGATTTTATGAATTATCCAAAAGATACAAAACATTACTGGTATAATGTTTTGGAAAAAGCTTTAACTAGAGAAATTAAAGAAGAAGTTGGATTAGAAATTGAAAATGTGCGATATGTGACTTCTCTAGCTACGGAACATAAGGATGGAGCTGCTTCAATTGTCATATCTTGTCTGGCTGATTATAAGAGTGGGGAAGTAAAGTTGGAGGAAGGAGAGACTGACAAAGCGGAATGGGTAAGTGTAAAAGAGGCTAAAAATTATAATTTGATTGATGGTATTTTAGATGAACTTATGATGTCTGAAAATCTATTAAAAACCGGCAAAATAGGAGATTGGAAAAGGTATTAAACAATAGTAAATACAAGGTTTAACCTTGTATTATTGGAGGGTTTGGTCGTTTTAGTTTAAAGATGATGAACTGGATAAGTTTTGCAATAAGAAAAGCTACAATAATCAATAAAACTGGAATGTAAAAATAATATTTATCAGCATAAAACCACAACAAAATAACTGGCAATAATAACCATATTATCCAATTTTTATTTTTTTTAAATCCAAATAAGCTATAAATAAATGGAATAAAAAATACATAAGATACAAGAAAACCAGCAAAAGAAACTGCAGCATTTTTACCATTTCCTAAAAACAAACTACCATACTGAGGAGAAATTTTATCATACCAACCACCAACATATGAAGCCGAAGCGAAACTTATTGTCAAAACTAATACAAATAACAAAATATTTTTTCTCATAAAATTTAATTATTTAATAAATATTCTAAATCTTGTTTAAGTAAATTATACGCTTGTTGATTGATTCTCTTTCTTTTTAGGAAAAACTGTAATTCTTTTTTAATCATTTTTAATATGATTTTATCTACTTTCTTTTCTTCTTTTTCAATTATTTTCTTTCTTTTGAGATTATTTGAAAATCTCTTTTTTATTATATCAATCTTTTCTCTATATTTTATTATTTTATTCACTTGTCTTATCAATCTATTTTTTATCCTTTTATCTTTTATCCAACCAAGTTCATAAGATCCATTTATATCATTTATTAAAATATCTAGAGTAACTTCTTTTTCAGTAGTAAGATTTTTCGGATTTGCATTATCTATATTTACATTTAAA
>QILQ01000027.1 GCA_003233455.1 Candidatus Zambryskiibacteriota bacterium | reverse complement strand
GATTTAGCTCACTGTGGTTTAAATGGAAAATCGCCAAATCAAGTGTTATTATTAGTTAACTAAAACCGACAGATGTCTGTGTCTAAAACATTTTTAAGTGTTAGCATTAGATGATGAGTAAAAAATCAATTTTTAAATTATCTGTATTTTTAATTTTGTTTTTGACCGCGTTTTTTTCTGTCTATACTCTTTATAGGGAAGATAGAAAAGGGATTTTGACAGTAGCTTTTTTAAATGTTGGACAAGGAGACGCTATTTTTATTGATGCACCAAGTGGTAACCAAATGCTCATTGATGGCGGTCCGGGAAAATCAGTGCTTAGAGAATTGTCAAAAGTGATGCCTTTCTATGATAGATCTATTGATGTGGTTATGGCTACTCACGCGGATAAAGATCATATCGGCGGTTTGCCGGATGTCTTGAAAAAATATAAAGTAGATATTTTTATGGAGCCGGGACTTTCCGGAAAATCTTCTTCATATAAAGAATTGGAAAAAATCGTCTCAAAAAAATCCCAAAGTCTCCCCTTGGGAAATTTTAAAGGGGAGGTCTTGAAAAAAATATTAGCTAGAAGTTGGATGGATATTGATTTGGGAGATGGGGCTATTTTAGAAATCCTTTTTCCCGATAGGGACCCGACCGGTATGGATACTAATATGTCATCTATTGTGGCAAGATTAGTTTACGGAGAAAATAAATTTTTGTTTACTGGAGATTCACCAAAAGCGATTGAAAATTATTTAGTTTACTTGTCTCAATCCCAAGGTAACACCTTAGGAAATTCTCAAGGTGTCACCTTGGGATTGCAAAGTGATGTTCTGAAAGTGGGACACCATGGTTCCAGAAATTCCTCCGGTGCTGAATTCATTTCCGCGGTTGCTCCGGAATATGCTGTTATTTCTGTCGGCAAGAATAATCGTTACGGTCATCCTCATCAAGAAGTTTTGGATATCTTAAATAATTTTGGAGCTGAAATTTTGAGGACTGATGAAGTTGGTAGGATTGTGTTTAAAAGTGATGGGGTGGAATTGAAAATGAAATAGTAACTTAGTAATCTAATTTTATTTTTTACTGATTATTTTAAAATATTTTTCTCTGGAAATTCCAAGGGTACGTAAATTTTTTAAAATTATAAATTCTGGGAGTATTTTATCGCGAGGAACTACTACTGGTCTGTTTAGACCTTGTTTTGTGTATATTCTATGATCACCTTTTTCTCTTTTAAATTTACACCCAATAGAAAGCAAAAATTTTTCAAATTTCTGCCAGTTTATGTTGCCAATTTTGGGCATTTTAGGTAGTTGTTGGGATAGTAACTTTTAGAGATTGAGTTGAAATTACAGGAGGCATCCAACTTTTAAGACCGGAAGATTCTTTGTGTTTTTTCCAGCCAAATTCTGATAAAACTTCTTCGGTTGTTCCCATTTCATCAAGTTCTTCTAAGAATGTTTGTATTAATTGTCCAAATCTTTTTTTTACTTCAGATTCGTTTTTACCGCTAGTGGCAATATCAAGAGCGGGGGAATAGGCTATAAACCTTTTTCCTTGCTTGAATATAGAAACACTAAGATTAGCATTAAACTTCATATTTTTATATTATATTTAAAAAATTTAAAAGAAGCAAATTATATTATCCCGGCTTTTTTTAGAGTGGCGTAAGCACCATTTTTTTGAATAGTTTTAATAGCTTTGGTTGAAAGAGTTAAGATAAAAGTTTTATTTAATTCTGGCACAAAAATTTTCTTTTTCTGTAAATTAGCAAATTTCCTTGTCATTCCACAAGGGTTATATTGGGTAGCACGGGTCTTGTTTGAATAGGAACCGCCCATTTGAGATGATTTTCCTGTAATTGCACATTCTTTAGCCATATGGTCTTAGATATTATCATATAAGAATTATTAAGCAAATGTGTTAGAATAACCAAATGGATTTTTTATTTATAATTATAATTTTAATAATGTCGGTGGTGGTGCATGAAGTTTCTCATGGATATGCCGCTTTGGCTCTGGGAGATCCGACAGCTAAATATCAAGGTCGTCTTACTTTGAATCCATTACCTCATCTTGACCTAGTTGGTTCAATTATTGTTCCTTTGATTGGTTATTTTGCCGGAGGTTTTATTATTGGTTGGGCTAAACCGGTGCCTTTTAATCCTTACAATCTCCGTAGTGCTAAATGGGGCGAAGCTTTGGTGGCAATAGCCGGTCCTCTTTCAAACATTTCTTTGGCGGTTGTGTTTGGATTGATTATTAGATTTGCTTCCGATTATAGTTTCTTTAGCCAATCTTTCTTAAATCTTGCCGGTTTTGTGGTTTTTATTAACATTATTTTAGCTATATTTAATCTCATACCCATTCCTCCACTTGATGGCTCTAAAATACTTTTTACTATTTTACCTTATAAATGGCAAGCTTTTAGACAATCTCTTGAAAGATATGGACTCATTTTAGTATTTATTTTTATCTTTTTGTTTTGGCAAGTGATGAATCCGATTGTGGGTTTTCTATTTACTTTAATTACCGGTCGGGTTGCTTTTTAATGCGTTTTATATTAGATTAGTGTATGTCCGCTAAGGCGGTTTTTAAGTATCAAAATGTCCACCATAAATCAACTTATAAAGAAAAAAAGAAAAATTATCCATCGGAAATCCAAGGCGGTGGCTTTAGCACGCGGTTTTAACGCTATTAAAAATAAACCGGTATATTATTCCTCTCCTTTTAAAAGAGGTGTTTGCGTTAAAGTAACTACTAAAACTCCTAGAAAACCAAACTCGGCTATCAGAAAAATCGCCAGAGTTCGTTTGACTAACGGAATGGAAGTAACCGCTTATATTCCAGGTATGGGACATAATTTACAAGAACACTCGGTCGTAATGATTCGTGGAGGCAGAGTAAAAGATATTGGAGTTAGATATACTATAGTTCGAGGCCGACTTGATGCTGGGGGAGTAGAAAATAGAAAATCTTCTAGATCTAGTTATGGGGTTAAAAAACCTAAGAAAAATACTAAATAGACATGAGAGGAATAGTTAAAAATAGAAATATACCCAAACCAGATATAGCTTTTAATTCTCAAAAAGTAGAGAAGTTTATAAATTACATAATGGAGAGTGGTAAAAAAAATACAGCTAGGAAAATAGTTTATACCGCTTTTGATTTGATAAAAAACAAAGCTAAAGTAGAAAGCCCGATGGAAATATTTGATACCGCTCTTAAAAATACCGGACCGACTATGGAAGTGCGTTCTCGCAGAGTGGGAGGTGCCAACTATCAGGTGCCGAGAGAAGTTAGACCGGAGAGAAGAGTTTATCTTTCTATGAAATGGATAATTGATTCCGCTAAATCTAAAAAAGGCAAACCAATGGCGGAAAAACTTTCAGAAGAAATTATTTTAGCTAGTAAAAACGAAGGCGATGCTGTTAAGAAAAGAGAAAATGTCCACAAAATGGCTGAGTCTAACAAAGCTTTTGCTCATTTCGCTTGGTAAACCTGCACACTCAACATTATGATGTGCTTTGCACACGCACTTGCAGTGCGTCATGATGATTGAGTGTGCGGGTAAATCCTCATTCTAACATTAAATATAGTCTTTTTGTTTTAAAAATGTTATTATTATCTTTTAGATAAGTCACTAAGGAGGTTTTATGAGATTGACTGTTGATTGTATCGAAGATATTGATCAATTTGCAGAAAAGTTTGTTTTCCCTGTTCGTTTAAGTTCAGCATACTCTCTAGGTTGGGGGAGGGTGGCGAACAACTTTAGTGAGCTCTATGAGCTCACCAAGAAAGGGTTGGATAATTCACCCACCAGAGAGATTTATTTAAATTGGAAGGAAAAAAAATAGTGACAAATTTGCCTGGCAGTAAATATTCAGCCAGGCATTCTTTTTTCCTGAGTTCAAGGATTACTTGCAACATCCCTCGTTAATTATTAACGTATAGGGATATGAATAAAAAGAATAGGAGCGAGTCAAAAAGTC
>QILQ01000026.1 GCA_003233455.1 Candidatus Zambryskiibacteriota bacterium | reverse complement strand
AAAATCACAAAAGAAAAGATATCTATGACGATAGAGTTTCAAGAAGGCGATGTGGTGCTAATAAAGGAAAAAATTGTGAATTTTGCCGGAGCTAAATAAGGATGAAAGATTCGAAAAAAATAAAAGTTACAGTTAAAACCATTACACCTATTTGGACAGGTGATGCATGGGGAGATAATTCTGATATTAGATCATCAAGTTTGATGGGGAGTTTAAGGTTCTGGTTTGAGGTGGTTTGTTATTTTTCAGGAATAACAACTGAAGAAGATTACGAAAACGGCAAATTAAAAGCGGAATTAAAAGAAAAACTTAGTAATAAAAATTTGCAAAATCTTTTTATTGAGAACGGAGCTAATTTTGAAGGCATTGATAAAACACTTGCGGAAATGAAAATCACTTTGCCTGCAAGAGTTTTCGGTTGTACCGGATGGAAAAGCTGGGTGAGGATAAAGAAGATAGAACCTATTGGAGATCATTGTTTTGGCAACAGATTGAATTTGCCTAAAAAGATTTGTCTTTTAAGGCGTGATCAAAGTATAAAAATAGACAATGATTGCCCCAATAGCTCAAATGATAATTGGTCTGTTTGGTATTTCAAAAAAACTTATTTTTCTGGCAAGTTTACAGTAACTTTTGAAATAGAAGATAAGATTATTAAACCGATTTTCTATCCTCTTTTAACATTTATGGAAAAATACGGTTTTTGGGGCGGAGGATGGAATATCGGGCATGGAAGGTTGAGAATTAAGAAAGTCGAAGAAAAAGAAAATAATACTTGGCAAGAAAGAAATGATTGGAGAAAAGAAAAATTTGAGCTTTCAACACTTTTTAAAGATAAAATCACAAAACATGAAGATAAAAAGTTTTGTGATTTTATTCAAAACGCCAGTGATTTTTCTGAGTTAGAAAATAAAACCAAGAGAGTTTTATATAAACTTGAAAATCAAATCACGGAGAAAGATTTTTCCGGTATTATTAAAGAGTTGATAAGGACTAAAGCAATGGGAAGAAAAAATCATAAGGATAACATAAGGAATGACGAGTTAAGGCATCGCTTGTTTGGAACAACGAAATATCCACCGAGAAAAGAAGAATTACCACAAGGCACAAAAATAATTCCTTGGATATATGAAGAAAATAATCAATTAAAAGGTGGTTTTATCTCAATAGCAGGAATTTTGAATTTGAGGAGATAATATGGGAAAAGGCGACAGAAAAAGAAGAAAAAAGAAAAGGAAGAAAAAGCAAAATTATTCACCACCGAAAAAAAGAAATGAAATAACTTTAGAAATTGAAAAACTACCTGCGAAAACAAAAAATAAAGATAAGATAGTAGAAAACAAGATAGAGAGAAAAACAATAAACTCCGATAATAAAAAGGAGAAAAAGAAAGTGAATTATGAAATAGTAGGAGAACAAATAAAATATAATGAAAACAATCCAGTTTATTTTTTAAAATATGCAACAAAATACAATGAATTGAATGGTACAAAAGTTCAATATATGAGTAATTTTAAGGATGTATTTTCTTTTGCTAATGAGGGGGATAAAACAGACAAAAAATATAAAAATCTAAAAAATACTGAATTTGCTTTGGAATGGTTTAAACATAATAAATTTAAAGAAAATAATATTAAATACTTTGAAATACCGGAAAAAGAATTTGAATATGTAAGAAAACTTAATAAATTCTCTGATGTTAACTCCTTAATTCCATACTCTTTCATCCTTTACACAAAAATTAAACTTACAGCCCCTTATTTTTCAAAAGATGATGATGAGTTTTATTTAATTAAAAATCCCTGCCTTAAAGAAAAGGTTTTTAAGGTGCCAATGGTTAGAGGCTCTGGATGGAAGGGTGTCATTGAAAAAGCAGGAAAGGAATTAATAAATAGAAAACTTGAGAAATTAAAGAGTAACAACAACCCGAATAGTGACAATAATTGCAATAATGACAATAAGAATAAATTATCTATGCAAGATTATTTTCAATCATATTTAAGAATATTTGGAACCGGTTCTCAAG
The DNA here is from genome assembly GCA_003233455.1 of Candidatus Zambryskiibacteriota bacterium. Lineage (GTDB taxonomy): Bacteria > Patescibacteriota > Minisyncoccia > Phycocordibacterales > WO2-35-19 > WO2-35-19. Next base: position 2,221 of record QILQ01000026.1, on the reverse strand, counting down.
AATTTAGAAATTTTGAAAAAATGATTAATGAATGCATCAATAAATCCGAAGAACTAAGTTTTGAGAAGCTGATTTCGTTCTTGCTTTTTGAATTAGGTTTAAAATTAGAACGAAAGGATATTAGTGATTTAAAAGATATTAATAAACAAACGGAATGGATAAGAGAAAAACTCTGGCAAAAATTTGAAAAAGGCTCAAAAAATACTATCCCAAATTTCCTTCAAACTCACAAAGGAAGAGCCATATTCTATCCTACCTATTTCGATAAACTCTCACTTGAAATAATTAACCCCCACAGCAGAAAAACAAGAGCCGGGACAAATCCCATACATTACGAGGCTGTGCCGAAAGATACAAAAGGAATCTTGCAGATTGTTTATATCCCTTTTGACGGAGTACTAACAAAAGATAATGATTTGAAAGAAGAGATAAAAAGAGACATTGAATTTTTAACAAGAGCAATTGAAATAGCTGCAGATATAGGAATCGGTGCAAAAGAAAAATTGGGCTGGGGAAGATTTGGGTTGGAAGATACCACATTTTATATAAACGGGAAAATTGAGGGCTTGAATCTTAATGACAAATGGACGGAGTGCACTGGAGACGATAATGAATAATTTGAATCTTGAAAACTTAAAAAATAATCGCAACGAGATATTAAAAGCGGAAATCGGCGCACTACTTTTTAATTTAGGGAAAACTCATGCCGGGATAGGAAACTGGAAAGATTATTTTCCTAATGTTACTCAATTATTTTCAGGTTATAAGGGTTATTTTGAAGAAAATCACCTTGAAAACGAACTTCAAAATATTGATAATAAACTAAGAGATTTTTTCTTAACCAATAATAATGTAAAACTGCCGTATAATTCAGATCTTGCTTTTAAAGATTTTATTAAAAAGATATTCTCCAAAGGATGCGAAAATATAAATTCCGGAATTGATAAAGGTTCTCCCAAAGATAAATTAAAGGATAAACTCTGGATTGCAAATGCTTTCGGTAGTTTTAAAAAAGAGGTCAATAAAAGGTATTTTGATGAAACAAGATTATGTTTTCTTAATAAATCACACATATTTTTAGAAGAGAACAATTATTATAATTCTCCAGATTGGCAAAAAATTAGAGGTTATGTTTTAACAGAAATAAAAAGATGGTATTCAAATCTTTTAAGTGATAATCGTTTTCCTATCAACGATATATCCCTTTTTGATCAGGCTTATATGACAGCTTCTATGTTTAAGGCTGTAATGGCTGGCTTATTTTTGGATAATTCAAAATTTAAAAACTATTTAAATAATCCGCAAACAATAAAATGGTCGATCCTAGGCATTCAATGCGACAAACTCGCACTCGCCGAAAAAGGATTAAAACCTGCATCCATCAAATGGTATAGAGAAGCCTGCAGGGAAGTTGATGAGGAAATAAAAAAACTGCTTGAAACTAAATTTCTTATTGGAAATGAAGTTTACAGAGATGAGACGGGAATTTACTTTGTTGTTTCCGAAAATTTAATTGGAGAAGGCGAGGGTAATTTTTACAAATTGAGTAATGACTTGAATGATATTAAAAAAGATATAGTAGAAATCTTTTCCGAAAAATTCGGAGGAGAAATTTACCCTGCAATTCTTTTAACAAAACCTTCCCGTGGTTTGATGAGTCTTGGTCATTTGATTGAAAAAGCAAAAGAGAATTTCTTAAAAGCGGAACGACCTGATGATTTTAAGGATAAATTAAAAAACGATTCAAATCCGATTGGTATCTGTCAGGTTTGCAAAATGCGTCTGGCAAATAAAAAAGATAAAGACAATCTTATCTGTGATGTTTGTTTTGTTGAAAGACAAAAGGGGAAAATTGATGAATGGTTTAATAATCTAAAGGGTGAGACCATCTGGACAGGAGAATTACAGGACAAAAATGGCAGAATTGCACTTATAACACTAAAATTTGAACTTCAAAAATGGTTAAACGGAGATTTGCTAAATAGTTTGGTGATACAAAACATTAATTTCCCAATTAATCAAGACTGCAAAAATTACAATGAACTAATTCAACATATTAAAGATGAAATTAAAACTAATAAAAAAATAAATAAAGCTTCCTTAAATGATTATTGTAGAGATATTCCAAATATGACAATGCAACAAATGATTAAAACATGGTTTTTAGAACGCTCTATTGGTCATAAATGGGAAGAGTTTATATCAAAGCATCTTAATGATT
>QILQ01000007.1 GCA_003233455.1 Candidatus Zambryskiibacteriota bacterium | reverse complement strand
AATTTCTAATCTATCAACTAACTTCAACTTTGGTTTTTTCTTCATAGAACTAATTGTATTACAAGTGTCCTAATTCATTATGGAATGAATATTCACACAAGGAGAGACATCATGATTTGTTTTTCTTTGGCTCGTCGCATCGTGCGAGCCCACAGCCCGCCCGTGGTTTCGCGGGCACCGGCGTTGTCTCAGGCTCATTATTTGGCGATCAAGACCTGAGCTTCGTCGCCGGCACCGAGCCCCCATTTTCCGACAACTTCCTAGTCTAGTCGATAGACTTTGAAGCTCTACGGAAAGCGGGGGCTTTCCTTTTTTACAAAATTTTTTTCATCCTTACGAACGTCCTTACGTCCGTAAGGATGTTTTGATTTTAAGATTAAATACCTCACCCCTCACTTCGTGTAGCCCTCTCCTTATTAAGGAGAGGGTAGGGGTGAGGTTAATAAAAATATTTTGATTTTAAAACTTAAAAGATATAAGCTATAAAATATGAATTTTTGGCAAAAAATGAAAGATAAAGGAAAGCCTATTTTATGTTTGGCACCAATGTCAGATGTCACTGATGTGGCTTTCCGACATATCATCGCCAAGTATTCTAAAAAAGTGTCAAAGGCAACCCTTTGGGGCAGGGGCAGTTCAAGGGTTGCCCTTGACACTTATGTTACCTACACAGAATTTGTTTCTGCTGATGGGTTGGTTTTGGCACCTGAAAAAGGGCGAAAAAAACTTTTGAAAGATTTGGAATATTCAGAAATTGAAAGACCAATCGTAGCTCAGTTTTTTACCAGCAAACCGGAGATGATGGAAAAAGCAGCCGAGCTCGCGGTAGAGCTTGGTTTTGATGGTATTGATATAAATATGGGTTGTCCAGATAAGAGTATTGAAAAACAAGGTGCTGGTGCTTCTTTAATCAAAAATCCAAAATTAGCTCGTGAACTTATTAAAGCAGCTAAGCGTGGGATACAAAATTACAATGGGCACCATTGTAATTTAAAAAAATGTGGTATAATAAACAAAAAAGAAATACCTATATCTGTAAAAACTCGTCTTGGATATAATAAAGACGAACTTGAAGAATGGCTTCCAGAATTGTTGGCTGAAAATCCAGCTGTTATTGTGGTGCATGCACGGACTAGAAAGGAGATGTCTAAAGTTCCTGCAAATTGGGAGCGTATAAAAAGAGCAGTTGAAATACGAGACGAAGTGTCAAAGGCGACCTTTGACACTCAGAAAACTCTTATTATAGGCAATGGGGATATTAAAGATGTGGCTGATGCAATCCAAAAATGTAAAGAAAGTGGAGCGGATGGAGCAATGCTCGGCAGAGCTGTATTTGGTAAACCATGGCTATTTTCTAATTCGCGTGCATTAGAAAATAAAAATGATATGAAGGTTATAAAAAAAATACTTCAGATTTTATTAGAACACACTAAACTTTTTGAAAAAAAATTAGGTCCGCCAGCTGGCGGAATAAAAAATTTTTCCATAATGAAAAAACATTTTAAAGAATATCTAAGAGGAGTTAATTTGAAAGATTTAAAATCTAAACTTATGGAAACAGAAAATGCTCAAGAAGTTGAAGAATTAATTTCTAAATTTTCATCTTAATACAAGGTTAAACCTTGTATTAAGCTTTTTTACCACATACAAACTTATTAAAATCCATATAAAACCGATAATGTAGCCGGCTAAAACATCCGAAAAATAATGCACTCCCAAATATAATCTGCTTATTCCAATGAGCGGAATTAAAGCGGAAAGAAAAATAATAAATGGATTTTTTAAAGGATGTTTGTCATGTTTCCAAATGATGTAAAGAATAAACCCATATAAAGCCATAGCAAAAGTGGCATGACCACTTGGAAAAGAAGAACTGGATTCAATATAAATCGCTTCTGTGAAAGGTCTGGCTCTGTAAAAAATATTTTTAAGAATAAATACTGTTACCGCGCTACCACCGACTGAAACTAAAAGCGATATAGCTTTGATTGTATGTTTGTGGATATAAAAAGAAGCGGCTGAAAGAAAAGTTAATCCGCCAACCAACATATAACTTCCGGAATAGGTAATAACAAGCATCGTGAAAGAAAGCCAAATTACTCTGTTTGCCACAAAAAAATCTAAAACAGTTTGGTCTATAAAATTCATATAAACATTTTTTTATTTACCTCTTTTTTTGGAAGCTTTTTTTGCCAACATCTCGCGTTTTATTTCAAGACGTTTTTTAGTCTTTTTTGAACGAGAGGTTTTCATTTTTCCCACTCCTGTTTCTCTTTTTGCCATAAATCCATTATACACTATAAAAAATAAAATACCTATTATCTGTTATAATGAATTTATGAATTCAGAAAATCCGAAGAAGAAACACTGGTTTGAAAAAGCTATTATTTATCAAATTTACCCTCTTTCCTTTAAAGATAGCAATAATGATGGTTATGGCGACCTCAAAGGTATAATTGAAAAAATAGACTATATAAAAGAACTTGGAGCAAACGCTATTTGGCTTTCGCCTTTTTATGAATCTCCAATGAAAGATTTTGGCTATGATGTTTCCGCTTATAAAAAAGTTGGCGAAGTATTTGGAGCTTTTGAAGATATAGAAAGACTTATTTCGGAAATTCACCAAAGAGATATGAAAGTAATAATTGACTTGATATTAAATCATACTTCAGAAGAACATCATTGGTTTAAAGAAGCTCGTTCCTCAAAAGATAATTCAAAGAGAGATTTTTATGTGTGGCGATCCGGTCGCGAGGAAGCGGGTCAGAAAAAACCTCCCAATAATTGGCTTTCTGTTTTTGGGGGTTCGGCTTGGGATTATGATGAAGCTACGGATGAATGGTATTTACACTCATATTTATCAAGTCAACCTGATTTAAATTGGCGAAATCCGGAGCTTAAAAAAGAAATGTTTAAAGTTATTGATTTCTGGCTTACTTTGGGAATAGATGGTTTTAGGGGAGATGCGATAGATAATATTTATGAAGATTCAGAATTTACTGACGAAGAAAGCAACCCGAATTTTAGAGTTGGTTTGGACGATCCTTATAACGCTTTGATACATTCAAAAACAACCGGCTTGCCGGAAACTATAAAACTTATTACCGAAATATCTGAGTATATAAAAAAATTTGGCGATATTTTTTTTATCACCGAAGCTTATTTGGATGTGAACGGTTTAGCTAATGTTTACAATAATTGTCCGGTTTCAAATCACAGTCCTTTTAATTTTAATTTTGTGTCAATGCCTTGGCAAGCAAAAAAATATAAAGAGTTTATTGATAAATATATTGAAATAAGCGGTGATTTTCCAAAAAATTATGTTTTTGGAAATCATGATAGAAACAGAGTAACTTCTCGTTTAGGAGAAAAGCGGGCTCTTGCTTTAGCACTATTATCAATGTTTCTGCCAGGGTCAACTTTTGTTTATTACGGAGATGAAATTGGGATGATAAATATAGATATAAAAGATGGGGAAGAACTTGATGAATGGAGCAAAAATGTTCCCGGAATGAATTTAAATAGAGATAAAGAAAGGGGAGTGATGCAATGGGATAATTCTGAATTTGCCGGATTTTCCTTCGTAAAACCATGGATTGGTATGCCTAAAAAACAGGAAGAAATAAATGTGGTAATTGAAAAAAATAATCCAAAATCAATTTTAAATTTCTATAAAAAAATAATCGCTTTAAAAAAAGAAAAAATTTTTACTGAAGGAGAATATCAACCGTTGCCTATTTTTGAGGAAAATGTCTTGTTTTTTAAAAGAGTATTGGGAGATAAATCCGCCTTAATAATTATTAATATGTCTGATAAAGAAATTTCAATACCGGAGCAAAATAATGGCAGTTTGGCGATTTCAAGTTATAGAGATAATCCCGACCCGCAAAGTCCCCTTAGACCAAATGAAGCCAGAGTTTTAATGTAAAAATTTATTATAGATTTTCCTTGAAAAAAGTTATGTTGGGAGTTTTGTATAATTTTTATTTAATTTTACTCACTTGACTTATCCCAATTTTCCAAATCCCTTTTTCACGAAAAGCGGAAATAGTTTGTCTTTTAGCTTTATTCAAAATAATGGAAGATTTTTCATTTATACCTTTTGCATACTCGGATAGTTTAATAATCTTTTCACCTTTTAAATAAGCAATTCTTTTATGAAGTGACTCTAATAAAGATAATAAAAGCACTTTTTCCATCATTATACATTTTTTCTTATTGCTCTCTCTATATTCCTTAAAGGACGCATAATACACTTTCTTCTCTTTGTCACGAATTATTATTGGCGGAAATCCTGTTTGTAAAAGTTGATAATTTATTAAAACTCGTCCTATTCTGCCATTTCCATCACAAAATGGATGAATAGTTTCAAAATCAAGATGAAAT
>QILQ01000015.1 GCA_003233455.1 Candidatus Zambryskiibacteriota bacterium | reverse complement strand
AAAAAGTTGCTCCTAAAAAGGTAACTAAAGCAAAAGCTACACCTAAAGCAAAGGCTACACCTAAAGCAAAAGCCAAACCTAAAGCAAGTGCTAAAGCAAAAGCTAAAAAGAAAAAATAATATTTAGCCCGTCTTTTGACGGGCTTTTTTTTATTCTAAAAAATTACAAGTCAACAATAAATACAAATTAGATTTTTCCATTTAGTAACGGAGATCTCACTTTCATCCTTTATTTATAAGGCTTCCTTGTTTTTCAGCAAGCCCTAAGTGGGGTTTTATACCCTCATTTAATCCCTTACTTACCTCCTCATCTAAATGAGGGATTAAATCGATTTTCCTTTTGAAAGTTGTGATAAAAATACCGGCTAACTGTTCCAATTTTGTGTTGGTTTTTCTTAATATAACAGCAATACCTCTGCTTTTACGCTCACCAAGGTGGGCGTGATTAAATATATTTGCAATAACTTCATTTCTTCTTTTAGAAATATTTCGTGAAGTAATATCGGATATAGTAAGCCCGCTGAAAAGATTACCGGGATTTTTTAGTTCAACTCTATCTTTTAAAATACCTATTGAGATAAAATCTGGATTATAATAATCTCTGTGAAGAAAAGCATTAATTATAGCTTCACGTAAAGCTTCCAGATTTAATTCTGGAATATCATTACGATATAATCCATCTATAGTCATACCAATGTGAATATTTTGTAGTATGTATTTCTCAGCTTTCTTCAATAAAAAAAAAGGTCACCTTCAAATTTCTTCTGGTCAATAATTGTAGATATAGTGCCGGAGGCAAAAATAGCACAGCTTAAAAAAGAATTGGTAAAGAATTTCAAAGGGTTTTTTGCAAAGAGTATAATAGCAGCATTTAACAAGTGCCATTTTTATGTGAATAAAATTTTTCACATATTGTTTTATTAAAGAATTTGGATTTATGGAAACAAACAATAGATTCCTAGAAGATATAAAAAATAGTCTTATTGAAATTGGTTATCCAGAAAATTTTATCTTACACGATTATCCGTTTTCGGATTTCACTGAACCAATTCCAGTAATCAGAGAAACAAGTATTGCTGCATTTGGAAGAGAACCTTTTGATTATAAATCGGCTTGCGTCAGCATAAATTTACCTAGTGACGTTAATAATCAAAGATCACCTACTCACTTAAGAGCTTTCGGAGCTCCTCACGTCTTCATCATTAAAAATGGTTTTACAGAAAGATTTAATAATAATGCTCATGGAATAAAAAGCGTAGAAAAAATAAAAACAGAAACACTGCCATTTTATATACGATCCAATAAAAAATATCTTGGGCCTAATTATATTATAAGAAAAAAATCTGATTTCGATAAACCACTATCATTCCAGCCAGATCTATTTATCGATTCAGGATTAATTGTGGCACTTGATCATGATGCATCCATACGAATAGACAATATCATTAGGAAACTTATTTCTGATATTGAAAACTCATATAAATCAAAAAGACAAAACTTTGAAGCTGAGACTATTTTTAAATTGATTTTTGTGCTCTTAACTGCAAAGCTATTAAGTGACAGGAATATCGCGACTAATCCGAGAATTGATTTTTCTGATTATATGTCTGTCTTAAAAGGAGCATCTAATTTTTATAATAGAAAAATTATAAACGAGATTTTAGGAATAAACAAAGAAATTGTCCAATCTGCCGTGGATGCCATAGGCCAAACAATTTCATTAAATAACCTTTCTATAGATACGCTAACATATATTTATGAAAATACTTTTGTTTCTCCAAGGAACCGGAAAGATCTTGGTATCCATAGCACCCCATCATATGTAGCTGATTATATTTTATCTAAGATACCATTAGGAAATTTACCATTAGAGAAACTTAATATTTTTGATCCAATGTGTGGACATGGAATTTTTTTGGTAGCCGCAATGAGAAAATTAAAAGAAGTTCTTCCTATTGAATGGAATGGAAAAAAAAGGCATAAATATTTTATAAAACACTTGCATGGAGTAGAGATTGATAATTTTGCCATTGAAGTTGCAAACATGTGTTTAACTTTAGCAGATTTTCCAGAATCCAATGGTTGGCAATTAAGACAAGGAAATGTGTTTAAAGATAATATTTTAGAGAATTATTCAAAAGAAACAAATGTCCTGGTAGGCAACCCGCCTTTTGAATATGAAACCTATAAGGGACAGCAAAAACCTAAACCTGCTTTATTATTAAATAGAGCCATTCCTACTTTACCTAAAGATTCTTACATAGGGATAGTATTACCCAGCTCTTTTTTGGATAGTGTAGATTATCGTGAAACAAGGGAATCATTTTTACAAAATTTTTCTTTAATATCTATTACTAACCTTCCGGCTAATACATTTATATATTCATCTTCAGAGACTTCTGTAATTATTGCCAAAAAAGGTTCTTATATAAAACCAATTTATTATTCCGATGTAAAAGCAGAGCATAAGGAAGATTTTAAATATAATTTTTCTAAAACCTGGGAAGTAGAATTACAGCCTGATTATTTCCAAGATAGAAAAAATTTAAAAGTCCCAATCTTAAATGAACTATGGACATTTTTAGAATCATACAATAAACTTAATTCTATAGCTAAAATGAAGATCGGTGTCCAAAACGAACCAAGCTTGGTCTCTCCCAAAAGTGATTATAAGCTTGAAGAATTTAAGAATTCCGTGGCCGCTATTGTATCACCAGAAAAAGAATTTTATCAATATATTAGTAATCAAAAGTATTATATACCAGCTGAAAAAAAGAAGCAAAGGCGGAAAGCATGGGAGTATAATTGGTCGATTCCCAAGGTAATAATTCCAACCGGAAGGATTTCTATTGGTCCCTGGAAATTTGCAGCAACAATTGATTATGGAGAGCATTATGCAACCAGAAATTTTTTTGCTGTATGGCCTAAAAAACAAACGATAAGTATTGAGACTATATCAGCAATACTAAATTCTCCATTGGCAGCAGCTTATGTATACGCCTATTCTACCGGGAGAAGTATTACTAAGCGGGTTTACAAGGAAATACCTATTCCTCCAAACCTGGATTCATTTTCCGAAAAAATTAGTGGAATGGTTAAAAACTATTTAAAAACCATTGAAGAATGCAATTATCAAGAGGCTCATTTAAAAATTTTAGAGATTGATGCTTTCATATTAGAACTTTATAAGTTATCACCTGAATATGAACATAAATTGTTAAAGATTTTTTATGATCAAAAAAGACCAGTCCCCTTTGAATTTCTTAGATATTATCCAAAAGATTATAATTCATGGATACCTTTGAAGATTTATATATCACAAGAATATAATCAGGCAACATTAAATAAATTTATTGATTCTTTTCCTAAAATTAAAAGTAAAAAGACCATAAATTTTTTGCAAGAATTTAATTAATGAAAGATTTTCTTTTAGATACAAATATTGTTTCTCATTTTGCTCACTTAAAGATGGGAATAGAAGATAAAGAAACTGCTAAAATAGAAACATATATCTCTAAGATCAGCAAAAATGCTAAAATTTTCTTTTGTGCCATAAATGTGGGTGAAATTGAGTATGGCTATAAACTAGCACCTAAGAAAATTAAAGAAGACATAAAAAATATTAGTAATCATCTAAAAGGTTATGAAATTTTATCTATAGATCAGGAAATTGCCAGGGAATACTATGCGGAAATAAGAGCATTATTATTTGAAAAATACTGCCCTAAATCTGATAAAAAGAAAAGAAGGTTAGCTGAATATAAAGATCCAATTACTGATAAGAATATTCAGGTGCAAGAGAATGATATTTGGATTTGTGCTGTAGCAAAATATTATAATTTGACATTAATTACAGCTGATAAGATGAATGCAATAAGAAATGTGGCGAATCTTGAAATACAGAATTGGATTATCTAAAAGATATTTATTTTCATAAATTTACTAATTTTAATTTATAATATGTATTAAATTTTCAAAAGAGATGACAAAATGGTTTATCAGCCTTACGGACTAACTACTTCGGTTACATTTTACTTTGACCTAACACGTTATTATCCTTAAAAATAAAAAATCTGACATCTATTTTGTCAAGACATTTGTCATTGTTTATGTAGGATACCTATAAATCGTGATCTTACCCACTTCGTTTGCTCAACTTGTTGGCAATACCTTTCCTTATCACTATTTAAAATAAAAAAAGGTCAAACATTTATTCAACCTTTTTCTTTAGTAGCGGGGACAGTCCGCCGCGACGGATTGAACCTGTAACAGTTAATATTTCAACACATTATTTTTTAGAAATTCTCTAAACACCGGACTTTAGCCATTTTTCTCTTTTTAATGCTTGGGGTTTATTAGAAAAAGTTTCTGAATAAATTAATTTCCAGTTACTTTTAATCAAGGCTGCAAGGCATTGGTAAGAAAAGAAAAAATTAAGACTTCAACAGAATTTTATTATTACTTGTTTCTTAGTATAAGAAATTATCTGGAAAACATTAGTGGTGGAAGTACTTTCAAAGAACTTTCAAAAAATCTGCTTGAAAATTTGACTGTACCATTACCTTCTTATGAAGAACAAGATAAAATAGCTAAAATATTATTGGATATTGATAGAAGGATTAGTCTATCGAAGGCTAGGAAACATAGATATGAGAAAATTAAACAAGGCTTAATGGATGATCTTTTAACCGGCAGGAAAAGAGTTAAAATTTAAGTGAATCGAATTCAAGGCATTTTTGTCATATTTGCCTTGTTTATTTGGAA
>QILQ01000005.1 GCA_003233455.1 Candidatus Zambryskiibacteriota bacterium | reverse complement strand
GATGAATCAAACGAAACTTTAGGCAAAAAAATACGCCAAGCCAAAACTCAAAAAGTTCCTTACTTTTTAGTTATAGGAGAGAAAGAAAAAAAATCAAAAGAAGTAACAGTGGAATCTCGCACTAAAAAAGTTGGTAGTTTTTCTGTAGAAAAACTTATTGAATTACTCCAAAAAGAAATTAAAGAAAAAAATAATTGATAATTGATAATTGAGATGAAGAAAATTTTAGTTTTAACAAACAAAAATTAAAATTAAATTAGTTCATTTTGTAGCGATTAATCGCTACAAAATGATATTTTTTATTGCTACTAATAGAATATAAAATTTCTATAAACTAAATATCAAGAGTGGCGAGTTTAGCATTGGATTGAATAAAACTTTTACGAGAAGGAACATCAGTACCCATTAAAACATCAAATATATTATCCGCTTCGGAGGTCTCATCAATTCTAATTTGCTTTAAAATGCGACGCGACGGATCCATAGTGGTTTCCCAAAGTTCTTCAGCATTCATTTCACCCAAACCTTTGTATCTTTGAATTGTTATTTTTTTATTTTTTGCAGGTTTGGCTTTTTTATTTTTTTCATCTTCTTCCGTTTCTTCAATTTCTGTATTCTCGGTAGATTCATCTATTTCTTCAATGTCAGTATACTTTCCTATTATCTTGTCTTTTTCATCATCGCTATAAGCGTAAAAAATTTCCTTGCTTTTTTTGATTTTATAAAGCGGAGGTTGAGCGATATAAATAAAACCGCCATCAATAATTGGTCTAAAATATCTGTATAATAAAGTCAAAATAAGAGTGCGGATATGAGCGCCGTCAACATCAGCATCAGTGGCGATAATTATTTTGTGATAACGCAATTTTTCAATATTAAAAGTATCTCCAATGGCGGTGCCGAGAGCTATTACTAAATTTTTAATTTGCTCCGATGCCAACATACGGTCAAGTCTGGCTCTTTCTATATTTAAAATTTTGCCCCGCAAAGGTAGTATCGCTTGAATTTTTCTGTCCCTGCCTGTTTTAGCGGTGCCACCAGCCGAGTCTCCCTCTACAATAAAAAGTTCGGATTCTTCGGCTGACTTGCTTTGACAATCGGCCAGCTTGCCCGGTAAAGTCATTCCTTCCAAAACTCCTTTTCTTAAAATAGAATCTTTGGCAGCCTTGGCAGCCTTACGAGCTCGTAGAGCCAAGACGACTTTATTTATAATTGCTTTGGCATCATCCGGATTTTCTTCCAAAAAGGCGGCAAAACCATCTCCAAAAACACTTTCTACCATACCGCGCGCTTCCATACTTCCAAGTTTGGCTTTAGTTTGTCCTTCAAATTGTATTTCTTTTAATTTAATTGAAATAACCGCGGTCAATCCTTCCAAAACATCATCTCCGGTAAAAGCATCTTCTCCATTTTTAGTGATGTTATTTTTCTTGGCATAATTATTTAAAGTTCTAGTTAAAGCGGTTTTGAAACCGGTAACATGAGCGCCACCTTCACTTTGATAAATATCGTTGGCAAAAGGCATAATTCGCGCGGAAATGTCATTAACATATTGTAAAGCCACTTCTACCGATTCTCCGCCGATGGAAGGATTTGTTTGTTTTTCAATATGAAAAATATTTTTATGTATCGGCTTTTGATTATGATTGTAAAATCTAATTAAAGATATAAGTCCTCCGTCAAAATAAAAAGTTGTTGAAGGAGTTTCTATTTTTAAATCTCTTAAATAAAAAACTGTGGTAGAAATTAATTCTTTTGATTCTCTTAAATCTAAAATGGATATTCTAAAACCTTTTACCAAATAAGCTTGTTGTCGCATATGACGAACCACTTTGTTAAAATCAAAATCTATTTCTTTAAATATTTCTTGGTCTGGTTTGAAAGTGATAATAGTGCCATTAAGTTTGGAAGAACCTATTTTTTTTACCGCCGCTTTCTTTTTACCTTTTGAATATTCTTGAACATAAATTCCCCCATCTCGATGCACTTCAACTCGCATATGGTCGGAGAGAGCATTTACCACGGAAGCTCCCACTCCATGCAAACCGCCCGAAAATTTATATCCCTTACCGCCAAACTTGCCTCCGGCATGAAGGGTGGTCATAATAGTCTCAAGAGCGGAAACTTTAGTTTGTTTATGAGTGTCAACCGGAATACCTCGACCGTTATCGGTTATTCTAATATAATTTTCTGGCAAGAAAGCTATTTCTACATCATCAGCAAAACCGCCCATCGCTTCATCGCGAGAGTTATCAAAAATTTCCCAAATTAAATGATGCAAACCGTCCGGTCCGGTGGTGCCTATATACATCCCCGGTCTTCTACGCACCGGCTCCAAACCTTCTAAAACTGTGATAGATTCCGCACTATAATCGCTCTTTTTATTAAGTTTACTATTTTTAGTCATATATTTTTACCTTTTAATTATAGCATATTTTACCTTACTTGCCAGTCATTTTGAGAATTTAAAGCGACTGTTATTTTTTCCATAATTTTATTTATTTCATCATCGGTTAAAGTTTTTTCTGGAGATTGAAAGACTAAATTAAAAGCGTAAGAAATTTTGTCGTCTTTTTCAAATTTATCAAATAATTTTTTTTGAACTAAAAGCTCGCCTGCTTTATTTTCTATTATTTTTAAGACTTTACTTTCTTCGGCGTCTTTAGGAGTCCAAACTGATATATCTCTAAGTATAAATGGATATTGAGAAATCGGATAAAATCTCGCATTTTTTTTATGAGGCAAATCAAAAATATTTTTTTCGGAATTAAGACTCGCAAATTTTTTATAAGCATCTTCCAAGCGATATTCCTCTATTTTTATTTTCTTTTTTGTTTTTATTCCGACACCGACTTTTATTTCTTCTTTGTTGATTGAAAAAACTGTTCCAATTTCAAAAATCTTAATTTCTTCTAGACCTAAAAGAGCCGCGTTTTTCATATTAAATTCAAGCGATTTTTTAATTCCATCTTTCAAATTATTTCTTAAAAATGGCTTATCGCTTTGCATTGGATTTTTAATTTTTATCTCTCCATTTTCAGAAAAAGCGTATGTATAAATTTCAGAGAAACCTGTTTCTGCCAAAGCTTGGCGAATTTTTTGCGAATATAAATAATTTTTATTTATTTTCGGTTTTTCAGTGGTATTTTCTACAAATCTTCCTTTTATATTTTCATATCCATAAATTCTACCAATTTCTTCAATTAAATCTTCTTTTATCCTTAAATCCAATCTTTCATTAGGCACCGTTACCACGAATTTACCTTCTAAATCTATTTTTTTCCATATCCAATCGGTTTTATTTAAAATCTTTTCAACATCATTCTCTGACAAACTAATTCCTAAAATTTTATTTATTCTTGATAAAGAAACCTTAATAATAAACGACTCCATTTTTTGAGGATAAAAATCTTCTGTTTTGTAAAATTTTGTATTGGTTTCTTTGGTATTTTTAAAGATTAATTTGGTGGCGTATTTTATCGCCATTTCTGCCAGCTCCGGCGAGATTTTGTTTTCAAATCTTTTTGATGAATTATTTTTGATGCCAAGCTTTTGGGAAGTTTTTCTAACCATATCAGAATTAAAATTGGCTGCTTCTAAAATTATATTTTTTGTTTCTTTTGTTACTTCAGCTCTTTTACCTCCTTTTATGCCGGCAACAGCCAAAGGTCCTTTTTCATCGGCGATAAGTAAAACACTTTCATCAAGGATAGCGATTTTACCGTCTAAAAGTTCTATTTTTTCATCTTTTTTAGCTAATCTAATATGAATATTTCCTTCTACTTTATCAGCGTCAAAAGCGTGCATCGGTTGACCCATATCAAGCATCACAAAATTTGTAATGTCCACTATATTATTGATTGACCTCTCTTCTAAAATTTCTAGTTTTTCTTTAAGCCAATCCGGTGAACTTTTTACATTTATATTTTCTATTTTTTTACCAAGATATCTTAAGCATAATTTTGAATTATCAACCTTTATTTTTAAATTTGAATTATTTTCTGTTTTGTTTATTTGTTCAACTTCCCTATCAACAAATTTTTTATTTAGAAGAGTGGCGATTTCTCTGGCTATTCCCCGATGACAAAAAGCGTCATGAGCACGATTCGGTTTTACATCAATATCCAAAATATCACCTTCAATGCCGTCAATTTCAAAAGCGTTCATATTTAAGTTATCAGCCACTTCTTTAATAGGGGGAAGTTTATCAGTTAAGGGATTAAAATATTCCTGAATCCAGTTGTAAGAAAATTTCATATTAAAAATTATAAATTAAAATTGATTGGTAAATCTTAAATTGCCACTATGGAATAATCTTATATCGTTAATGCCATATTTAATCATAGCTAATCTCTCTATACCGCAACCGAAAGCAAAACCGGAATATTTTTTGGAATCAATACCTACTTTATTTAAAACAAACGGATGCACCATACCAGCACCGGCGATTTCTATCCAACCTTTATTTTTACAAATATTGCAACCTTTGGCTGGCGGTTTGCCTTCGCATTTAAAACAAGACATATCCACTTCGGCTCCCGGCTCCACAAAAGGAAAGTAATTCGCTCTAAACCGAACTTTTATTTTGGCGCCACTACCTAAAAGTTTAGTAAAAAATTTTTCTAAAATTCCTTTTAAATCAGCCATAGAAATATTTTTATCTATAAATAATCCTTCTGTTTGGTAAAACTCGGCTTCATGAGTGGCATCAGTTGCTTCGTGACGGTAACATTTTCCGGGAACTATAATTTTTATTGGCGGTTTATGAGTTTCCATATATCTTATTTGCACCGGAGAAGTATGAGTGCGAAGCAGTTGCTTTGTTTCGTTATCTTTAAC
>QILQ01000041.1 GCA_003233455.1 Candidatus Zambryskiibacteriota bacterium | reverse complement strand
ATTGATAATGTAGTGTATTTAAAAACGGACGAAACTTATAAAGACATTGAAGGAAAAGAATTTGAGTTTAAATATAACGGAACGTTAGGTAAACTAACAGTGCCCACAAATTTCAATTTAGACGATTTCATTAATAAACATATTTCAAAAAATTGGACAAAAATATAAACCAATGAAATACACAGCCATAACCATAGGACCCATATACCGCACTTTGCAAAACGCCCGCAGCACCAAAGCCACCTGGGCGGCAAGCTATATGTTTTCTTATTTGATGAGGAAAATTATTGAAAAAGGTATAAATAAAGGGAATATTAAAAACAAAAATATTATCCTTCCGTATTATGAAGATAATGTTTTAAATGGAACAACAAAATTAGGTGTTGGATTGTTTCCTGACCGGCTATTATACAAAGGTGAAATTACCGAACTACAAAAAGTAATAGATGAAGTTATTAATGAATTTGCAGGAAATATCTGTAAGGATTTAAAAAACAATCAAAGTAAAAACAAATCAACAGTTTGCAATGAATCTAACAATTGCATTGTAAAAGATAAAAAGGGTAATGAAAAAGAATGCAACCTAACAAATTTTTTCAAAACCTATTTACACATTATCCCCTTGGAGGCAGATTACGAAAAAGATGAAAACATCATTTTCAAGCTCAATGCACTGCTGGATACCGCCGAACTTAAACAAAAAGCCCTGCTTGATTTGGGCGAATGCGAAAAATGCTTGATTGATTTTCTGGAAAAATATGAGCCAAAATACAATTTTTTGCACATTGATGAATTCACTGACAAAAAAGGGCATTTTCGCAAATTCAAAAGCACGGCGGAAATTGCCACGGCAGAATTTCAAGATGAAAAATTTTATGAAACTGCATCGAAAGAACTAAAAAGGGATTTAATTTTTAAAGATGAAAATGGCAATATTGTAGATCAACAGAAAATCTTTTATGACGAGATAAAGAAAGCAGCAGATAAACTATTCTATAATTTCCATAAATATATGATTATCGTGCAAGCGGATGGCGATAATATAGGAGAATTCATCAAACAAATTTATTGCGAGAAAAACATAAGTAGGAAAGCATATGTAGAGCAATTTTCTGAAAATCTCTGGAAATTCAGCCGTGAAGCAGTGGATCTAATTAATGATTATAAAGGTAGCCCCGTGTATGCAGGCGGGGATGATTTACTATTTTTTGCACCGGTGGCACATACTAAATTGATAGGTGAAGGTGAAATACAAAAAGCTGTTATTGATTATACTCTTTTCAAATTAATAGATAAAATTGATAAAAGGTTTGATAGATGGTTTACGGAGTTTAATGAAAATGGAGTAGACTTTAAAACCTTGATTGAAAAATTAGACAAAAAACCCACAATGTCCTACGGCGTTTCCATTGCCTATTACAAATTTCCGTTGAACGAAGCTTTTGAACAAGCTATCGAAGAATTGTTTTATAAGGCAAAAAAAACCTGTAAAAAGAATGCCGTATCATTTTCCGTTTTGAAACACAGCGGACAGTTTTTCGGGACAATCTTTAACAAATCATCAAAATCTTATGAAACTTTTACAAAAATGCTTTCCGAAGACGTCAAAGACGGTGAATTTATTCATTCCGTTGCTCAAAAGCTGGGCGATCAGGAAGCGGTATTGTATGCAATTGGAATGGAGTGCGAAGAAGAGAAACGTAACTTAATGTTTGATAACTTTTTTGACAATAACTTCGATGAAAGCGTTCACAGAAGAAAAAAAGCGGATGGAACCACCGAACTGATACCCTTTTTACAATCGGTAAAACAATTATTAAAAGACGTTTATACCGAAAATCCGATTTGGAAATCCGATGAAGAAAAAGACAGAAAGTTATCCAATAAGAAAAATTTGGAAAAACTGTACGCAGCTCAGCGTTTTATGGAGTTTATTAACAACAAAATCGATAGATAATGGATACTAATAAATATCTCGTAAAATTAACACCATACGAAAAATTCTTTTTTGGAGGTGAAAACACCTTTGGCGACGGTCATCAGGCAAATTATCTGGTCAAGTCGCAATATTTTCCACAACAAACTGGTATTCTCGGTTTGATAAGACATCAATTGTTATTGCAATGTAAGGATGATGCTATTTTTAAAGACAACAAAATTCAGAACAAAAAAAATGCTGGAGAATTGATAGGAGCAAGGAGTTTCAGAGCCAATGAACCATTTAATTTCGGGAAAATAAAATCCTTATCCCCTGTTTTTATGACAAAAGGAAAGGATAGTTTTTTCTTCCCTGCCAATAAGGAATATCAAATCTATACCAAGCTAAATAATGATTGTATTACTGAAAATATAAATGTTTTTCTGCAATTGAAAAAAGAAGGAAGTAACTTCATTTTCAAGGATTATGATCCCAAATTTACCATTCTGGATTTGTTGATTAACAATTGTCTTCACAAACTAAAATTCGAAGATGTTTTTATTGAACATAAGCAAGTGGGAATACGAAAAAAATATGACGGCGGAACCGATGATGAAGCCTATTATGTGCAAACTTTTTTAAAAATAAAAGAAGGTTTTTCCTTTGCCTTCATTGTGGAATTGGAAGAAAACACCCGGTTTGCTTCGCAAAACTTGGTGGTTTTCGGTGGCGAACAACAGGTCTTTAAAATGGATGTGGAAGATTTTGATGCCGATTTTGATAATCTTGTTCCCAATTATCAACCTTCCCAAAATTTTGACAAAATCGTTTTGGTTTCAGATACTTATACCGAAATAGATTCATTGGATTTATGCAATTTTGCCCTTACCGAAACGCAGGATTTCAGATTTATTCAGACAGTAGTTGAAAAGGAAAAAAATTATTACACCGAACCTGTTAAAAGCCAAAAATTCAACCTTTATAAAAAAGGCTCGGTGTTTTATTTTGAAGATGGAAATAGTAGTTTCCAAAGCTTTTTAGACAAAATAAGTCAAAAGAATTTTATTGCACTTGGTTATAATCATTACAAAGAAATTGAAAAACGAAATTAAAATTTAAAATTATGAAATACAAAACAAATGTTTATTTAATTACGGCACTTACCAATATGCACGTAGGTGCAGGCGGAGCCAATTACGGAGTTGTTGACAATTTGGTTCAACGGGACGTCATTACGGGAATGCCTACCATAAACGCATCCAGCTTAAAAGGTGCTTTACGGGAATTTTTCAAAGAAAAATGGGGAGAAAATGATAAAAAACTAAACTATATTTTTGGACCAGATGGTAGTAGAAGTGGTGAAAATGGAAAAGAAGGCATTGGTCATTATAAGTTTTTTAATGCTGATCTGTTAGTATTGCCGGTACGTAGCAATAAGAAACCTTTTTTTAGAGCTACTTCAAAAATGTTGGTAGAAACTATCAATACAAAAGCAGAAGCATTTGGTGTTTCAAAGCTTACAGGAGATTATGACAAACCAAAGCCAACAGTTAAAGAAAATACAAATAGCTTAAGACTGGAAGATTGGGATGCAACAACAGATGATAACAATTTAAATGTAGATACAAATATGGGGAATGATGTTGCCGTTTTTGATAATGACAGATTCAAAATATTAGCAAAGAAATTACCGGTAATTGCACGTAATCAATTAGATACCGGTGAAAGTAAAAACCTTTGGTATGAAGAAGTAGTGCCGAGGGAAAGCCGGTTTGTGTTTTTTGTTGCTAAAGATGAAAAATATGCAGAAGATTTTGATAAGGAATTTGAAGATTCAGTTGTGCAAATAGGGGCTAATGCCAGTATCGGTTACGGCTATTGTAAAATCTCAAAATTATAAACCGATGAAAAACAATATCAATAATATGATTCCCGCTGCCATTGAAGCAATTACCGACAGCAAAATGGCAAAAGAAAGCGGTGTTGTCAACAAGGAATATAAAGGATATATTTCCTCTATGGGAGCAAGTATAATGCAAGCTGGATTATTACCCACTATTGCCTTTTTTGCTAATGATGAGAATAAAAAAGCAGACAGTAGCAAATTGCTTGATGCGGTTTTACTATTGATAAATCCTGATTATCAAGAAAGACAGAAATTAATTAATTATGTAATAGAATCCTGTAAACCTGATAATTATGTAGAAAATAATGATGAGGGAATAGGCTTAAATAATTTGGATCAGTACAAATTAATGATAATGGAAGAAGAAATTTCCGATGCGCTCATTGCTTTAAAACTGGCTATACGAACTTTTAAATTCAGTAAATAATGGAAACAAATGTTGGCTATAAATTTTATAAGGAATATTTTAAGAATTTAAAGTTTAAAAAAAAAGATAATAGCCAAGAATATTATCCGGCTTTTGAACCTAAAAACTTTAATGAGGAATTTTTTAAAACTAAATTTCAGAAAGCGATCATTTTTCCTAAGGAAAATCAAAAAGGATATTCTGTTATTCAACTTACTACCACTTATCCGGGACTATTGTTTGGTTCAGGTTATGCACATGAGATTAGTGGAATAAAAATAAATGAAAAAAATACTGTAAATAACGAACTCAAACTCGGCTTTTTCTTTGACCATACCACCGGCTTGCCCATTATCCCCGGCTCATCCGTAAAAGGTATTTTGCGCTCTGCTTTTGGCAAAGCTGACGGAGGATATATTGAAGAATTATTAAAAGACCATTTGGGAGTTGATGATGATACTATTGAGAAATTATTGAAAAAAGTTAAAGTTGAAAATTCAAAAGGTAAAATTCTGCTCTTGGAAGCCCATATTTTTCATGGGATACATCAAATAATAGAAAAGAAAAAAAATGATAAAGGAGAAGATGAGGCAGTTATTACAATAAAGAATTTGTCCGTTTACCAAAAAGATACCTTTTTCGATGCTTATCCCTTGTCAAGTGCAAATGACAACAAAGAGTTTTTAGCTAATGACTACATCACCCCGCACAAGAACCCTTTAAAAAGTCCAAATCCTATACAATTCCTAAAAATCCTGCCCGGGGTAACCTTCCAATTTAATTTCCGCCTGTACGATTTTAAAGATGAAAACGGCAAAGAACTGTTAAATGCTGAACAAAAAAAAGAACTTTTCAAACAAATCCTCCTCGATCTTGGCATAGGTGCCAAAACCAACGTGGGCTATGGACAGTTTGTGGAATCATCTGATAATAGTACTCCTTCCCCGAATCCTTATGAAGAATTACTAGCAAAATATGGAGCTAATT
>QILQ01000003.1 GCA_003233455.1 Candidatus Zambryskiibacteriota bacterium | reverse complement strand
AATTTCTAATCTATCAACTAACTTCAACTTTGGTTTTTTCTTCATAGAACTAATTGTATTACAAGTGTCCTAATTCATTATGGAATGAATAGAAAAGATATTGAATTTTTCAGAAAAGATAAAAACTCAAACGAAAACATTTTATTAATAGAAGGTATTTTCTTTTAGATATTGTTGGCTTTATTAATTATCATATTCAGAATAATCCTGATGAATTAAGTGAAAAAATGCCAATTAGAAGCAAGTTATCTTTTAAATCCAAGTCCAGAAAGTTAAAATATATTATTCTATATTTCACCACTTATTCATTTTTAAATAAAATATGGTAAAATACATATGATGTTAGAAAAAATATTGGATTTTAGTAAAATTTGGCTTCAAGAACATGGACTTACCATACTGGCTATTTTAGTCGGAACTTTTTTAATTCAAAAATTTTTAGGTGCTTTTCTTGAACATCTTATACGTCAAGCCATAAAACCTGACCATTTTTTAAATAAAGAAGCGGAAAAGAAAAGGGAAGATACTTTAATAAGAGTTTCTTATAACGCTACTAAAATACTGATTTGGATTGTGGTTTTAATGATGCTTTTATCGGAAGTCGGCATCAACATAGGACCTCTCATCGCTGCTGCTGGAGTGGCTGGTTTGGCTCTTGGTTTTGGAGCGCAATATATTATAAGAGATGTTATTTCCGGACTTTTTATAATTTTGGAAAATCAATACAGAGTTGGTGATGTTATTTCTTCTGATGGCACTAGTGGATTGGTTGAAGATATTAGTTTGAGAATGACCACCTTACGAGATTTAGATGGAAATGTTCATTATGTTCCCCATGGAGAAATGGCTAAACTATCAAATCTTTCTAAAGATTATGCTCGGGTAAATTTGAATTTGGGAATTCCTTATGATACGAATTTGGAAAAAGTTATTTCAGTAATTAACAAAATTGGTAAAGATTTAGCTGAAGATCCCAAATGGAAAGAATTTATTACTAAGGCGCCCCAATTTTTAAGAGTGGACGATTTTGCTGATTCAGCTATAATTATAAAAATTCTCGGGGAGACTGCTCCAATAAAACAATGGGAAGTTACCGGAGAATTGCGAAAGAGGATAAAAATCACTTTTGACCGAGAAGGGATTGAGTTGCCATTTCCGCAAATGGTAATTCATCAATCAAAAAGTTAATGGTATTTATTAAAATTAAATATAAATCAACTTCATTATAAATAATTCATAATCTAAAATGCAATCAAAATCTTTAATTTGGTTCGGGCTATTTATCGGTTCTACTGCCGGCAGTTTTCTTCCTATGTTGTGGGGAGGTAGTCTTTTTTCTTTTTCTTCAATTATACTTAGCGGTTTGGGGGGTATTGCTGGTATTTATGTTTTTTATAAAATTAGTCGTTAGCGAGATTTATTTCACTTAAAAATCTTTGTAATTCTTCTTCTTCAATTTTTCGGTAATTGCCACTTTTTAATTTACCAAGCTCTATATTCATAATACGAATTCGTTTAAGGTCAGCCACTTCTTGAAAAAGTGCTACGCACATTCGCCGTATCTGATGTTTCTTACCTTCGGTTAAGATGATTTTAAATAAATGATCGTTTATAATTTGAACTTTGCATCTTTTAGTTTTTTCGCGTTCAATTTTTACTCCAACTTCCATTTTTTCTTTAAAATTTTTGCGTAATTTATACTTTGTTTTCACTAAATATTCTTTTTGATGAGTGTAATTCGCTCCCAGTAATCTTTCGGTAATACGACCATCGTTGGTTAAAATAATAAGACCATGAGAATCTTTGTCCAGTCTACCGATAGGAAAAATATCTTTAACAGAAATTTTTTGCTTTATTTCTTGTTCTCCTTCTTTAGCGGAATGAGTAACAATGCCTTTGGGTTTATTATAAGCGATATAAATATAAGGTTTTTGTTTACCGCGAAAACGCACTTCCACTTTATCTGTTTCTCTAACTTTATCGCCAAGGATGGCTAATTTATTGTTGATAAAAACTCGTTTTTTAACGATAATTTCATCAGCTCCTCTACGAGTAGAATATTTATGAAGAGCTAAATATTTGTTAATTCGCATAGGGAATTTTGATTTTTCCATAATAAAAAGAGTATAACATTATTATCCTTTTTGCGTTTATATTAGACGCCGAGCGTTTAGTATAGATTTTTGAAGATAATGTGGTAAAATTTAATTATCGTTTTTAATTATCAAGTATGAAATTTTTGAAAAATACTTTTATTTTCTTTGTGGCAATTGGGGCCATTGGTTATTCGGGATATTCCTTTTATCAGTATTCTTTGGGTCCTTGCGACAAACCTTTGGAATATAGTATTGGCATATTTGACTCTCAGTTTGGAATTTCTAAAAAAGATTTCAAAAAATATATTGCTGAAGCCGGAATGGTTTGGGAGAAGGCTCTTAACCGAAACATTTTAATTTATAATCCAAAAGCGGCTTTTAAAATAAATTTAATTTATGACCAAAGGCAACTTATTACAATGCAAAAACAGAAAACGGAATTTGGACTTTCGTCTATAGAAATTGTTTTCAAAAAGCTTGACACTAAATTTAATACATTTAAAAATAAATATGATAAAAGAGTTTCTTTGTATAAGCAAGCTCTGACTTTATTTAAAAATAGAAAATCAACCTATAATGCGAAGGTCGCTTTTTGGAATGCTAAAGGAGGCGCACCAAAAGAAAAATATAGATCTCTAGAGAAGGAGAAGCAATATCTTAATGCGGAAGCGATAAAATTAAATACAGAAATCTCTTCTATAAATATTCAAACCAAGCAATTAAATTCTCTTCTTCAACAACGCAATATTAAAGCTTTTGAGTATAATAAAGTAGCTAAAAGTTACAACCAAAAATATAATCACGGACTTGAATTTAATCAGGCTGAATATACCGGTAAAGGAATAAATGTTTATCAATTTAGCAATAAGAAAAATTTGATACTAGCTTTGGCTCATGAATTTGGTCACGCCCTAGGAATGAATCATGTGGAAAATCCAAAATCCATAATGTATTATATTACAGAAACAAATTCTCAAATATCTCCCGTTCCTTCCGCTGAAGATTTGGCTGAATTGAAACAAGTATGTAAAATATAATTATATTATACCACACTTCTAAAAATACAAAGATGCCCATTGTGCTATAAAAAAGTTTGAAAAAGCGAATGAATTGTAATATATTTGTTTAGTAGCTAAATGTTTGTTGATAGGTGAACGGAAAGCCCATGTAGCTCAGTTGGTAGAGCACCCCCATGGTAAGGGGGAGGTCATCGGTTCAAACCCGATCGTGGGCTCCAAGATTTTATATTATGTGTTAAAATATTATTATGGAGAAATTTTCAAATCCAAATCAGTCAAATAGTGAAGAAGAACATAAAAATTTTCACGAAATTTCCGAACAGAGGAAAGAATTGAGAAAAGCTATTGCAGATTTGGGCGATTCCAATAATGCGATTTTTGAGAAATTTTACAAAAGACAAATAGAAGAAGCAGATGCTGAAGCAGCTGAATTTAAGATAGAAAATTATGGTGGATTTTCTGAAGCCAAAGAAGCTCTAAAAAATCAAAAATCAGAATATGAATTGAAAATTTTGGAAAACAGAGCCAATATAGATTACGAAGAAATATTAAAAACAGAGCCAAGGATCGGTGATGTTTTGAAAAAAACGAAAAATATTGAAGATTTGAAAAAGTTTATAATGCGTCGTATGTTTGAAATTTTGGATCCGACAGTTTCGTCGTTTACTAGAAATAGAAATGAAGATGTTGTAAAAATGGCTAGTGATGAAATAAAAACAATTGAAAAAGAGATATTAGAGGTAGATCCACTGGTTTTGATAGAGACGCAATTTATAAAATATAAAGAAGAACTTTCAAAGGATGGACACATTTGTATAACACCAAGTGTTGAAGATAATGTAAATGCTGTTGGCGAACGGATGCTTACCGGTAAGCCAATATTTTTGCATGGACCTACAGGAACAGGTAAGACCTCTTTAGCACGTCTTGTGGCAGAAAATTTTACTGCCAAAAATCCAGAAATGGTTTATTGTAATCCACAAACTAAAGAATCAAATGTTTGGGGTAAAATCGGTATTCGCCCAACTAAAAGTGGAGCCATAGAGACTGTGGAAATTTATGGTCCTCTAGCTAAAGCTATGGACGAAGGTAAAGCTGTTATTTTTGATGAATTTACCGCTTTACCAAAAGAACAAATGGTTTTTATCAAAGGAGTTTTTAATGTAAAAATTGGTGATAAGGTAAATATTGTTGGTAATGGTGTGGTAGAAATAAAACCAGGTTTCCAGATGATTTTCACTGCCAATTTAAAATCCGAGAAAAATCCAGAAAGGCAGGAACTTCCACCTGAAATTGCTCGCGAATTTGAGCAAAATAATATTGAAGTCAAATATAACCCCCAAGAAGAAGCTTATGATATTATGCTCTCGCGTTTGTTAAATAAAGACGGATCTTTGGATATGTCTTTTTATGATTTGCAAACCACTTTACCAAATCTTTGTAAAGTTATGGCTGAAATTCAAGAGTCATACACCAGCGAAACTGACAAAGAAGTAGCTAGGAAATCCGGTGCCATGAATGCTTCTGGTAAATTTCATTCTCTCAAAAAATTTGTGATGACTCAGGGGTCAGTTGAAGCTATACTCTCGTCTTGGCTTATAGAAAAACAAACCGGTAAACAAGAAAGAAGTTTTGCCGAATTTTTGGATGAAAGATTTAAAACCGCTCTAACTTTCAAGGAGTATTCTAAAGAAGACAGAGTTTTGGTAGCCAAAATTTTGGCATCTAAGGGATTTTTACTTACTCTCACTGCCAAAGATTTGGACTTGCCGGAAGATATTTTTCAGTTTAATACTATAAAACAACTCAGGGGAGACGAAGCAATTGAAGAATTGAAAAAAAAATCTGAAGAAGTAAAACATTTGACTTTGAAGGAAGTTGTGGATCTTGACCCATTTGGTAAGAGGGCTCAAATTTTGAAAAACCAAGCAGAAGCTTTGCTCGGTGGAGAATCTGATAAAGGTGATCTTTTTACAAGAGAATTCAAAAAGAGGATAAAAGAACTCTTTGGTAAAGAAGGAAAAGAAATAAACTCTCAAATCACCTCTACCTTCGAATACCAAGACCCTCAAGGACAAAAACAACAAGAATCTACTACTCTAGATATTAAAAAAAAACTTAAAGAAT
>QILQ01000042.1 GCA_003233455.1 Candidatus Zambryskiibacteriota bacterium | reverse complement strand
AAAAAGGAAAACACCATTGAAATTGCTAGAAAATTTAAAGCCCAAGGTGTTGATGTTGATATTATTAAGAAAGCTACTGGATTGAGCGATTCTGCGATTAAGAAGTTATAAACCTATTCACTTATCTATTTTTTTGGGCAAAGTTCTCTTAGGCCGAGGCTAAACATCGAGATTCTATTTTATATAATTTAGCCCTAAAACATTCCAAAATCATATCCAATATTTGATAATCTAAAGGACATAGCTTGAGTACTAACATTAAATTTGCTAGCTAGCTTTTCAATAATATCATCTCCATTTAAGCCTTTTATTTCAGCTAAAATTAATGGTATTGGCATTAATAATGCAGCTGCAAATGCATTTGCTTCTCTTTCTTTAAGTAATTCGCCAGTTGAAGACTCTGAATTACGATACATGACACTTTTGTTCTTATCAACAAATAAAGATTTATTTTTGGAATGCAATATAAAGTGCCCCAATTCATGGGCTATTGTAAACCTTCTTCTTTTCTTGCTCTGATTTATATTATACGCGATGAATGGCTTGTCATCTTTTATGACAAATAATCCTGACACTTCGTCATTAAAATTTGAAGGTTCCACCCCTACTCCCAGTTTCTTTGCCAACTTATTAACATTAATTGGTGATTTTAAAAGGTTATATTCTTCTAAAATACTTGTGGATTTTTCTTCGATATATTTAAAAATCATTTATTTAGATTTTTTATTACTTCTTCTATTGATTTTTTAGACTCTTCATCTAAGTGGCTAATATTCCTTAAAATATTCCTATACTCTTTTGTAGAAATTTGTTTTTCGACTTCGCTAAAAGTCGGTAACAATTGTTGTAAATCAAAATTTAATACTGAAGAAATATCATATAAAACGTGCAGCGGTGGTTGATGTCTTCCTAATTCTATATTGGAAATTGAAGCTCTGCTAATTTTTGTCTTTTTAGCTAGATCCTCTTGGCTATATTCTAATCTATGACGCGCTTCTTTTATTCTAAAACCTATAATCTTATATAAGGTTGAATTAAAGTCTTTCATATAATATATAACGTTGTACAAATGTACTTATTGTTTTGTTAATAAGCAATGTTTATTTAATAATCATTATATGTATCAGCTTATTTTATTGGCATGATTATTGCTTCTGTATCAACTAAATTAAAAAAGAAAAAATGGCAAAGAATAAACCAATCGGAGACAATGCAAGAAAAGGTGCTGTTAAGAGTAGGACTCAAGTACTAAACCCAAAAACAAAACTATTTGTTAAGCGTAATAAGGATAATGGTCAATTCATGGATGTAAAAACTACGGGAGGCAAATTTAAAGGAGTAACAAACGAATCAAAAAACAAATGAGAAGTATAAAATATAGGTTTTTTGGTTACTTTTTTGCAATACTAATCTCAATATGCTATCTAATTTATAAATACTTCATTTTAGAAAATGCCTCAGATTTTCATAAGGAAATTTTAGTTACGACTGCAATTGGTTTTATAATGACCGCAATTATAGGCATCTATGAAATAGCTAAGAATAATGGCAACTATTTTTGGTTAGCAATTAAATGTTGGCTCTTTATTCCTAACAAAATCGTGTACATATCATTGAGTTATTTGATAAGAATAAAATTACCCGGAACTGAACGATATTTATTAGTCAAAGGGAGTAAAATAAACCAGTACCAACCAGTTGGAGGAGTTTATAAATTGGTAGGTAATAAAGACATTTATAAAGACTGGGAAGCATCCATAAAACCAGATGCAAAAAATCCAAAAGATTTAAGATTCTTTATTAAAGTAAAGTATTTGCCAGATGTTTTAAAATGGTTTAAATCTGGTAAGGATAGAGAAGTTGGTGTATGGCGAGAGTTCCATGAAGAGTTAATTGATAATGGAATTCTAACTAATAATAATTTTAAATCTATTAGAGCTGAATATTTACATACCAAAGAAAACCTGCTATCCAAACAGACAAGGTTTAAAAACGAAAGCTATCACGCTCTAGTTTACAACATTTTTAGTATTGGGCTAAGCGATACCCAGCTAAAAGAACTGGTAAGTCTTGAACAAAATAAATTATTTGCAAAAAAGTATGCTTTCGTTACTGAAGATGAAATTACTAAGGAATGCTTTAATAAAAGTAAAACAAGAATAGGACAACACACTAAACACATTATATAAAATGAATTTACAACAATATTTGCATGAAAATGGTCTTCAAAGAGAAGACATTTTAACTCGAATTGCAGTTTCATTAGAGTTAGATGAAACAAGAAAACAAAGAATGGAATCTGCTTACAATGCCGTATATGATATACTAGAAAAGGATGAAGTGTTTTTTTCAAGAGTAGAATTTTTAGTTTATCCACAAGGGTCAAAAGCCATTGGAACAACAGTAAAACCAAGAGACAAAGAGGAATTTGATTTAGATATAACCGTAGAAATAAGAGATTCTTATTACAACTATACTTCATCAGAAATCTATAATCATTTAATTCGAGTTTTAAGTAGTAATGATGTATATAAAGAAAAGCTCATAAAGAAAAACAGATGTGCTCGAATTAACTATGTAGGCGATTTTCACATGGACGTGCTTCCTGGTTGTATTGTAATAACTGGCGATAGTAAAATTATGGTTCCTGATAGAGAATTAAGTTCATGGACATCTTCAAATCCAAAAGGCTACGCAAATTGGTTTACGGAAAAAGCAGAAACCGTAGATAATTCAAATTTAAATAAAGCTTTTAGAACATTTTCGGCATTAAATGAAGTGAAAGCAGAACAAGAGGATTTACCAGATGATGATATCTATAGCAAAGAGCCTCTTAAAAGAGCTGTGCAATTGACAAAAAGATATAGAGATATTTTTTTTGAAAAGAAATCTGACTATAAAACTTCAAGTATTGTTTTAACCACGATTTTCGGCGAATTATATGAAGGAGAACCTTCTATTTATCAAACTATAGATAGAGTACTAACTAAAATTGTACAGAGATATGCAGATTACCAATACCTATTTGAAAATCAAGGTATTTACAAGAGGATAAAAGTTTTAAATCCAGTTAATTCCGATGAAGATTTTACTGAAAAATGGGATAATGAAAAGGAATATTACAATCAATTTATTGCTTTTGCTAAAAGTTATAAGGAAAAATGGGAGAAACTTAAAAATGGAGATTTTGGAGTTGCTGAGGAATTGTTTGGAAGTGATAGAATTAAAGGAATCCTAACAGAGCAATTAAAAGAGATAGCTAAAAATGAAGGGAATCAATTAGAAGCTGCTGGTGTTACAATTATGTCTGGTAATACTTATGTAGATAAATCTGGAAATGCAAATAGTTCTGAAGGCTATAAGAGTAAGGGTAATAGAAATTTTGGCGGTTTTGAATAAGTATGGATTTAAATAAAAGACATAGACCTCCGGATATAACTAAAGACCTTATTAGTGCCTACATCCAGCAAAAGCTAATTGAAGATAATTTTGACTGGATTAAGTCTTTTGTGAAAAACGGCAAACTTGTTGGAAGAGGGCAAATAAAGCCAAAAGGCAGCAAGAATACGTACGATATAATTTTCGAGTACAACCCAAATAAAAAGGGCAGAAAAGAAAACATTTTTGTTAGAGACGAAAAAATAAAATTTGGGTTAGTCCCTCATTTATATAATAACCATAGCCTTTGTTTATATCACCCAAGTGACTTATCTCCATTTATCCCATTTAATTTTATTGATACAATTCCATGGATTTCAAAATGGTTTGTAACATATGAGTTGTGGTTGAAATATGGTGTTTGGCTGGACAAAGAATTTAAACATTAATAACCCATTCCACACACATTTCTTTACCCTCTCCAGGTAATAAATAAGTGTTCCATTACCTAATAAGAAGAAAGTTTATAGAAAGTGCAGTGCTAAATAAAGCCAGCACTCCAACCCGATCAAAAAACAAAAGGCCCCCTAGACCTTCCATTTTTATGCCGTCAAAGCAAAGCTACGTAACACGGAATATTATAGGTTCAAATATGTTATAAGGTATAAGGGGCGCATATTAGCCATGCACTATCTAATTGTAAAATAGCTAAATCCGAAACGAAAACTCATAGTTGTATAGGTTCTTAATGGCCTCTTCCTCTAGCAGGGTTTCATACACCATATCATTTTCAGCGGAATATTTTTGCAATTCATTCCCGAACTTTTGCATGATTTCCGCCTTGGATCTTGCCAACAATAAGTTTTGAGTGGCTTCGTCAAGATTGTTGTAATTCAAATTTATCATAGACTTAGAATTGAATTAAAGAATGCCATTGTCGGAAAAACTGTAATACGAACCGTCTGGGGCAAGAACGACATGATCCAAAACTTTAACATCGAACAACTGTGCGGCCTTTTGAATCTTTTTGGTTACCTTCCTATCCGCTTCCCCTACTTGCATGTTGCCACTTGGGTGGTTGTGCGATAAGATCACTGAGGTACTGAGGGTTTTCAAAATAACGGCAAACAAAATCCGCACATCGACGAGCGTTCCCGTTATTCCACCTTTCGAAATCTCATAAATTCCCTTGGCCTTATGACTGTTGTTAAGGAGCAGTACCTTAAACGATTCGTGTAACCCTATGGTGTTTTTGTTCCAATGTTCATACAATAGTTCCGCTGCATCTTCCGAAGTATCTATTTTCTTCCAAAACGGTGCGGGTATCTTGTGGCGGTAGCCTACTTCTATTTCATTAACCGTATTCATTGTACTTGATTTCAGATTTGAAATTTATTATTTAAATAGTTAATAAATTGATATACAATTATTTAACTTACTTCAAGATACACCCAATCCCTTGGAAATCTTCACAAAAGTTGGCAAGAAACCACCTTTTTCTTCTTTCCCCCTATCCACAAAAAAGCGCCCGGTAGGGCGCAAATTCCATAATCAAAAAGGTACGGCTTATTGCAAATCGAAAATGATACTAGGGATTATCAAAATCTCGCGACAGTGTCGCAAGAATGGAAAAGAATATGTTCGCTTTGTGTATGGGCATAGCGAAGTTCATAAAAAGCGGCTGGAAAATAAATGCAAGCGGACGATTTTTCTTCGTTCGCTTGGGTTTATGCGCGGTTTCGAGGATGTTGGAAAACCGGAACCGGAAAAGACGACCGAAGGCGGACCGGCGAAGCGTGTCCGCTCGGTCAGGCTTGAAGGTGAAGGGTTTTCAACTTCCGCAGGAACATGGAAAAATACGCTAGAAAAGACGCTACCTTAAATTTGTATCTAAAATTAAAAAGCAACCGTTTTTCATGATAAAGCGCAAAAAGTAATCGTTTTTCATGCTATATTTGTAATCATATTTCATGAATAATGGCTAAAAGTAATCGTTTTTCACGCAAAGTAACCACTTTT
>QILQ01000036.1 GCA_003233455.1 Candidatus Zambryskiibacteriota bacterium | reverse complement strand
CAACGTGTGCGGGTATGGCACGTGACGCAGTTTCTTGTTTAATTTTTCTTTAAAGTTACATCTTTTATATTACCGTTCATTTTTCTATGTAACCATGATTTGCGGCATGGGCTATACCCTGCTGTTACCAAACGTTTTTTTTCGACGATAGAAGTTTTTGATGAATTTTGGTCCGCTAAATAAGAGGTATTTTATAACTAAATAATAAAATATTGTTGGAATGATTAAACCAAATAAATCTGTTATTTTAAAATTGTGGGGGATAGTAAGAATTGTATATAGTTTTTGTGGGAAATAAATTACTGAATTTAAATCCAGGAAGAGTACTGAAAAAATAAATATAATAACAAAACTAACACTTATAAAGCCATATATAAACAAGAAAAAATCTTTAAAATTTTTAATCAAAAATATCTTTCCCGTTTTCAATATTTTAAAGAAAAATTGATGCGAAGCTTTATAAAGGTGAGGAATCCCTAAAGAATCAGAAAGAATCCAATACCCATCATATTTTATTAAAGGATTAAAATTATACAAAGTATTAATAATCAAGTAACATGGGATAAAAAGCAATAGTTTAACTTTAGTTATTAAAAAGATAAGTAATAGTAATGAGGCAGCGATGAGTTCAAAATATACTCCCGCTAAATTTACAATAATACGTTCTTTCCTTTTTAGTTCCCAAGCTTTTGATACATCAGTATATAATACAGGTGAAAACAAATAGAAACCAAATCCTATACCTCCAGTCTGTACGCCAAATCTTTTACAGGCTGCTGCATGACCAAATTCATGAATGAAAATCCAAAATCCAAAAAGTATCAGATAAAATATAAGTTTTGGAGAGATAAACGTTTCAAACTCTTTTACAAAGTCAACTCTATATAAATAAATTAAAAAACCAATAAAAACCGGAAGGAGAGTTATTAAGAGTAAAAAAACAGTATTATCGAATAAAAATGTCAAATGTTTTGCAATGGCATTAGTTATACGAGGGGAAATTAGCTCGAAACTAAGCTTTAAATAACTTGCTTTAGCTCTTTTCTTTACAACAAAATCACTCTGAATAATGATTCCATATTTGGATAATTTCTTGTATAAAATCTGGTAAACAATTTCTTCTGTTATTTCTTCTTCGAATTTACTTTGAAACAAACGAGTAATTTCAGAAATAGTCTTTTCCCCATCAACCAGATTCAGTATATTAACAACGCTCTGATTAACATTTACCTGATAGTTTAATAGCTCGTGTTCCACAATAAATTCACTATTATCAAAGGGAACAACTTTAATATTCTTACTGAGAATAGGAATAATATTGCTATAATTAATTTCCTTCATATTTGCATATTGCAGATAAGGCTACAGCCGTTGAAAATAAGCGATTGTAATCATCAGACCTTATTTGTGTACCCAAAGTGGATATTGGCCAATCTTGGGTATCATCTGGCGTTATATTGTCTGGATGAGGAATGCGCATTGCATAAGAGGATACCCAACTACCATCACTTTGCTGATTATTTACGAGCCAAGAAATACCTTTTCTAATTATCTGATAATGATTGCTAAAGATGTTTTTATTTTCACATAAGGCATCTATTACCAATCCTGTGTAAAAAGGGCTTTCCTTTATAAACGGATCCCCAAAACTACCGTTTTTATTTTGCTTTTTGATTAACGATGATACAATCTCATCTATTAAAACATCATTTGATTTATTCGTTTTGTCCAAAAGTAGCCCTTTCAGAATGAAAACAGTACTATATATATCGCTTGTCCACCAATAGGAATTGAATAATCTATTGTTCTTTTGTTGTAAAAGCAACCATTTCAATAATTTTTGCTTTTCATTATGGTAAGAGCCTGTGTTGCTCAACAGTAAAAAGGCAACAGAACTTACACATACGTGTTCAGATAACCAACCATGTGCACTTGTAATATCTTTTTGATTTAATGAGGATAATAATGTATGAGAATTGGTGTATGTTGAAAAACCGCCACTTTCTTTTTGCAGATGAATCCAATGTTGTACATACTTACCAATATTAGTTTCCCCATTCATTAGCAAGGCTAATAAAGAAAAACTAGTAGAATCACAATCATTAATCCAACTTTTGTTATAACCCCAATTGCCGTTTAACTCGCTTAAGAAATTTACAGCTTTCTGAATAGTATTTTTATTGAACCTTTGAACTATCTGATTTTGAGAAATAAAAGAGAGTATAAAACCTGTTGCCCAGGTATCACTAACTCCGGATGAATTTAATATTTCATTCCAACTACCATCAACATTTTGTTTCTTCTCAATATATTTTATTGCCTTGTCAATTGTACTTAGGCCACTATCATAATTCTCATTGGATAAATCTCTCGAAATATACTTAATATACCCCTCTGTGTTTAAAATATGAGAAACAACTGTATTATATAATCGTTGTATTTCCGATAACCACAAATCTAAGTTTCTTTTTTTTGCAATTATTTCTGCTTCTCCTAAGAAATATAACGCCTTTTCTCGTAAAGTATTCGAAACCCCTGTTAAGTGTAGATATTTTTTTAGATTTTCAATACTGATATCTGATAGTAATATTTCTCTTTTTGAAAGCTCAATTTTAAGCTCATGAAAGGCTATGTTAAATTGGTTGTTCTTCCTGTCTTCTATAACATCCTCAATGTCATCCAATATCTGAAAAGCTACGTAAAAATATTTGTGTGATTTATAAATGTTGTCAAAAGCCCCATTATTGTCGTGGTAATACAAATTTATACAATCAATTGCTACTTTTCCTGTTGCAGACCTTAAATCGCATAGGTGTACATATTCATCAAACGAACTGATACTTTTTAAAGATTTATCTAATTCATAACCTTCATTTAACTCCTTTTTTCTAATTTCCCAGTTAGACCAAAAAGATGGGTTATTGTGAAAAATTCTTGTTAAGATTTTTATTGCTTCTTCTTGAAGCGAGCCTGCAATATAATACTCTTTAATGTTTAAATGGTTTTTGTCAATAATATCATCCTTAATTAAGGATGATTTATATAAAAGGAATCCTGCAATTGATAAATTGTCTATGAAATCATCTTTTAATTCACTTTCTCCATTACAAAACAATCTCGGATAATACAGGTAATAAGGTGGATTAATATTAAAAAAATCTTTTTCAAGAATAAAATGCTTAACTTCATTTGGTAAGTAAGATTCTTCCCGTATATATCTGAGTAAATTGTTATAGTATTCTTTAAATGGAGTATCTAACGCATATATATTCTTTATTTTCATTTTTGAGGTTCTTTTCTATATGTCCCAAACAAATTATGCTTCTCAAAAATCTTAATTGCATTATTTTCAAGGTGGGTTCGTTTAATGATTGGATTTTCATTCCAGAACGAAGAATCATATTTACTATGGGCGATTTTATAAACTAAGAATGTCTTTGATTTTAACTTTCTATCGTTGTTCGTTATATATTTATTTCCAACATTAAATAAAATTGAATGGACACTTACTTTTATTGTTTTGGATGGTAAAACATAATTATAATTCAACCTGTTATTTACAGTGGAAACTTTAGATATTCCGTTGATAGTATCGTACAATATTAAAAATTGCATTACGTCATTTTTCAAAACGGCTTTTTTATTGGAAAATGTAATGGGCATATTAAGTAATTTTCCCTTAAATTTTAAAATTAATAAATTTGTTGGGCTAACAAATAAATTCCCCTGAAGAATAGGTCTATTAATTCCGTGCAATGGCATAAAATTCAACTTATATGTCAATGAGTTATATTCTGAACTCTTCAAAATATCCACAGAAACTTTGTAATATTTTCGAAAATCGGGCTGAAGTGGGACAACTACATTATTTTCCTTTGGTTTTTTTATATGAAAAGGCGTAATTTGCGAGAAATAAAAAAAGTTTATAAACGTCATGTAGTGATTTAATGAATCATCTTTTAACTTGGCATAACGTCCGGTTTCTAATTTTAAGTTACTAACACTGATGAGTGAATTAGCATTAAAAAAAGCTTCTAAAATTTCATTGCAGGTTGTATCCGTTGTAGTTGTTTGTCTATAGAAAAATGAGCTATGCTTTTGGTCTTTTTTCTTTTTGATAGATTTATATTTATCTATAATCTGTACTATTAATTTGTTTACGTCAATAGCCTTTATTACCACTTCCTTAAGTTCAAAATGGATAGGTTGTAATTCAATTTTGTGGGGAATATCTTTTATTGAATATTCTTTTTTCTTGTAACCAAGAAATGATATCGAAATAAATTTGGTGGTCGAATCAACCTTTA
This sequence comes from Candidatus Zambryskiibacteriota bacterium, assembly GCA_003233455.1. Classification (GTDB taxonomy): domain Bacteria; phylum Patescibacteriota; class Minisyncoccia; order Phycocordibacterales; family WO2-35-19; genus WO2-35-19. Next base: position 1,100 of record QILQ01000036.1, on the reverse strand, counting down.
AAGCAAAATTTCCTTCCGTGTTAGTAATCGTTCCTTGATAATTACCGGTATAAATATTAACGTAAGCCAAAGATTTTTTTGTTATGGAATCAATTACTTTCCCTTCGATGAAGTGTCCGTTTTGCCCAAAACTTATAAATACATTAACAAGTAATACAACAACAAAAAATCCTTTTTTCATACTGATAATAGTTAATCAAAAATACAGCAGTAATTATTATAGAGTCTTTTAAGCCGATTTCAAGTTGGTAAATCATAAGCCTTTTTAAATTTCAATAGGCTTTGCACTTTACTTTTCTTTTAAAGATAGATTTACTGATTACTTACTAAAAATAGATATAACTCTTCAGTCTTGAAGTCTACAAAATTTTTATTGGCATCTTTACAATAATATTAGAATGTATAAGTGATCCCAACTTTAGAACTCAGATGCCCATTTGTCCAGTCTTTTGATGTACTTGCAGATAATGACCACTTACCCATTTCAAGCCTTGGTTCCAGTTCCTCTACCTTGAAATTCTGCATCGCAGCTTTTAATTCTTCGTTGTTCATAATTAAAATTTTTTAGTGTTAATAACGATGATAAAATTATACGTTTAAAAAATAGCATAAGGCAAAGTATAAGAATAATTATTCAAGCGTATAGAATTCCTAATTAAGCGTTAATTGACTGTTCATGAAGAAGGTCAATTAACCTGTTTACATTTCTATATGAAACTGTCAAAGACTCGCCTGTAGATAAAATAATGCTTCTATCTTTTTTTATAAACTCAGCTATAGCCAGACTATTTACAATGCAATTTCTATTTATTCGTATAAAAGTTGGTGGCAAACTTTCTTCTACTCCTTTTAGTGATTTATTGGAATATTTCTTTGTTTGCTTTAATTGAAAGGTAGTCATGTAATCTTCATAAATTATATAAACTATTTCTGAGAGATATACTTTTTGAACACTGCTCTCATTTTCAATAAGGTAATATGAATTAATCATTATTTTAAAATGTTTGGTAACTTCTTATATGTTTATTTTTTGTGTGTATATCCAAGTAGCACCGATGCGGATATATACGCCTTCTGTTATTTATATTTCAAATCCATCC
>QILQ01000023.1 GCA_003233455.1 Candidatus Zambryskiibacteriota bacterium | reverse complement strand
ATAATACCTATAACCGTCATCACCGACACAATAACAGAAGGATATATCATAGCTCCTTTTATTTTTTTTGAAAGATTATGAGATTTTTCAAGTTGGTCAGCAACGATTTGCAAAGAATTTGATAATTTCCCTGATTCTTCTCCCGCTTTAACCATAGAAATAAACAAATTGGGAAAAGTATCTGAATGAGCCGCCAAAGAAGCCGATAGAGTCTCTCCCCCATTAACCAAAGAGCCAACACTTTTAAGAATTTTAATGAATTTTTTATTTTTTAATTGCTTTTCCAAAACAGATAAAGCTCTGGAAACAGAAAGTCCGGCATCTATCATAACCGAGAGATTTTTAGCAAAAATTATTATTTCTTGAGGTTTTACTTTTCTTCTGAATGATAAAAATTTGAAGGAAGTTTTTTTATTTTTTATTTCTTTAACAGAAAGAATGGAAGCTTTGTTTATACGAATTGCCTTATAAAGAGCCGTCTTATTCGCAAACTCTCTTGTTTCCTCTTTTTCCTCTTCGTCTTTTATATATTTGTATTTATAAAGTGGCATTGTTGCTTTTCATTATAGCAACACAAAAAATAATTTGGAAAAATTTTGTTTATAAAATAACTCACCCCCCTCTCGCTCCGCTCGGCCCCTCTCTTAAGACAAAAAGCAAGAAAATTTGATGGCTAAAAACATTTTAAGTTATTCACATTTTGCTTGACTTTTTAATTAGTGAGTATACTATGTAGATACATTTTACTTCCGTAAGAAAGTCCGGAGATTCCCCCGCAAGGGGGTTTCGTTTTTTATATAAAAGATAAGTATATTTGTCTCACTTTTTCAAAGTCATATGCATTTAATTCGCCAACATATCTAATAAATCTTTTACTACTGATTGATCTGATTTGTGACATAAGGTCTTTCAAATTTATTATTTTTACCATTTGTTTCTACTCCAATATTCTGTCCTAAACTAGCCCACCATATTCCCCTTACTTTAGGATAAACTACACGTTCAGATAAATGAATTCTGACTTTTAATTTTGTCCAAGATACAAATATTTTTAGTATTTCTTTGAGAGTTTCGTTCACAAAATTATTTTATCACAAAAACCAAAGGAAAATTTGGGGGTGGCCCTCTTCTAAAAACTAAACGTGTTGTAATTTTATTTTTCCTCCCCTCTCTTGTTGTAAGAGGGGGGTTGGGGTGAGTTATTTGGAAATTGGAAATTTTACCCCTATTCCGAAACCACCCTCAAAACTTCTTCAATAGTAGTTAAACCTTGGGCAGCCTTAAAAATACCGTCTTCAAGCATAGAAAGCATACCTTCTTTTTTAGCTTGTAGTTCAATATCCTCAGTAGTAGCTCCTTTTATAATAAGATCTTTAATGGCAATGGAAACATTAAGCACTTCGTAAATGCCAATTCTGCTTTTAAAACCTTCTTCACCGGCGTTTTTTTGCGGTCTGAAAAAAGGTATATTTTCCCAACTGTCATTCTTACCAACTATTTTCTCTTCTCTAAGAATTTCCAATACATTGTCTAAATCTATGACTTTAGAGATTGATTTTATTTCTGTTTTGGAGAGATAATATTTTTCTTTTTTATCAGAGAGTTTTCTGACTAATCTCTGAGCAATAATAGCGTCAATGGTGGATATAATGAGAAAAGGTTCAACTTTCATATCAATCAGCCTTGGCACCGCGCCGGCAGCCGAGTTGGTATGCAGAGTTGAAAGCACCAAGTGTCCAGTAAGAGAAGCGTTGATAGCCAAAGAAGCTGTTTCATTATCGCGAATCTCGCCTACCATTATAATATCAGGATCTTGACGCACCAATGTTCGCAAACCGGAAGCAAAAGTAAGACCTATCTCTGATTTTATTTGATAATTCTTTTCATTTGATATTCAACCGGATCTTCAACAGTAGAAATATTTACATCCGAAGTATTTAAAATATCCAACATTGTATAAAGAGTAGTTGATTTACCGCTACCAGTTGGTCCGGTTGTTAATATCATACCGGTTGTATGTTGCAAAGTCTTATGTAGTAATTCCAGACCTTGACCATGAAATCCCAAAGATTCCAAAGTAAAACCGGAAACAGATTCTCGTAAGAGTCGCATCACGGTTTTTTCTCCATAATAAACCGGCAAAGTAGATACCCGAAAGGAAACTTTTTCTCCATTCATATCAATTTTAAACCTGCCGTCTTGAGGCAATCTTTTCTCGTCAAGTTTTAAACTGGAAAGCACTTTTATGCGAGCCACCAAAGGATTGCCTATATGCTTGGGTAAAATCATAGCATCATGCAAAATACCATCAATCCGATACCTTACCAAAACTTGGTCCTCCAAAGGTTCAATATGAATATCAGAAGCATTCTGGATGATAGCGTGTTTAAGTAAAGTATCCACAATTCGCACTACCGGTAATTCTTCAGCCAATTTTTTCAAATCTCCTTCTGAGACATCATCTCCGGGCATTTTCTCAGTAATGGTTTTTATTTCGTCAGAATCATTTTTTATAATATCTCCAAATTCATCTTTAAGATTTTTTTGGTATTGAATTAAAGATTCCCTCATTGATTCGGAATCGGTTAAACGGGGCAATATTTTTAAACCCACTTTTTTCTTAATTGAATTTAAAGCTTGCAAATCATCTGTATCAAGCATAGCTACTTCAAGAGAACCATCTTTTTTTTCAAAAGCTATTATGTTGTGTTTTCTGGCAACAGGTTCCGGAATAAGATTAAGAATATCTCGATTTAAGACTTGACCTTTTAAATTTATAAAAGGAATACCAAGCACATAAGCTTGAACCCGTCGCAAATCATCATTAGAAAACTTACCTTTTGAAATTAAAATTTCGCTTAAAGGTTTCTTTTTTAATTTGACTTCTTTTTCAGCTTCTTCAACTTCTGATTTAGAGATAAGACCCGCATCAATTATGAAATTTTTTATTTGTGAATCTTCTACATGCATATAATAAATATTATAGAGTTATTATATCAGAAAGAATTATATTTTAGGAATAAAATTAGTTTATATTTAATTTCTGGATTTGTTTCTTACTTTGGTAATTAAATATTTTCTTGGATTTTTATCTAAATCAATAAAATCATCAGCTGCCTCTATCAATCTGGCTGAAGTTGACTTGCCAAAAGAAGCCACTTCAACTTGACAACCTACATTTTTCAAAAATTCTACCAGTGGCACAAAATCACCATCACCAGTAATTAAAATAACAGCATCTAATTTAGATGAAAGTTTGATAGCATCCACCGCTAAACCGACATCCCAGCCTTTCTTGGCACCACCGGCAAAAACTTGCAAATTTTTCGTCTGAGTTTCAATACCGATTTTCTCTAAAGCTTCAAAAAAACCTCTTTCTTCACCCGATTCCGTAGCGATAACATAAGCCATCGCTCTAGTAAGCGATCTGCCCGCTAAACCTTCTTTAACCACTTGACCAAAATTTACTTTGGCTCCATAAATATTTTTAGCACTGTGATATAAATTTTGAGTATCTATAAAAATTCCCACGCGCTGATTTTTGTGTTTTATAACTGCCATATTATTAAAATAATTTTCAATTTATAATTAAAAATTTTAGTTAAGAAGCTTTTTTCAATCCTAGTTTCTTAACTAATGAATTATACCTTTTTGTGTCTTTTTTCTCCAGATATTTCATATGAGTTTTCCTATCTGCCACCAAACCTAAAAGACCCCGACGAGAATGTTTATCTTTTTTGTTTTTCTTTAAATGCGACGCTAAATCGTCAATTCTGCGAGAAAGTATAGCAATTTGCACCTCTGGACTGCCAGTGTCAATTTCGTGCATTTTTACATCTTTTATAACTCGCTGTTTTTTATTCTTTGTTAACATTGTTTAAAAGCATAGCATAAAGCTTTATCTTTTGCAATATTTTAACGTCGCACAATATTTTTGCTATAATAAAAGAATGATAAAAGACTTAGAACAACTTAAAAGACAATTTTTGGAATATGTGGAAATTGAAAGAGGTCGGTCGTTAAAAACGGTTGAAAATTATAACCATTATCTTTCAGTATTTTTAAAACAAACCAAAACTAAAAAACCGAAAAATATCACAGATAGTGTAGTCCGCGAATTTCGCCTTTGGCTTAACAGACAGTCCACTGGCAATTTGAAAAAAAACGGTCAAACATTAAAAAAGAAAACTCAAAATTATTATTTAATCGCTATTCGTGCTTTTTTGAAATACTTGGCCAGACAAGAAATTAAAACCTTGCCTTCGGAAAGAATAGAGTTGGCTAAAGTAGAAGAAAGATCTCTTGATTTAATCACAAATGCGGAATTAGAAAGACTTTTAAAAGCTCCGGATGAGTTTAGAAATGATGAAAAAAACAAAAAAAGAAAACTAACTGAGAAAAATCTTGACATAACAAAGCTCAAAATTTTACGCGACAAAGCTATTTTAGAACTTCTTTTTTCTACCGGTTTGCGCGTTTCCGAACTTTGTGCTCTAACTCGCGATATTGACCTTTCCACTGATGAAATGTCGGTTAAAGGCAAGGGTGGTAAAATACGAGTTGTTTTTATATCCGATGTTGCCAAAAATGCCTTAAAAGATTATTTAAATAAAAGAAAAGATATGGATAACGCCCTCTTTGTAAAATTTTCTAAAAACAGAAAAGGAAATCAAAAAGAAGATTTAGCTCTTTCCCGAAGATCAGTGGAAAGAATCGTAAAACAATACGCCCTTAAGGCCGGTATTTCCAAAAAAGTGACTCCTCATGTTATCCGTCATGTTTTTGCCACTGACCTTCTTTCAAATGGCGCCGATTTGCGTTCTGTTCAAGCCTTACTTGGCCATGCCAATATAGGCACCACCCAAATTTATACCCATGTTACCGACAAACATCTTCGCGATATTCACAAAAAATTCCATAATAAAAAGGTTGATTAAAATTATACATATGTAAATACATATGTATTTACATATGCTAAAATATTTTTATGAAAATTATATCTTGGAATGTAAATGGATTAAGAGCGGTGCATAGAAAAGGTTTATTTTTGCCAATGGTAAAAAAATACCAGCCGGATATAATTTGCTTGCAAGAAATAAAATCAAGAAAAGACCAAAACGAAATAGATCTTAAAGGTTACGAAGAATTTTGGAATCCAGCAGAGAAAGCTGGCTATTCTGGCACCGCAATATTTAGTAAAGAAAAACCCTTAAGTGTAACTAAAAATTTTCCAGATAATTTAGTTAAAAAATATGAACTAAATACAGATAAATATGGTAATTCAAATAAAGAAGGGCGGGTTTTAACAGCTGAATTTAAAGATTTTTTTGTGGTAAATGTTTATACTCCAAATTCCAAAGGAGATTTAAGCCGTTTAGATTTACGATATGGAAAATGGGACAAAGCTTTTTTAGAATATTTAAAGGATTTAAAAAAGAAAAAAAATGTTATTTTTTGTGGTGATTTAAATGTGGCTCATACTGAATATGATTTAGCAAATCCAAAATCAAACGAAGGTAAACACGGTTTTACCAAAGAAGAGCGTGGAGGAATAGATAATATAATAAAAGCTGGATTTATTGATACTTTTCGCCATTTTACAAAAGGTAATGGACATTACAGTTGGTGGACACATTGGGCTAATGCTAGAGCTAGAAATGTTGGTTGGAGAATAGATTATTTTTTTGTAAATAAAGAATTTTTATCAAACATAAAAAATTCAAAAATCCTTCCCGAAGTTTTAGGTTCCGACCACTGTCCTATTTTATTGGAAATAAATTAATTTAATAAATATCGCCAATTAAAATATAAAGGACATAACAAAACCGCCAAGATGCGGTGGAGGATTTTCGCAAGACAAGGCGGTTTTACACCCAACGGGTAAAAAGAACATCTACCCAACCCCTCTCTTATACACAATAAACATTATGTCCAAAAGCGGAGCTGGGACAAAAGCAAAGTTTCGTCAAGAAGCGCATTTACAAAAAACTGTATGATATCTCATTTAAAAAAATTATGAGTGAAGATATATATAACTTGTTTTTTGAACTAGACCAAACTTTCTTTTAATCCGTCGGTCGGCGGATTTTATTTACTCTAAAGAACTAATGCTGATTATATTATGATTTTAAAAATATCAGCTATGTCCGATATAAAGTCTATGTCTTTTATAAAAAATGTAAAGGACAAACTGTGGATAATTATTTTATAGATTATTTTACATAATGTCTTTTTCTTATTTCATTTATTTCTTTTTCCTCTTCTTTCTCCTTCTTTCTCTTTCCTTTATCTCCTAATCCTTTTAATTCTTTATCGGACATTTTTGATAATTCCAATGTCCTTTTGTTTAAATATTCTTCAGTATTCAATAATGGATTTTCCAACACCTCTTCCAATAAGGCGTTTAATATTTGACCCACTTTAGGTCCAGCGGAGATTTTAAGAATATCTATGATTTTTTTACCATTAATTTTAAGCATTCCCACAGAAACAGGATCTCTCATTACTTCTTCAACCATAGCTTTATATTTTCTTAATCTATAAGGATTCTCTTTAGGTCTTCCGGTGCCAATACGATCACAACCTCTCATATCTATAAGATCCCAAACATTTTCCTTACCAACTTTAGATATAAGTCTTCTCACGGCTGAAAGAGTAATTTTTTCAGTATCAGAAAAGAACATATGCCAGCGTACTAAATTAACAACCTTTTCTATTGTTTCACGTGAAACTATCAAGTTTTGGAGTATTTTTTTAGTTACACGTGAACCAATTACTTCATGTCCATAAAAAGTCCATTGTTTAGTTTCATTATCCCATCTCCTAGCTTTCGGTTTAGCTATATCGTGGAAGAGAGCAGAAAGTCTCACGTGTAACAAATATTCTTTATCAGCAGAATGTTGGAGAGTTTTTAATAAATGAGTCCAAACATCAAAAGAATGAGCTTTGTTTTGTTCTATTCCTATAGTTTCTTCTAATTCTGGAATAATATAAATCAGTAAACCAAGTTTTTTAAGTAGTAATAATCCATTCATAGGAGCGGGAGACATTATTATTTTTATGAATTCATCTCTTACTCTTTCTTTAGAAATTTTTTTCAAAATATTGTTATTTTCTAATATTGATTTTTCCGTTTCTGAATCTAAAGGAAAACCAAGTTCCACATGAAACCGAACAGCTCTTAACATTCTTAAACCATCCTCAAAAAATCTTTCTTTTGGCTCTCCAACTGTTTTTATAATTCCTTTGGATAAATCAACCACTCCAGTGAAAGGATCTATGATTTCTCCGTTTTCAACATCATAAGCTATGGCATTTATAGTAAAATCGCGTCTTTTCAAGTCATCAAGTATATCTTTACTAAATTCAACACTATCCGGTCTTCTATGGTCAGAATAAGAGCTTTCAACACGATATGGGGTGATTTCTATAATTTTCAAAGTTTCATCAGAAACCTTTTCTTGAACAATACCTACGGTGCCAAAATTATTTTCATAAAAAGTTTTGGGAAATAAAGAGATAATTTCTTCCGGAGTAGCATTTGTAGTAATATCCCAATCTTTCGGTTTTTTACCAATAAAAAGATCTCTAACGCAACCACCAACCAAATAAGCTTCAAAATTGGCGTTTTTGAGCGTTTTAGTTACACAAGAAACCTCTTTAGGAATCTTAAATTTTTCTATTTTAGCTTTATTTTTGTTCATATTACCCTTTTGTGGTCAGAAATAATTTACTCGTCGCCACTTATAAATTTTCCCGACCTTGACTCAGCTGTTTTTTCTACTGAAAAAACATGCTTCCACAGCTTGTGCGCCCGGCAAGAGTCGAACTCGCAACCTTTTGGTTCGAAGCCAAACGCTCTATCCATTGAGCTACGGGCGCATAGGAAAATAATATCACAGATTAAATAAAAAATGATAAAAAATATCTTTCTACGTTTCAATTGAGAATACAAGATAAAAATATTTCTATAAATTTTATCTAAAAACTGCTGAAATTTATAATTTCCTGTCTGGTGCGGGTAGGGAGAATTGAACTCCCGTTATTTGATTGGCAACCAAATGTTCTACCACTAAACTATACCCGCAATATTAACTTTTATATTTTATCATAAAATTTTTATAAATAAAATTCTAAGAAACAAAATGTCCTAAAAATAAAATATCTGCTAGAATGTCTTTGTGGTGTAGTTAACCTTATTCTTCAATAAAACTGGGGATAACCTTGGGGACAGAGTGTATAAGTCAGTCTCTTAAATTACGGACAAAAATAAGATATGGTTTAGAATAAGGTTTTTATAACAGACAAGTCTTTTATGGCTAAACATAATAAAACAGGAGAAATAGGGGAGGATATCGTTACAAATTTCCTTATAAGGAAAGGTTTTAAAGTGATTTGCAGAAATTATAGAAAAAAATGGGGAGAGATTGATATCATAGCGGAAAAAGACAAAGTCCTTTATTTTGTGGAAGTAAAGACTGTTAGCCGAAAAAGTTTTGGGGGTCATTTTGAACAAGGAATAAATAATTACAGACCAGAAGATAATATGCATCCTTGGAAATTAAAAAGATTGCGAAGAGCTATCCAAACTTACTTATTGGAAAAATATAAAAAAGAAGAGCCTGAATGGCAGTTTGATTTAGTTTGCGTTTTTTTAGACCAAGAAAAGAGAGTAGCTAAAGTAAAATTTATAAAAAATTTAATTTTGTGATAAGCTATACTGGTCAATACGGAGTGTAGTATAGTGGCAGTATAAATGCTTTGGGAGCATTAGGTCCGAGTTCGATTCTCGGCACTCCGACACGATTATTAGTAATTTAATTTTAATAATATGGGATTTATTGAAAATTTTTTTAAGGGAGGAGGAAATGGAGAGAATAAAGAATCAGACAGTCATGGTTTTGTTGCCGTTCCTAAAAGTGGGGGAGAGAGTTTACCAAATGAAGAGCATAAAGAATTAGATCTAAAAGATCATACAAAAGATGTAATAAGAAGAATAAAAGAAGGTGAAGGGGACCAATCTTTTTTAAGAAATAAACTTGAAAATCTTAAAGAACAATTAAAGAAAGAAATAGAAAGACTGGAAAAAGATTTAGAAAAAGAAAATGGAAATTCCGGATTTTGGGAAGCGGAAAGAGAGGAACTTGAAGATCTTAATAGAACACTGAAGGAAGCGGAAAAAATTAGTTAGTTAACTTAGTCAAGTGTCAAAGTCGGACTTCCTGAGTTCAAGGATTACTTGCAACATCCCTCGTTAATTATTAACGTATAGGGATATGAATAAAAAGAATAGGAGCGAGTCAAAAAGTC
>QILQ01000039.1 GCA_003233455.1 Candidatus Zambryskiibacteriota bacterium | reverse complement strand
TTCTTCTTTTATTGTTTTTGCCATATGTATTGCCATATACCGAGACTATACCGTCTTCGGTGAAAACCGCCATATGTGTGTGTACATTACCCTCATAGCTTGACAGGCGAGGCGGGATAGTGTTAGATTAGACTGTCGTCAACACACAGAAGGAGGTAGCGACATGAGCAAAAATAAGAACCTTTTACAATCAGTCCTTGATGAGTTGACCGATGGGTACGAGCAACTTCGTGAAGTCTGGGAGGCCGACAGCACCGACGACTTCGTCGACAAGAACGGAATCGTGGACTGTACGAACAGTATCCTCATGCTCCTGCGTACGTTGCACAGTACCGATCTTGGCGACGATGCTGAGACGGTGTTGCACAAGATGCAGGACATCAAGAACGACATGAAGATTCTTTCGTGGTCAGCGGTCTACATCCACTTGGAGCAGTTCATCGATGAGCTGGAACAGAACCAGAAGTAGAGCGCCCCACCGCCCCGCTCATCACGCCCCGCCCGGTTTCTCGGTCGGGGCGTCTTTCTTTCTGAGAGAAAAAATTGAAAAGAGCCCAATTAAATTGAAAAGAAAAATCAATAATTTCTTCTTCACGCAACCGCATACTCGGTGTTATCGTTGATGTAGCGACGGGTTTAACACACCATTTGAACGTTTGATTACGTTCTTTTTTAGTTGCAATTACTTTGGATTACCCACCAAGACTAGTCGCTATGTCCGATAACTCCTTTTTATCTAAACTTTATATCATAATTGTATCTAAAATTTGTATGTTATGCAAACTTTTGTTATTCTTAGACTATGGAAAATATTTTAGACAAAACTGAACGAGTATTGCGATTACGCAATTACAGTCCCAAAACACGAAAAGCATATTTACTCTATATAAAAGAATATCTTATTTTTTCAAAGAAAGCGAACATCAAAAACAAACAAAAAGCAATTGAGGAATTTTTGCTTGATAAACATAAAAGAAGTCAATCGCCACAAACTGTTAACCTTGCGCTTAATGCCGTGAAATTTTTCTATTCAGAAGTCTTAAAAAATCCGCAAAAAATTGATTTGAAATTTGCAAAAAGAAATAAAAAATTGCCTGTGGTACTCTCTCGTATGGAAATAGAGAAAGTTATAAACGCTACAGACAATGCAAAATACAGATTGATGATTTCGCTTGGGTACGCTTGTGGTTTGCGTGTAAGTGAAGTAGTTAGCCTTAAAGTTGCGGATTTAGATATTGATGAGTTAGTTGTGCATCTCAAAAACGCAAAAGGCAAAAAAGACAGAATAAGCGTCCTACCAAAGAAATTGCAAAATGATTTGCGAAATATAATTGCCGGCAAAAAAGTAGAGGATTATCTTTTTGTTTCCAATCGTGGCGGTGAACTTACGACGACGTCCTTGCAAAAAATGTTTCGAAAAAGCCTTGCGAAAAGTGGAATTAATAAACCCGCAACCTTTCATTCATTAAGACATAGCTTTGCAACTCATCTTTTGGAAAACGGAACGGATGTTAGGTATGTACAGGAATTACTGGGACACGCGAATATACGGACAACACAAATCTATACACAAGTAACAAATCCTTCTTTAAAAAATATTAAAAGTCCATTGTGATTAAATAATACCTATTTATTTAATATTCGTGTTAAAATTTGTGCAAGTAATTGAAAATTTAATGAAAATGAAAATTAATAAAGGATTTTCTTTAATTGAGGTTATTTTTGCCGCCGCTATTTTTGCGGTAGTGGCGATGTCTATTTATCAAGGTTTTGCGACGATTACTTCTCTGGTATCTGTCTCTAGAAATAAGATTGCGGCGGTGGACTTGATAAATGATGAATTTGAACTTATTCGCAATCTTACTTATGCCGATGTTGGTTTAAAAGGTGGTATACCAAGCGGTTTGCTTTTAGCTACTTCTACGGCGATACGAGGTGGTAGAGAATTTAATATAACCAGAGTAATTCGCAATATTGATGACTCGTTTGATGGCACTATTGGCGGTTCGCCAAATGATTTATCTCCGGCGGATTATAAAATGGTTCAAATAAGTGTATCTTGTAATTTATGCAAAAATCCTTTAAATTTGTCAGCTACAGCAATTGTTTCTCCTAAAAATCTTGAAACTGCTTCAACTAATGGATCTTTATTTATAAAGGTTTTTGATGCCAATGGCAAGCCGGTGCCTCAAGCTGATGTTCATATAGAAAATAGTTCCGTTGGGGTTAATATAAACGAAACCACTAATAATGACGGGCTTTTGGCTATTGTGGACGCTCCACCGGCTCAAAATTCCTATAGTATTGTAGTAAGTAAAAGCGGTTTTACCACTGACAAAACTTATGCTTCCTCAATCGGTAATCCTAATCCGCTTAAACCTGATGCTACTGTTATTCTACAACAAGTTACCCCAATTTCTTTTGTTATTGATAAAATAAGCAATATCAATTTACGTGCTATTACTGATAAATGTGCTTCGGTAGCTAATGTGCCATTTACAATAAAAGGCACTAAATTGATTGGCACCAGTCCAGATGTTTATAAATGGACAGGTAATTTTACCACTGATACTTCCGGTTATAAAAATATTACTAATGTAGAGTGGGATGTTTTTTCATTTACTACCACTGGCGGATTTTATTTGGCTGGAGTTAATCCGATATCTCCAGTATCTATTTTACCCGACTCCAGTCAAAATATTGACCTTATAATTTCTGATGGTAGTCCAGATTTTCTTTTGGTAAATGTAAAAAATAGCTCAACTGGATTACCTATCTCCGGAGCCAGTGTTTCTCTTTCTAGCACTTCATATGGTAAGGTTCTTATTACAAATCAAGGTTCTTTAAGTCAAACCGACTGGCAAGGCGGTTCGGGTCAATTAAACTTTACAGACCCGACTCATTACTATTCTTCCGATGGTAATATTGAAACGAATAATCCGGTAGGAGAATTAAAACTTTTAAATTCTTTAGGCTCTTTTGTTACTTCCGGCAGTATTACTTCTTCTATATTTGATACTGGCACTTCTTCAAATTGGAGCCGAGTTGATATTTTGCCAATAGACCAACCGACTCAAACCGGAATTGATTCTGTAAGATTTCAAATTGCCACCGCTTCTCAAAATACAGCCACTACCACTTGGAATTTTTTGGGACCGGACGGAACCAGTGGCAGTTTTTATACTATTACCAATAACAATATTAATTCTATTCACGATGGAGACAGATATATCAGATATAAAATATTTTTAAGCACCACCGATACTTCTTTTACTCCAAATATTTCAGATTTCGCTATTTCCTTTTCTTCCGCTTGTATTCCGCCAGGTCAAGTTCTATTTTCAGGCTTAAATTTAGGGGATTATACTCTTAAAGTAAGTGCTATTGGTTTTACTCCTCAAACTATTGACCCTATGACCATAAGTTCCAATTGGGCATCGCAAGATGTATCATTATCACCATAATATATGATTAAAATTTTTAATAAAAAAGCTTTCAGTTTAGTTGAAATAATAGTGGCAGTGGCTATCGCTAGTATTATTTTTTTGTTAGTTTTCAATTTTGGTAATGATGTCTTCTCTTTTAATTCTAACGCTCAGAAAAATTTGAGTGCTCAAACAGATGCCAGACGAATGCTTAAAAGTATAGTGAAAGAACTTAGGAAAGCTTCTCCTTCCAGTTTAGGTTCATATCCAATAGTTTCAGCTAGTGCTACCGCTGTGACATTTTTTGTGGATGTTGATAATGATTCTTATAAAGAACAAGTCAGATATTTTCTCCAAGGAACCGAATTAAAAAGAGGTGTAATTAAACCATCAGGTTTACCATTATCTTATAATCCGGCAAATGAAAAAATAATTATTTTAATTAGAGATATAAATAATGGAGTGACGCCAATTTTTGAATATTTTGATTCAAGCTATACCGGTGTCGGTCCTTCTCTTGTTCAGCCAGTTCAAATTACTCAAATAAGACTAGTTCGTATTACTGTTAAAATAGAAAAAGACCCAAATAAATCTTTAGGTCCGTTTATAGTTACCAGTCAAGTATTTTTACGCAATCTTAAAGATAATCTTTGAAATTTAAGAATTATTTAATGAAAATTGAAAATTTAAAATTGAAAATTCGGAACAAAGGTCAACTTCTTATACCTATAATTATATTCTCGGCGGTAGCCTTGGTTGTGATTGGAGGTATTATGAAATGGACTCAGATAACCATAAAAGTGAATAGACAATTAATAATAAGAGAAAAAGCCATTCAGTTTGCTGAATCCGGTATTGATTATTATCGGTGGCATTTAGCTCATAATCAAAGCGATTATCAAGATGGCACCGGAGTTTCTGGTCCTTATATTCATCAAATTAAAGATAAAGATGGCAATATAATCGGTCAATTCAGCTTAGATATCACTCCGCCGATTATTGGTTCTACTAAAGTTCGGATTGAATCAACCGGCACTCCGGCAAACTCCACTATCTCAAGAAAGATTAGAGTGGAAATGGCCATACCATCTCTAGCTAAATACGCGGTAGCTGCTAATGATGTAATGCGTTTTGGAGAAGGAACAGAAGTTTTTGGTCCGATGCATTCAAACAAAGGTATTCGTTTTGATGGCTTAACTCACAATATTATTACTAGCGCTCTTTCTTCTTATAATGACCCGGACCATAGTGGAGGTAATGAATTTGCCGTCCATACTCACGTTAATCCTCCTCCGGGTTCCGGTATAAATAACAGCTTTCGTCCATTGGAAGCACCTCCAAATACTCCAGTCGCGCGACCAGATGTTTTTGAAGTAGGCAGACAATTTCCGGTGCCAGCCATAGATTTTACCGGTTTGACTAATAATTTGGCAAATATAAAAACTAACGCTCAAACAAGTGGTCAATATTTTGCGGCTTCCGCCGCTCAAGGTTATCAAATTATATTAAAAACAAACAATACTTTTGATATTTATAAAGTAACTTCGCAAACCAGACCTCCTTCTTGGTGGTGTTGGAGTTCTCAAACAGGCTGGAATACTTGGTCTGTCAAGAATAAACAATTTATCGGCAATTTTGCTATTCCGGCTAATGGTCTTATTTTTGTGGAAGATAATGTTTGGGTGGAAGGAGCTATCAATGGTTCCAGAGTTACTATCGCTAACGGGCGTTTTCCGGATAATCCTTCTAACAGACCGCAGTTAACTGTAAATAATAATCTTACTTATACTAATTATGATGGAACGGATGTAATCGCTCTTATTTCGCAAGGTAATGTAAATGCCGGTCTCATCTCAGATAATAATTTAAGAATTGATGCCGCTTTGGTTTCTCAAAATGGCAGAGTGGGAAGATATTATTATGGATGGGGTTGTTCCACTTATAATGTCAGAAATTCCATTACTCTTTATGGTATAATCGCCACTAATAATAGATATGGTTTCGCTTATACCGATGGCACCGGTTATCAAATAAGAAATATAATTTATGACGCTAATCTCTTATATGGACCGCCACCATCTTTCCCTTTGACTTCCGATCAATATGAGATTCTTTCTTGGGAAGAAATAGATTAAGTAAATTTTCAATTTCCAATTTAGAATTTTCAATAAATTTTCAATGAAAAAATGATTCAAACTAAGAAAAAATATGATTTAGAAGAAAGAACAGCTTTATTTGGAGAATTAGTGATAAAATTGTGTAGAAGTATAAAGCAAGATAATATAACAGCTCCAATGATAAACCAACTTATCCGTTCTAGTACTAGTATTGGGGCTAATTATATGGAAGCAAATGGGGCAAGCTCAAAAAGAGATTTTGTAAACAAAATTTTTATCTGCAAAAAAGAAAGTCAAGAAACAAAACACTGGCTTAGGATGATTTCTTCAAGTATTACAGACAATATAAAAGATGAATTAGAGAAAATTTCAAAAGAGTGTCAAGAGCTTATTTTTATATTTCAAAAAATTGCTAGTTCTTCTAGGAACAGTAATTAAAAACAGAAAAAAGCCACCCATGTCTTTCTGGGTGGCCCACAAATAACCTGAAACTCAGGTGTTATTTATGTGTGTAAAGGTATTCCTTCATTTGAGAAACAAGAGAATCTGTTTTAGACACAGACATCTGTCGGTTTTAGTTAACTAATAATAACACTTGATTTGGCGATTTTCCATTTAAACCACAGTGAGCTAAATCA
>QILQ01000022.1 GCA_003233455.1 Candidatus Zambryskiibacteriota bacterium | reverse complement strand
CTTGAATTAACCCGTTAGTACTACGTTTTTATCCTCCAAATCTTACTATTTACACGGCTTCTGAGAAATCACTATTAATCGAACTCAGGTTTTAAATAAAAAAAGCGACCTTAAATAGATCGCTTAGAATAAAAAATATTATGACAGTGCTTTTATCTATTCAGGCCCCAATTTCATTCCTGTTTCATAAGCCCAAACAAATGGTGCAAGAATACCCCACCAATCAATCTTTTCCCCTCCTGTAACCATTTCTAATTGTTCTTCATTTAACTCCATATCCTCTAAGTTGGGTTTTGCAGGGATGTTTAAATAAATATGGTTAGGATTTGTTTGGTCTTGTACCAATACTTTTTTGTCTTTTGGGAAATTTGCAACTTTACCGGTAAAAGTGTTTAAGGTCTCAATAGGGTTGCTAATTAAACTTTGTTTAAACTCTTTATCCCCCAAAGCTTTTGTATAAATACTAGCTAAAAATTCTTGTGCTTTTTGTTGTTCTTTTGTAAGTTTCATGATCATATTTATTATGGTGTGAATTTACCTCTAAGAACTCTTCCTAAATTGCCAAAAAGACAGCGATATAAGACCTAATCAATTTTAAGAAGCCCTCCTCGAATAAGTCTTTTCGAGAGTTTTATTTTATTTGCATCATTTAATATTGGAATTTCATGTACTTGAAAACCTGTTTTGTTTTTTGCTATAAATTCTAAAGAAGGTGCAATTCCTATTGGGCCTCGTATAACATTTCCTGGATAAATAATTCTTGCAGCATTGCCAAGTTCTTGTACTTTGCAATTCATATTTTTTCTTTTAACAAGATTGGTCTCTAAATCTATATCGGACATCTTATCTAGGTTTTCAAAATGACCATCCCCTTTAGGCTGATCATCAGATCTAAACTCTTCAGCCAAAAACTGAATTGTACCACTAACACTATTATCCTTTGAAATTTCGTTAGAAATGGCTTCTGATATGTTTTTGATACTATCAGGTATACTATTGATAGTATCAGTATTTGATAAATATCCAATAGGTAATGCTTGGCGTAAAGATACATCTGATTGCGCTAAATTTTGTAGGGTTTTAATAATGAAATCTAACCATTGTGTTGGATAAACACCAATAGTTAAATGCAAAGAGGAATCATCAGTAGTATAAGCCTCATGGGGAATTCCACGAGGGATATACATCATATCTCCCGCATTTAGCGTTATTTCCTGAGCATTTTGTAATTGCTCTCTCTGAAATATTGGTTGAAAACTATTTACTAGTGGTGTTTTATATTGGCCATCATAAATTTTCCAATGTTTTTTGCCAGAAATTTGAATCACAAATACATCATGTGTATCATAATGAGGAAGTAATGCTTTTTGATTACTAGGCGTCAAATACATATTTCCTTTAGTTTTATGACTCAATAACTGTCTTGCATTTTGACATAGATTTTTAATGGGGCTCCAAAAACGATCAATTTCGTTAATAACAATTGTGTAACCATCACCATAGGCAGCATATAACTGATTTAGATTTAAACTCCCATCCTTGTTTTCATATTTTGCTGGTGCTAGTGGTTCTTGGTTCTTTACAACCATAAGGCTAGAACCTTTTGGGCGATGAAGATCTAATACTTCATCGATTTTAGAAATTGTAAGGAGTGATTCATAATAAGACGAGTCTTCCCTTCTTATAAGTAATGTTTTTTTATCCCAATAGTTTTCATTAAAATCTTCAACCGTAATTGGATTAAGTAAATCGCAAAATGTTGAAACCGTTTTAATTTTAGTTAATAATTCGTTCATGATTTCTAGTATTAATTTTTTTGTTTCTTTATTTCAATTATTGGTTAAAGCCAAAGCAGTAGATGCCATTACTGAAAATTATTATTTTAGGTATGGTATATTGCTAATATATGGCAGGTTAAGACACGGAAACCGCCAATAATTATGATAAAAATGACGCTAATGCTTTGTTGTCAACCACCAGCTAAACAATAATTTATAATCGCCTAGCATTAAGAAGTTCTTTTGGGTACATATCATATTGCTGCTTAAACAGTTTTGAAAAGTAATGTGTATCGTAATATCCAACTGCATAAGAAATTTGTGAGATAGTATCGTACAAATAATCGTCAATACATTGTTTTGCTTTATATAAACGTAGAACTCTAATATATTTATTGGGTGTTAAATGAAGAAGACTTTTAATTTTACGATGTAATTGTCTTTCACTAACAGCCATTTTGTATGACAGGTCGTATAAGTTTAAATCTTTATGTTCAATATTTTTATTAACTTCATCTTCTATTTTTACAAGCCATCCAGTATCTTGTTTGGATATTTTTTTTGGATTAATTTCATCTTTGCACATAGACTTTACACGTTCATTTGAGTGATATATCCCATAAATTAAAGGGATTCTTTCTATAGCTTTCTCTCCACTAACCATTTTTACAACTTCTTCAATTAAATTCGCTATTTCTTGACTACTTGAAAAAATAACATCACTAGGTTTTTTATTTAAAACGCTTGATGCGTTTTTTTTAGAGAATTTATGATTCGCTTCAATAATGGAAGCTAAAGGAACTTCAATGTTTTTCACTAATTGCATTAAAACATCTGAAGAACTCCAATCTATATTATTTATATTATCTAGATTCATTTTTATTTTTTTAGTTATTCATTTGTTTTAAGCACTGTAAGTCATTGGTCTAACAGTTTTATTATTTAGAATCCTATATGGCTCAGAAGTTTCATTCTGGATGTTATCTACTAAATGTTTGTTTTTATTATAAAAACCTATTATTCCATCATAGGTCATTGCTATTGGTATGGTTTCTGAGCCTAAATAGTTTACAGATTCGCCTATTATAGTAGTTTTTACTCCTAGTAGATTTAGTATTCTTAGTAGCTTGCTATCGCATTCTGCAAAAGCTGTATTTTCGCTATGATTGCAAATAAGTTCAGCTACACAGACCAATAACATTTTAAATAAATTAATATCACGAACATCTTTTTTTACTGCAAATCGTCCTATATGATAAATATTATTTACGCTGGATTTATTAATTGCTAGAAGTGGATTAATCCCAAAAATCTTCTGAAGAGGTAATACATCAGTATAATTCCATTTTAAAACACGAATAGATCCTAAAATAGATCCTGTGAAATCTTTAGTAGTAAAAACCTCTGAATTTTCATAAAAACTTAATTCTTCTTTATAAATTGAATTAACATCATTCCTGTAATCATTTGGTAGATTATTATTTGAATGATGTTTGAAGTTTTCAGTAACGACAAATTCTGCTAAATCTATCAATTGGTTTTTTGGAAGTTTTTCTAAATAATTTTTTGTGAGTATCATAATATTTATGTTTTTACTCAAATCTATTTAGATAGAACTCTCATCGAATTACACAAAAGGGTAGTAGTAAATTTGATAGACAAAAACCACACAAATAGGTAGTGTAAAAACTACCCGAAAGAGTAGTATGTGTAAAAACTACTATATTTGTAGTTAAATTCATTTTTTATGCCAGATGTAGATGATTTTTTCTCTTTTTTAAACAGGATTGATAATGTTTCATGGGAAGATCAAAAACAAGCTGTTAATTATTTAGAATCAATTGATGCTTTTGCAAGAACTACTTATAAGAGTCTTTATGTAATTGATTATAAGAAAAAAGGGTTCGATTATGTTTCTGACAATCCTTTATTCTTATGTGGCAATACTGCTGAAGAAGTAAAAAAAATGGGATATGCATTCTATTTTAAACATGTAATAGAACAAGATTTAAATCTTCTTTTGAAAATTAATACAATTGGTTTTGAGTTTTATGAAAGAGTGCCCCTTGAGGAGCGGAAAAATTATACAATATCATATGATTTTCATTTAATTAATAAAGCAGGTCAGAAAACTTTAATCAATCAAAAAATGACACCTTTATTTTTAACGACAGAAGGAAAATTATGGAAGGCTATTTCTATTGTCTCTCTTTCTTCTGAAAATAAATCAGGGAATATTAGAGTATATAAAAAAGGAGAAAATAGAGTTTTTAATTACGATTTAGAGGGTGGTTTTTGGAAAGAAACTGAGATTGTAAAATTAACAAGCAGAGAAAAAGAGATTCTACAGCACTCAACTAGAGGTTATACCATAAACGAAATAGCAGAAGCCATATTTGTATCTCCTGATACTGTCAAGTTTCACAGAAAGAAACTGTTTGAAAAATTGGGTGTAGCAAACATTTCGGAAGCCATTGCCTACGCTACAAATAATAAACTAATTTAATTAGTCATTCATTATTGTAGATAAGTAAAATTCAGGGAATTGTTTTGTTTTTTTATTTGTTGCAATATTAAATAGCAAATGTGAACACATAGCGGCTACTGTCCAAGAAGCTATAGATAATTGGGGTGGAGGCAAAACTTTTTTTTCTTTTTTATATTTTTCTATAAGCTCGTCTATCCAATCGTGTGGAGTCCTCCAAAATTTCAAATAACTTGATGCATATTCTACCATTTTAACCTCGTTAAATTTCTCGTCGTGTTTTTCTATAGAATTTAATGACAAACCATTTGGAGTAATTACAGTAACTAATCCTCCCCATCCTAAATTGTATGGATGCAAAACAGGAATGTTTTTTTGCTGGCAAATTTCATCAAAAAGTAATGGAACATCAGAAGAGAAATCTAAAGCATTAATAGCAATTTTATGTCCATTAATATACTCTTCAACATTTTCTGTTGTTAAAAAGCAATTGTGAACTGTTATATTTGCCTTTTTATTTATAGATAATAATCTTTTCTTTATTGCACTAACTTTATCTGTTACAATGTCATCTTCGGTATAGTTTTGTCTATTCAAATTTGAAAGTTCTACCTGATCTCCGTCAATAATCGTAATGTTTTCAAAACCAAGGCGTAAAGCACATTCAGCTATCACACTCCCAATACCCGAACCACCTAAAATGATAGGGTAATTTTTAATTGTTTCTTGTTCTTCTTTAGTTAGGTATATTCTATTTCTGTTGTATCTATCCATTATAATTAGATTTGCAACAAAAATAGGTGCTAATTGGTTGTTCTGCTTTACTCGAAAGGGTAGTTTATTAAGTTTTTTCTAAATTAAATTATCATTCAAATAAATTGCTCTTCTTTCTAATGCAGTTATCTCAGGAGCTTTTAAAATATTTAAAATGACTAAAGAGTTTTTAAAATAGGGAGTGGTATCAGTTAAGGCGGGTTCTAAAAATTGATTTTTCCAATTTTCTCAAAAAGACCTGTCTGCCGACAGGCGGGCAAGGACCCTTTTTCATCTTTTTGATGAAGGACCACATTTCAAATGGCAGTAAAAACCTGTTGATTTCAAGAATGGATATTGAAAACCATACTTACCTGCCCACTTGTTTATCAGTATGTTATTTTTAATCGCCCGATCTGCTCGTACCTAAACAAGTTGTAGGTTAAATTCATTAATCCTATTGTTCCAGTTGCTCTTACCATACCTACCGATCTTAAGGCCAGGCCATTCATACTTTGCTCCATGAAGCCAAATATATGTTCTACCCTTGCCCTGGTTTTCGATTTTTTGGTGTTCCTTTCTTTTTGGTGTTCAGTTAATGGTTTATTACGGTATCCTTTTTCGTGAACTTTATTTTTCATTTCATATTTCTCGATAACCTTATCTTGTTCTTCTCCCGTGTAAGCACTATCCGCGTGTAGGTCTTGGTCTTGGTCTTGGTCTTTTTCCGTGAGCAAATTATCTAAAGCTTGTGAATCGTGAACCGATGCATCGGTTACGGCATAGATGTTGATGAATTTACTTTTGGTGTCTACTTTTGCGTGATTTTTATAGGTTTGGCGTCATAAAAGATATATCTATCCATATATTAGCAGTGAGTATAGCCTCAATCTACACTATCTCTCAAGAACTGAAATTTCATGATCTTGTTGGAAATAATGTTTATGACCCTTACGATATAATTGCTTCAATTATTGGCTTAATAATGACTTTTGGAATAATTCAATTGTTTGGATTTACTGACGAGATAGAAATTGATGTAAAGAAATAATTGTGCCCAATGGTGCGTATAAAATTAGTAGCGGATTTGATAGCACTTACCTCTCAATTTATTTCGAACCTTTCCATAAAGATACCCACTTTGATTTTAGCACTAAAACAGCTATTGTTTTTATACATCTTAAGTGTTTTCGTACTTCATTTTCCGTTCTGTCGATAGCGCTGGTAAAGACATACTTTTTCGCAATTTTTGGCTGTGTATTGGCTTTAGCGAATTCCAAATGTGTATGGCCTATGCGTAGCTTTTCTACGACAAATTTGAGACCAACCCTATCTTTATAATTATAATGTATTCATCAGCTATTTTTTAACGCGTTTTAATATCCAGCTAGATATTTCTTGCAAAGCAATTGGTGAAAATGTTTGTTCAATTTGACTATATTCACTAGGGTCTCCAGTTTTACACTCTTGAAAAAAGTGATTAAGGTTTGGTAATTCTAAAAC
>QILQ01000009.1 GCA_003233455.1 Candidatus Zambryskiibacteriota bacterium | reverse complement strand
TTATTTTGCCGACAAAAACCAAAAGGTCGAACTTATTAAAAACATATCCATTAATCCACAGTTTGCTGTCTAGACAATAGGGGGAAGTATAGGAGACAAAGAAAACGAGAATCAAAAACGAATTAAACAATACTTAAAAACATTATAAAATTTTACACTCTCTCAACATATTCTCCGGTTTCGGTGTTGATACGGATAACATCGCCTTCGTTGATGAAAAGAGGAGCATTAACGGCGATGCCGGTTTCTAATTTAACCACTTTGTTTCCTCCTTGAGCAGTGTTACCTTTAATGGTGGGAGGAGCTTCTACTACTTTAAGCTCTACTTTTATAGGAATTTTAACTCCAACAATTTTATCATTAAAAATCATAGCTTCAACTACAGCATCTTTTTTCAAAAATTTTACCCCAGCACCTATCTGACTTTCTGTTAAAGTAAATCTTTTAGAAGGGTTGTTATCTTCGTGGAACCAATATTGACCTTTATTTTCATAAATAAATTTTATATCTTGATTTTCCACTTCAGCTTTTTTTACTTTTTCTGATTGATGAAAAGAGTTTTCGGTTACTCTACCAGTAATCAAATTTCTAAGTTTAGTAGCATTAACTGGTTTTCTTTGTTGTTTACGAAAAACTTTGGAGGAAATAACCTCCCATGGTTCTCCATTAAATATAATAATTTTTCCTGCTGTAATTTGATTGTAATCAAGCATCTATAGAAATATAGCCTTTTTAAGCTATAAAATCCAGTTGACAGATTTAATTGGTAGGAGTATAAAGTGTGTGGGAGGACAAAGGTATGATGGAACTCTTCCATACTCCGGTTTTCTGCTTTTATTTTTTACAATTCTTTCAATCTTTCTTTAATAACTCGCCTTAATTCTCTTTCGGTCTTATAAATTCCATGTCTAGAAAACACAAGAATTTTGTATTTTTCTTCTAATAGTTGAAAAATGACTCTATATCCTTTTGATTTTCCAAACTTTTCCTTAAGTGGAACCACTCTACCTTTGTAAATTTTATTCTCACCGTATCCAGAGCACTGATCTATCGCTGGAGTTTCGTGAATACCCTTAAGTAATAACAATATCTCCCAAGCTTCTAGTGATTCTCGTGGAGCAGGAAAGCGGTTTAATTTCTTAAAATCTTTATCAACATCCTTGTGCCTAAAAATTTCCATTCCGTCTTCTTATATACTAGCCATTTCTCCGTATTTGTTTCTGTAATAAGCCAAGTTATAATCGATCACCTTATCTGGTTTGGTGGAGATCCATGGTGCTTCGCCATGGGTAGCGGTTTTCATTTCGGAACCAGAAAAATTTTCCCATTTAGTAGCGACATCTTCTAACATCAAAATTTCTTCTTTAGAAAAAACATTTATGTCAAAATCATCCAAAGCTTCAATGTGTTGCTGATTGTTTAAACCTTGTTTTATTTTCCTGTGAGTTATTTTAATTTCTTTGCCATTCATTTTTTTAATCATTTTTTCTGCCATGCGTGGTACAGGTCCGTTTTCAAAACGAAGATACTCGTCCCCAGTTACTGAGTGGCCATATTTCTCAAAAAAATCAAAATCAAGATAATACAAAAGCTTCATCAACTTCAGTTTTCCTAATGTGCCATTCTGAATCTTTTTAGCAAAAAACAGTATGACATTTTTATATTTTTTTTCGTTTATTTTAACCATAGAACTTTGAAGCTCTATTATATCACATCTATATCTCTTTCAACTTGGCTCGGATTTCTTTTAGGATTTGGTCAGCGAGTTTTTTGTCTTTTTTAAGCACTTGGCGGGTGGCGTCATAGCCTCGACCAAGTTTTATTTCGCCATAACTGTAACTGGAACCGGATTTTTTTATGATTTCCATTTTTTCTCCCAAAGCGATAATTTCTCCTTCTTTGGAAATGCCTTCATTATACATAAGGTCAAACTCGGTTTGTTTGAATGGGGCGGCTACTTTATTTTTGACTACTTTAACTCTTACTCTTCCCCCCATCACTTCCTCGCCTTTTTTTATTTTAGCAATCCTTCTAATATCAAGTCTGACACTGGTATAAAATTTTAAGGCTTTACCTCCGGGAGTAGTTTCTGGATTACCAAACACGACACCAATTTTCATTCGGATTTGGTTTATAAAAATCACAACAGTTTTTGATCTGGCCACGATGGCGGTTAATTTTCGCAAAGCTTGAGACATCAATCTGGCTTGTTTGCCGACATGGTAAGCACCCATATCTCCTTCTATTTCATCTTTGGGAGTCAGAGCGGCGACAGAATCAATAACTATTACATCTATTTTGTTGGAACGAACAAGTGAATCCACTATATCAAGCGCTTGTTCGCCATTGTCCGGTTGCGAGATAAGAAGTTGGTCTATTTTCACTCCTAGTTTTTGGGAATACTCGGGATCCATAGCGTGTTCAGCGTCTATAAAAGCGCAAATACCGTTTTGTTTTTGAGCTTCCGCTACGATATGCAAAGCCAAAGTGGTCTTGCCGGAAGATTCCGGTCCGAATATTTCCACAATCCTACCCCTAGGCACCCCGCCAACACCAAGAGCTATATCCAATCCGATTGAGCCGGTTGGAATGCTATTGACATCTACATGAGGTTTATCGCCCAACATCATAATGGAATCTTCTCCGAATTTAGTTTTGATTTCCTTTATGGTGTCCAGTATTTGGTCGCTATTATCTTTATCGGTTCTTTCTTTTTTTATTTCGCTTATTTTTCTTTTTTCTTTTTTTGTCATATTTTTAAAATTCTTTAATGAATGGTTATATTTTTCTTATAATACACTTTTATTGTTTTTATAATTTCTTTTTTAAAACGATCTTTGGCTTTAATCTCTATTATATTAGAACCCGGAGAAAGCAACAATCTTTCTTCAAATAAACCTTCTGTATTAACAAATATTGGTTTTTCGTTGAGACTTAAGAAGGCGATATTTTTGGCTCTGCCTTTGATGGTAATGAGATTTTTGTTTGTTTCCACATTTTCTTTGGCGGGACTGAATATTTCTATAGTTGGTCCGATAATTAAATTTCTGGCATTAAATATTCCATAAGAGATAAGTAAAAAGACAGAAAGAATAATTACAAAACGCTTTATATTAAAACCTGATTGCGTGGACAAATTGTTTTTAAATTTATATTGGTTCATCTTTTTGTTCTTCATCAATTTCTTCAAGTTCACCTTCCGGTTTTATAAGCACTTTTCTCGGTCTGGCACCGTCACCTTGACTAACTACTCCATTTTCTTCCAAGATATCTATTAGCCGAGCCGCTCTGGCATAACCCACGCGCAATTTTCTTTGAATATACGAAGTAGAGGCTTTGCCCGCTTGAATTACTATCTCTCTGGCTTCTTCATATAAATCATCGTCAGGTTCGTTGTTGTTACTATTAATTGTGTCAAAGAGCACATTTTTGGAAGTGTCCGCTTCCATATTTATTTCAGTCGGTATTTCGTCTTCTGTATTTTTTATCAGATATTCCACCACTTTCCTAACTTCAGTTTCTGATATAAAAGGGGATTGAAGCCTGATTGGTCTGGACATTTCTCCGGAAATATAAAGCATATCTCCCGCTCCCAGTAATTTTTCGGCACCGGCGATGTCTAAAATAGTTCTTGAATCAAATTGAGAAGCCACTTGAAGAGCGATGCGGGCTGGGATATTTGCTTTAATAAGTCCGGTGATAACATTAACACTCGGTCTTTGAGTTGAAAGTATAAGATGGATACCGACCGCTCTGCTCATTTGGGTTAAACGAATGATGGCTGCTTCCAACTCTCTCGGATAAGCTTGCATTATGTCTGCCAGCTCGTCTATTACTATCACAATATAAGGCATAATTTCCGGCATTTCTCCTTCTTCTTTATTTTTATTTTTCTTAAATTTTTCTAAAGCCGGAGTTAATATATTTTTATGATAGGATTCTATATCTCTCACCCTATTTTCTTCCAAAATATCATAGCGTCTGTCCATTTCTTTAGCCGCCCATTTCAATGACAAAATAACTTTTTTAGCATTGGTAATAACCGGAGTTAAAAGGTGAGGTATTTTATTGTATTGAGTCAATTCAACTCTTTTGGGGTCTATCATTATAAATTTCAGATTTTCCGGCGAATTGCGAAAGAGAAGTGAATTAATGATGGCATGTATGGTTACCGATTTTCCGCTACCGGTAGCTCCGGCAATTAGTAAGTGAGGCATTTTAGCTAAATTAGCGAAGATAGAGGAGCCCGATATACTTTTACCCAAAGCTACGGTCAGAGATTTTTCGGAACCGATATAACCTCCTTGAGACAAAAGAGATCCAAGACCAACTAAAGTTTTTACCGTATTCGGTATTTCAATACCGACCAAAGATTTGCCCGGAATAGGGGCTTCTATTCGTACTGGGTGAGCAGCTAGTGCCAACTCTAAATTATTTTGAAGTCCTAAAATTCGCGAGAGTTTAATGCCTTCAGCCGGCTTCAATGCGTATCTAGTAACAGACGGTCCAATAGATATTTCATCCATTTCAACAATAATACCAAAATTTTGGAGAGTCCTTTTAATAATATTTGAATTAGCTTTAATATCTCCCACTTCCGGTTTTCCTTTATCTCTTTCTAATAAAGAAAGGGGAGGAGGATTAAATGGTTTAAAGAAAACGCTATTTTTGCGAATTCCAAAATCGGAGTCATCTGTCGTTTCTGTTAAGTTTTTCTTAATTATCGGCGACGCGGTTTGAGTAGCGATTTTTTCTTGTTCAAGTTCTTTGGTTAATTTTGAATTATCTGATATTTCCGCTTCTTTTTTCTTTTCTTCATCTTCTTTTTTTTCTCTTTTAAATATATTTAAAATATTTGAAAAATTTATGGCGGTATCAAATATAATTATCATTCCTATAATAGCAATAGCTCCAAGAATAACGGCGGTGGCGTAAACATCAAATAATTTTACTAACGGTTGTTGGATGATTTTTCCAATCAGTCCACCCTCATTTTTAAAAGTTAAATCCAAAAGAGCCAAAGAAGAAAGAAAAAAAATGACAGCTCCGATGGCTCGGGTAGCACCGAAAGAATGTTTAATAGATTTCGCAAAAAGAATAGAAAGAATAATAAATAAAAGTGGTAATAGAAAATAACCCACTCCAAATAAAATTTTTAAA
Source organism: Candidatus Zambryskiibacteriota bacterium (assembly GCA_003233455.1). Taxonomy (GTDB): domain Bacteria; phylum Patescibacteriota; class Minisyncoccia; order Phycocordibacterales; family WO2-35-19; genus WO2-35-19. The sequence continues at coordinate 7,455 of QILQ01000009.1, read as the reverse complement.
ACGCCGTATACTTTGTTGCCCACTCCGCCAGCCATTCCTAAAGAAGCTAATATAAAAATAATAAATAAAACAAAAAAAGATACTGCAAATATCCAAGACATAGTTTCATCTTGCAATCTATTTGATTGCGAAATGACGCTTTTTTTGTTTTGTTTATTATTTTTTTTTGTCACCACTAAATAATAACATATAATTTTTTTAGGGCTTAATTTATCAGTGGATTTTGAACTTGACTTAATATAAAAGACATAATATTCTTACTTTATATTTCATTAAAGTCATAAAAGTCTGGTTTGACTTTTTTAGTCCGATAAGATATAATGTAAAGGACATAAAAATATATAGGACAAATTGAGTTCTGAAATAATATGTCTTATATCATAAAAATATGAATAAAATAATAATAAAAAACACTGATTTTATGGATATATATAACAAATCTTACCGATTGGCGGCGGCTGTTTTTATGGTTTCCAATATAATGGACCAAAATGGAGAATTAGAGACAAAAATAAAAAAGTTATCTCTTGAACTTGTTTCTATGTCTGTTATGTTAAAAGACATCAATTTTTATGATACCAAAAAATTGATAACAAATATTGAAAAAATTTCCCTTGAACTTATGTCTATGTTAGATATCGCTCATATTTCCGGTTTAATTTCTAAAATGAATAGCCGTATTTTGAAAGAAGAATTTCAAACTTTTATTTTGGAACTTAATAAATTTTCCGAAAAATTTGAGAATAATAAAAATGTCTCTGTTAAGGGTATATTTGAGGAATCTTTTGTTTCAAACAATAACGACAATTTGGAAAAGATATTGCCTGTTGATAAAAATAAATTTAATAAGAATTATTTAAATGAAAATAAAAATAAACTTTTATCAGATAATAATAAGAGTAATAGATATAAAAGAAAAGATTTGAGAAAGAATATGATTTTAGATTTTATTAAAGGACATAATGACGCAAGTATAAAAGACATAGCACCAAACATTACTGGTTGTAGCGAAAAAACTGTCCAAAGAGAGTTAATAGCTCTTATAAATAGTGGAAAAATAAAGAAAGTGGGAGAGAGAAGATGGAGTAAATACTCTATAATATAACAATATATATACTCATATATGAAATATAAAATATAAAGAAATTACTCTCGGTTTTACAGAATTTTATTTTATTTCAAAGAATTATTCTCAAAGTTTTTTATTATGATTATTCAAGTTGGTGGACTAGTATATAAGGGTTGACTGTGTTGACTAAATATGCAACACTATCCTTGCTGTCTTATCCACATATTTTGTTTTACAAACATTGGGTTTAAGCGGTAGAATTCCTTTGTCGCTAATTACAGTTTCTTGTCGATTACAGAAACTGTGGAATTAGTTAAGTTTATTATTCATTATTAGTATTTATTAGTTTAGGCGGGTTTTTTATCCACAAGAATTAAAACTTGCTTAATAACTGTCTGAATACTTCATAAAAAATTAAAATAAAATTGAAGTTTCAGATGGATTCAAATTTATGAAATTAAAATCAAAATTCAAGCGCTGTAGCTTTCACAATGGTTTTGAGTTTGGTTGCGGTTCCCGCTTCCGCTCAAACTACTGCCGAGCTTACAGCTCAGATCAATAGTTTGCTTGCTATGATTACTCAGCTTCAAGCACAAATCGCCAGTTTAAATGGTGGTGCCACAGTTGCTACTACCTTTAATACCGACTTAACAGTTGGTTCAAAAGGAGCTGATGTTACCGCTCTTCAGCAATTCTTAGTGTCCAAGGGTGACCTAGTTATGCCTACCGGCGTATCTTATGGTTATTTTGGTCCTTTGACTAAAGCTGCTGTAGCCGCATATCAAGCATCGGTCGGGATTACTCCCGCTGTCGGTTATTTCGGTCCTATTACCAGAGCTAATGTTAACGCTTTGAATGTTGCTACCGGTAGTACCACCACTGGTAATACAATTACTGGTGGAAATGCAACTGATTTAACCGGTATCACTACTCCTGGAGTAGAAGGTACTATAAGTGCCACCGCATCAAACTCCGGTCTAGTTTCTACGGCTTACGAGGGTGATACTATGGTTGGTATCTTGGGTGTTAAGATTGAAGCCAATAACTCTGATATGGCAATACAAAGAGTTAAGTTGAGAATGGATGAAACTACCGGTAATTCTGATACTAAGTTCTACAACAAAATATACAAAAAGTTGTATGTAACTGATGGTACCAATGTTCTTGCTTCAGTTGACCTTAATTCAACTAATGTTTATAAAGATGGAAGCAATTACTATATAACCATTTCCGGTTTTAACTTTATTGTGCCTAAAGATACAACTAAGACTTTAGTCATCAAAGCTGATCTTTATTCCGCAATTGATTCTACGGATTACGATACCGAAACATATCAACTTGGTCTTGCCGCTAATGGTGTAAGAGCTGTTGATGGTGCCGGTATTGATGAATATGCGGGTGGCACTACTGACAATGGTATAGCTAGAACTACCACCATTGCCGCTACTCTTATTGATTCATCTTCTATTACCGTATCCCTAAACTCTTCCACACCTAGAAAGAATGATGTGGTTTGTACTTCTGGTTCTAGTCAGAACGAATGTGATAAATTAACTCTCTTGGTCTTTGATGTAAAGGCTGAAAAAGATGATGTTAAGATTACCGACATCAACATTGCTAACGCTAAGACTGGTGCGGGTGGTGCTAAAGCTTCCTCAACCATCTACTTATATGATGGTTCTACTGAACTTGATAACGCATCCGTAGGTACATTAAATACCGCAATATTCAGTAACTTTGACCAAATAATACCTAAAGGCACTACCAAAACTTATACAGTTAAGACTGATATCAGAAGTGCTAACACTACCAGAGCTAGCTTCGTAGCTTCAGCTTCCTCAACCGGAATTACAGCTGAAAACTCTGTGGGCGACAGCGTTTCTACCAAAAGTGGAACAGCTACCGGTTATTCTATCGGTATACTCAATGTAGGTCCTGAGTTTACTCTCGCATCTAAGAGTATTTCCACCAATGGTGTACCTCAAGCAAATGGAACTACTACCAATGTAAGTACCTCTACTATCACCGCTACCTTCAATGTTAAGGTTAAGGCTGTGGGAGGTGCGATTGAGTTTGGCACAAGCCAAGCGACTACCAGTCCATTTGTAGCAAGTACCACCGGCTTCTCTATTTATAGAGATGGCGCTGCAGACACGACTTTGAGTAGCAATGCTACTTCAACTTCTATTACTTTCCCAGCTACATGTACTACTGCTGGCTTTACCAACAGTTGTTCATTGGCTGAAGGCAACGAAGTTACCGTCCCTGTTTCCTTCCAATTACAAGGCCGAACATCAACTGGAGCAATATTTACTTCAGGATTGTATTCAATCGGTTTAGCTAGATTAAACTGGATTGATCCTGCCAACGGTCTTTCATCCAACACGACATTTATGTCCGGTGAGACTGATTGGAGAACTTCTGATGTAAGCTTCCCTTAGTCTGTTTAGTCTCTTGTGAACTTTATGTTAGACCTCTCGGAATAACATAAGGCTGACTAACATAAAAACCCCCGTATCCTCGGGGGTTTTTATGTTATTTAAATACAAGGTTAAACCTTGTATAATTATCCAAACCTTGTATAATTATCCACAGGTATATTTTATTTAAGATGTGATACTGTTTGGTTAATAAGTTTTAAATAATGAAAAAAATATTTTTTCTAATTTTTTGTTTTGTTTTTATTAGCTTGCCGAATTTTACTTTGGCTGATACTATCATCTCTCCATCTGAAGGTTATATAAACTCTGATACAGTATGGACTGCTTCAAGCAGTCCATATTTTATTGATGGGAATGTATATATACCGGCAGGAGTTACTCTCACTCTTGAAGCGGGGACAGAAGCACGAATGTTAAATGGCAAAAAGTTTGATGTTTATGGTGTTTTAAATGTTTTGGGGACAAAGGAAAATAAGGTAATCTTTACCTCTCAAAATGAAGGCGATATAAACGATACCAGTGGTGCCGGCAGGTGGGGCGGTCTGGTATTTTATAAAGGAGCCAAAGGAAATTTTAATTATACAAAAGCGAGATACGCTGGCGGCAATTATATATTTCCTCAACCGGGCGGTCCGATGATTTATAATACCGGCGGAAATGTTTCTATTAAAAATTCAGAATTATACAAAACTTTTTCAACTACTCTCTATTTAAAATCAGGCACCACTACTATTGAAAATACTTTAATCAATCAAAACTCTCAAGGCATTTATTTTGAAGGAGGTTATCTTTCTTTAATCAATTCAACAATTTCAAATTCAATCGGACAAGGATTTGGAGCGTATAACGGAGGTCAGATTTTCCTTTTTCTTTAAGCCCTTTTATAGCTAATGATATTATGATTAACTCTGGAGGTGATTTAACCATAGAACCAGGAGTGGTAATCAAAGGTCAAAATGGTTCTTATCTAATCAATAGAGGAGGTATATTAAATATAGAAGGAACTGAAGACAATCCTGTTATTTTTACCACTGTCAGCGATGATACTGTCGGAGGCGATACCAATAAAGATGGCTCGCTGACAAATGGCTATTCTTTTAAAACCGGCGGTATCCAAACTGAAACTGGAGGCGATACTTCTATCTCTTACGCTGTTATTAAACATAGTGGCGAAAGTCAATATGTTGATTCGGTGCGTCTAGCTAATTCAGCGATTTTCAACAATGGAGGAACGGTAAACGCCAATAATGTTCGTATATTTGACACTTATTATACCGGTATTTATCATAATGCCGGTGATACTTATATAAATAATCTTTCAATAGAAGGAGGAATGGATGCCGCTATAAGATATTATTCTGGTATTTTGAAGATTGAAAATTCTTCCATCGCTCCTTCTTACGTAAATTACGCTTTCCAAAATCTTGGCAATTTGGGAATTCCGGATCTGAGAAATAATTGGTGGGGCTATCCTGAAGGGCCATATCATCAAACCGACAACTCTTCCGGCAATACCTCGGTTTTAATGAGTGGCGATGTTCTTTTCAAACCATTTCTCACTGCTCCACCGGGAACTGAAAAAATTATTAATCCAGTCATTATTATTCCGGGGATAGTTGGAACAGAACTATATAATGGAGATGATTTAATATGGATGGATTTAAAACAGATGCTTTTGGATATAAACGATGAATTTTTGAATATTCTCGGATTAAATAATCAGGGTAAATCTTTAAATATTATTAAAATTGGAAATATTATTAAAGGCAAAAATTTTCTAAATAAAAAGATAGATATATTCGATAGTCTAATAATAAACCTTAAGAACAATAATTATCAAGAAAATAAAAATCTCTTTTTCTTTCCTTACGATTGGCGTTTGAATATGGATTCAACCAAAGATTTACTCAATCAAAAAATAGAAGAGGTAAAAACTCAAACAGGAAAAGATAAAGTTGATATTATCGCCCACAGTATGGGTGGTCTTTTGGTGGAAGATTATATCAATCAATATGGCAAGGATAGTATAGACAAATTAATTTTTGTAGGCACTCCACATCTAGGAGCTCCAAAAGCGGGTAAGATTCTTTTAGAAGGAGATCGTTTTAGTATTCCTTGGTTAGAAGAAGATAGAATAAAGGAAATTGCTCAAAATTCTCCAGCATTGTATGAACTTTTACCAAGCCCGACATATTTCAACAATTTTTCAGGATATCTAAAACCATATTCTTTCTTCTCAACTCCTTTTTATGATTACAATCAAACAAAAGATTTCTTCTTGAATAATAAAAACTTGAATTCAAATGTATTTACACAAGCTGAAAGCTTTTTTGCCAAAAATTTACAGGATATAGATTTTTCAGGAATAGATACATATAACATTACTGGTTGTGGTAGAGCTACTCAATCTGCATATAGATTTGATATTTTTGGTCTGATAGGGGGTGTCGGATATAGTCAAGGAGATGGAACAGTTCCAATTGTTAGTGCTGATTATATAAATATTCCTAGTTCAAACAAATATTATTCCAAAAAATCTAATCATGCCGAGTTATCAAGTTCAGAAGATATTAGAAATGCAATTGTTGAAATATTAAAGGATAGTCAAATAGCTACAAGCAGTAATTTTTCAAATAATAAATCAATCTGTGGAAACATCAACGGAAAAGTATTGGCTTGGCATTCACCGGTTGATGTTAATATATACGATATAAATGGTAATCATACTGGACCAATTGAAAATAATGGAGTGGAATACAGTATTCCAGATGTTGATTATGAAATTATTGGACATAATAAATTTATGTTTTTGCCGACCGATAACGGTCAAGAATATCAAATAGAAGCAATCGGTCAAAAAGAAGGTAGTTTTGATTTAACTGTTTCGGAAATACAAAATGGACAATATTTAATCACTCAAGTATTTAATGATGTTCCAATTAATACTTCTGATGTAGCAAGTTTTGTAGTAAATCAAACAAATAAAAACAGCAGTCTTCTTTTACAAGACAATAATGGTTCTCGTGAAATAACAAAAAGTGCTACAATTGAAGGAAATGCAATTCAAGATTTAACTCCGCCTGAAACTACAATAAAAACTGAATGGATAAAAAATAAAAAACAAAAACTGCTACTGATAATGAATCCGGAGTATTAAAGACAAAGTATTCTTTAAATAAAGGAGACATATTTAATATTTACTCAAAACCTTTCATTTTAGAAAGTAAAAAAATTGAAAAAATTCTTTATTATTCGGTAGACAAAGCGGGAAATAATGAAGAAATTAAAGAATTTAGTTTAGAAAAAAATAAATCAAATAAATGTAAAAAATGGAAATGTTGGAATATAAACAAGAAACACAATAGAATTAATAAAATATATAAAAAGATTTTTAATAAAAAAATAAATTTTATTAAAAAATTAAAAAAATTAAAATTTAATTACTAATTATGAATATAATAAATACAAAAAATTCTCACTATTTGTCATTTCCTCTTGCTTTATTATTTCTTTTTATTCCATTTAGAACTTATGCTTTTTTAAATTTTTGTTTTCCTATTAGTTTTACATTGTTAGTTTTCATTTTAAGCTGGCCAAGTATGATATTATATGAATTTGGATATCAGATATCCACAAATTTTATCAGTGTAGGTTTCGTTGTAATAGGGGTTATTGTTAATTTCTTATTGGTACTTGTTATTGGATATTTGGTAGATTTGTGGAAAAGAAAAAATGGATATTTACCTAAAAAATACTATTTAAAATTACCACTATTATTTATTATATTAATATCAATATTATTTATCCTTACTTTTTTTGATAAATCTTGTTTTGGAAGTAATTAGAGTTTATTTACCAAACCTAATCAAATTACAGATTTAAATGTAAATATAGATAATGCAAATCCGAAAAATCTTACTACTGAAAAAGAAGTTACTCTAGATA
>QILQ01000029.1 GCA_003233455.1 Candidatus Zambryskiibacteriota bacterium | reverse complement strand
TAGACCCTAAAGATGAAATAATATCTGAATGGAATTATGCGCCTTGGTATTCTATTACCTTTTATACTGATAAAGGAAAATATGATATTGAGTTGTTTCTTGGTAGCCTAGGTTTTATGACTCTACCTAGTGGACAAAGAGGAGCCTTTATGTTTGATTTTGAGAAGAATAAAAACCCTTCAGATAACAAAAAAAGATGAAAAATATAATTTCACTCATAGTAACCATAATCATTTCCTTTCCTATGATGTCACAAGATAAGTTAATTCAAATAGATAAAAGTAGTTATTACAAGGACTCTAAAAACGTATATTTTGTTGTAACTAATTACTTGAGCAATGCTCCCTTTTTCTCTCCATCAAGCCGTTCAGAAATCCCTTTAGCAGCTATAAAAAACAACGGTAAACTAGTTTATTTAGGCTCTTTTAATGAATTGGGTATTATTGTAACAGCAGAAGAATTTGAAAAAAAATATAGAATGTCAGGTAGTAGGCTTAATGGCACTTTTGCTGTTAAATTACTTGGTGTAACCATTGAGCCTCTTAAAGATTTTAAACTGTTAAACAAACACTATGTCTCTATAGGAAATAAAGTTTTTCTTCATTATAATGAATTAAAAGGTGTAGATACAGCAACTTTTCAATTGATTGATACAGGGTATTCAGATATTGATTTTTTTTACTCAAAGGATAAAAATTCCGTTTATTATTTTAGCGATAAAATAGCAGAATCTGATGTTTTATCTTTTAAGGTGATAAATGGAGTATATTCTAAGGACAAAAATTCGGCTTATTATCATGGTGATAAAATAAAAGGAGTTGATGTTCTATCTTTTAAGATGATAGACAGGGACTATTCAAAAGATAAAAATCAGGTCTTTTTTGAAGGAGTGGCATTAAATAATGCAGACCCAAAATCATTTAATGTATGGGGTAATTATCAAATAGATGCTAACCATGTTTGGTTTGATGGAAAACTGTTAGATGATATAGATAGGGAAACGTTAATAGTTTTAGACAAATGTATTCGTCTTAGCAATCCTTCTGTCTTCCTTAGTGATTATGCTATTGATAAAAATTCTGTGTTCTATCAAGGAAACCAAATGTTAAAAGTTAACCCTAAAATTTTCAGAGTTATTCATTCATGTTCAAAGAGTATTGCTGCAATTTATGGGATAGACAATACATATGTTTATTCAGAAGGAAAAATTATTAAGAATGCAAATCCTAAATCATTTAGAATAATAGGTAATTATCTAATAGATACTAACCATGTTTGGTTTAAAGGAAAGTTATTAGATGATATAGATATAAAAACATTTAAAGTTTTAGACAGACCAGTTTTTTACAGTATGCCTGAAGGCGATTATACGGATTATGCTATTGATAAAAATTTTGTGTTCTATCAAGGAAATCGAATGTTAAAAGCTGATCCTAAAACTTTTAAAATTATTATAAATTATTCTCGTCCTTTAGCTTATGCTATAGACAACACACATGTTTATTATGCCGGAAAAATTGTTAAAAATGCAGATCCTAAAACTTTTTTGCAGACAATAAAGGAAAAATGAAGAAATGAATCATACTGCCAAAAATATTTTAGAATGGTTTACAATAGATTAAAAAACAACACGTAAAAAAATGAAAAATATAATTTCACTTACAATAACCATAATTATTTCCTTTTCTATGATGTCACAAGATAAATTAATTCAAATAGATAAAAGTAGTTATTACAAGGACTCTAAAAACGTATATTTTGTTATAACTAATTATTTAAGTAATGCCCCCTTTTTCTTTCCATCAACAAGCCGTTCAGAAATCCCTCTAGCAACTATAAAAAACAACGGTAAACTGGTTGATTTAGGTCCTTTTAATGAATTGGGTATTATTATAACAAGAGAAGAATTTGAAAAAAAATATAGAATGTCAGCAGACGGTACATACCACCAAATTACTTCTAGATTTGATACTCATAGTACTTTCGCAATTAAATTGCCTAATGTAACCATTGAATCGCTTAAAAATTTTAAATTGTTGGACAAAGACTATGCCTCTATAGGAGATAAAATTTTTCTTCGTTATGATGAATTAAAAGGCGTAGATACAGTAACTTTTCAATTGATTCATCCGGGATATAATTTTTTTTATTCAAAAGACAAAAATTCAGCTTTTTATTATGATCATAAAATAATAGGAGTTGATATTTTATCTTTTGAGGTGAGAAACAGGTTACTTTCATACGACAAAAATTTACCTTTTATAAAAGGAGCGGTATTAGATAATCTAGACGTAAAATCATTTAGAATGCGGGGTAATTATCAAAGAGATGCTAACCATATTTGGTTTGAAGGAAGCTTGTTAGATGGTATAGATATAAAAACGGTAGAATTTTTAATCAAAAGCCATCGTCACCTTGCAGATTATAGTGATTATATTATTGATAAAAATTCTGTGTTCTATCAAGGAAATCGAATGTTAAAAGCTGATCCTAAAAGTTTTAAGGTTATTATTACTTCTTTTTTTAGAGGTCCTTTAAAGTCTTATGCTATAGACAATACACATGTTTATTCAGATGGAAAAATTATTAAGGATGCAGACCCTAAAACTTTTAAAGTCATTTTAACAGAAAAGGGAATGAAAATACTTAATAATAAGTAAAAAGTTTTATACAATGGTAAAATCAATAAGCAACTTAATTAAAATTCAGCATATGAAAACATTTATATCTATAATTATCGGTTTAGTAGTAGTAATTCTCTTCTTTTTATTTAGAAGAGTATTGGGTAGAGAGAACATTAGCATAGAAGAGCATAAGGAAAATATTAAGTGTTGTTTAACCCTTGAAAACTATGTATTGATACGAGAATCGCCTTATGCTAATGAGTTAAGCGAATACACCATATATAGAGAAGAGGACGAACTTAAATTTAGAGGAGAAGCGGCATTTTTTACATTAACAACACATCCGCCTGAAACCAATACTGTTAAACTAACAGATCTTTCTACCCATGGGTTAAGAGAAAGAGAGTTTTTAAGATATACATGCAATCTCGTAGACAAAATAATCGAAAAGAATAAGCAACTAAAAAATAAAAATAATCACTGAACAGAATGAAAGAACTACTTGAAACCATAAAAGAAAGAAAAAAAGACCGTGTATCACAAGCACTTGCCATACTCAAAATGAGCGAAGAGCAGTTTCAGACCGAGGAAGAAAAAAGACACCTTTTATCTATCGTTGCACGTAATTTAGATGACGTTACTGTGGCAAAAAAATGGATAGACTTATTAAAAATCGAACAGAATACATTTACGAAAGAACTGTTAATCTCTTTTTTGCCCACTATAAATTTACGCACTTTAAAAAAAGTGGACACCCTTACCGAAATTATACTTTCCAATTTTAAAACAGCAACTGTCACAACAAAAATTACTTTGATAACGGTGCTAGAGCAACTCCTAAAACTTAACCCAACACTAGCAGAAAATATAGTATTGTTCCTAAAAAATGAACCGCATATAAAAGTAAAAAAACAATTAGCAGAAGCATTAACACATTTAAACACACTACCTAAAAAACTAGTAAGTGTTTATGAAACCGTACTCACTGATTTAAAAGAAGAACAGCAAGTTTTAGTATTAAACAAATTGATAAAATCTAATCGTTTAAAAAAAGAAATAGTTTTAAAATACCTGCAACCTACTACACCAATTTCCATAAAATTGCTATTGCTAAGTTACATGCAAGACCGTGATATTGTACCCATAAAACAGTTACAATCTCTTTTGCAGAAAGAAGGGAATGAAGAGATTAGAAACCAGATACTAAATTTATTTACCTATGACACCAAAAACCTTAACGAACACCTTACTTTTTTAAAGGAATATATAGTCAATGAGCAGGATGCGTATATGAGAGATACTGTACTGAATTTTCTGCACAATAACATCCAAATGACCAACCGGATGATTTCATTTTATACAGATCTTGTAAAAACAGAAAAAGAAATAGCCATATCTTGGCGTATCGCAGAAATACTCACACCATATCTTTCGCAAAACCACCTCAAAACCTCAAAAGTAAAAGAATGCTTTTTAAACCTTTTAGAAGAACCTGAAAACTCATACCACATAGATCTTTTACTATATGTTTGTAAACAATTGGGTAAACGCATTACTTTAGACGAGGCACTATTTAAACGTATGCTATCTATTTACAAAACACACACTGATGTACGCATACAAACAAAAATACTATTCTCCTTTTGTAACTCATCAAAAATAGACGATAGGCTAACACCAATTTATGTAGAGGCTGTTAAATCTCCTGTACCATTAATAAGAGAATACGCATGCTATGGTTTAATGCCAATGCCCTTAACTGAAAAAAACATACCTCACCTGTTAACGACAGTGCCTTTATTGTTAGATAGCCACCTTAGAGAACACGTTAGAGAATATTTAGCATTAAGAATAGTGGCTATTCCTGGTAAAAGCCAAGAATTAATTGGTCAATTAAAAAATATTGCCAAAAATGGGTCGGGTGTAGAGAGATCCATTTGCGAAAAAGGATATGAAAAAGCACTACAAATCCAAAATTTTACCGATAACACAACACAAGTTGATTGGCATTTATGGGAAAACAGAATAAAAATAGAAAAAAAAGCAGATCATATTTTTCCAGAAATATTTATCCATTACAAAAGCAACCCTGCTCTGGCAAACGAATTGCTTAAAACACTCATAATAGATGCTGATTGTGCAGATAGTTTATACCATTCAACATACATTACCAAAGCAGATATACTACAATTTTTAATTGGCAAAAACTGTATTGATCAAGAAATTTCCCTGTTTTGTTTAGATTATTTAACCTTGGAGGGTGAAGGAAGAAACAGGGAAGACAATGTGTATCTCGTTGCACTCAATAATTATAAAGACCTTCATCTTTTAAAAGATAAGTTATGGGTATTTTTTGAACGAAACCTAATTCATCAAGCCAATTTTTTAAATACCCTATTGTTGCGATATATAATGTGCAATGCTTATGGAAGCGATACTGCATTGGCCAAAGCATTTACAACTAAATTGTTGGCATTTACAAACGAAAAAGCCGCAATACCTTACTTAGAATTCCTTTTTATGTCGCTCGACTGGCAATACACAGAAGAAATTATTGACGACCTATTGAAAAGGCCCGATTTAATCGATAAAAATATTAAAAGCAAATTCGATGCATTTGTATTAAGATTAGGCAAAGAAGTAGAAATCGATTTTGATGCAACACCAGGTTTTGCCGATTAATACCAATTAAACATTAAAAATATGATAACAAACGAGTCATTATCGATATTACTAAGCGAAGACCGCAACGAAAAAGAGAGACTAGACTCATTGCATAAACTTCGAAATTACCTTGATCAAGAAGATATTATTACATCATTGGCGAACCTTGCCAAAAAAGAACAAAGCCTTGCCATAAGAAAAGCACTATTAAAAATAGTAGTAAAGGCAGAGATAACAAACATAGACAATAGGGAAAATTTTCTTAAAATACTTTTCCATTTTTCTTCTGTAGAAAAAGAAAAAAAGCTCCGCCTTAAAGCCGTAAAATGTTTAAGCAGTTTGGCATTTAAAGATAAACGTATAGAACTATTACTTGCTGAAAATCTTTTGTACGATACCAGTGAAGCCATACAAAAAGCCTGTCTTTCAGGTCTTCAAAAAACTGGCTGTAAAGATAAAACAACCATAAACACACTCTCTTTATATGCACAAAAAGTAACCGATACTACCATAAAACCATTTGTCACACTTTTAGCAAAATTACCAACCAACCAAAGTGAGCCTGTTTTTATAGCACTTTTACACCCTTTAAATAATGCAAATATAAAAACCCTTATAATTAAAGAATTGGCTAAACACACGGCATTAAAAACAACTACAATACAGCGTATTTTAGAAATTTTAGTGGAAGATAATGACAATGAAGACCTCGAAAAATCTATTCTTTTATTGTTAGACTCCCGTGCAATACAAGACCTTTCCATAGTAGATACTATAATTGAAAACCTAAGAATAAATCCGAAAAGCAAAACGAAATTAACACCGCTCTTAAAACGACTTATTATGACAAGTCCTGCTATTGTAGATAAAGTCAAAACCTTATATAAAAGTACCAATTCCATTTCGCTTAAAGCCACTATTTTAACGTTATTGAATAAAACAGAGGCACTAGATATAGCATTAGAGGCATTAGTAGACCCTAATTTGTATATACGTTATCAAGGTCTACATTACTGTACCCAAAATATAAAAAAAGACACGCAAGGTATTGTTCAGGCGATGGTACGTACCATTCAGCAAGAATCTGACATACACTTACGAAGTTCACTTATTAGTGAAATAAGCAAGGTTAATTATTTAGATGAAGTATCCGAAAAAATGTTGCTGGAATATTATAATACAGAAAATAACCCTTGGGTATTAGAAGAGTTAACCAAAGTGCTTTTTCTTATTCCTTTGCGTAATAACAATAAAGAGGTCGTACTCAAAGCCTATATAAAAACATTAAACGAAATATTTTTCACAGATCAACTAAAAAATTATGTGGTTGATCAGTTAAGCAATTTCCAGTTAAGCAATTTTTCCAACACCTATACACCAAAACTTGCACAATGCCTGATAACATTAATGCTTCAGGATTTTGATATAGGAAGAATAAAAAAACTGTACCATCAATATAGCCAATTAGAACATAAAGACGATGATGAACATATTAAATTGGTGTTATTATTATTTGAGCGTTTTGCACATTTTTACCCTATAGAGTTATTAAACATTTGGGGAAAGGAATTAAAACACAAAGCTGCTACGAATGAATTAGTGGGCGAAAAAGCAGATTTTTTAGCAGAAATTACTGGAGAAAATGCCTTCTTTTTGCTCAATAAGAGTGCGGTGAATACAACATCATCTCTTATCAAAAATATAATTACTTCCATACGAAAAGGTCAAAATGGCGTTGCTAATAAATTATTGCAAGACGCATATCGTAACCGTAAAATTAAAAAAGAAGAGATAGTTCAACTGTTTAAAATACTGTTAACCAGTTTTGATAATACCGGTTTAATCTATGAAGTGTTTGGTATTTTAAGAGAGCAGCATTTAATAACCACAGAAATAGTAGAAATAGCCTTAGACTTTATAAATTCTTACCCTGATTCAAGCCTGTCTGGTAGTTTACAATCTATGCTCAGCTCAACGGGAAAAAATTTGCCTGAATATGCACCGTATTTAGAAAATAAATTAACTCCAAAAAATTACACAACCTACACCTTAAGAACCTATCAAATCCGTGCCAGTTACGATTTGCAATGGAATAATAATTGGAAGGATGTATATCGTAATTGGGCATCAGGTGAGCTATGGTCAGAACTGTATCCTGAAGTATCCTTTCTTAAATTTTTTAGCAATAAAACAGATTTAGATTTACCTGACAATCAAAATTTAGACTATTATATACTTCGAAAATTTTCAGACCTAAGAATAGAAAAAGAAGTAATTGTAGGCTCACAAACTATTTCTGGTGAAGAAGTACTGCTAGCCATTGGCAATAAGATAGAACAATTAGAACCCAACAACTTACCAGGTTCATTTTATGACAGAACCCTGTATGTATTTATTACAAAATGGAAAGAATTTGTTGCCTTAAAAGAACAACCCTCTATAGCTCTCACTCAATGTGCCACCAAAATATATTATGCCATATTTAAAAGATGGAAAGAATATCAATGGCGCGTATCTCATGAATTACTAGATATGCCTTTATGGCTTGACTTTAACCTTTTAAGTACACTATTAAAAAAAGATACTTATTCCTTTACAGAATTTTTTAATCCATATTATG
>QILQ01000002.1 GCA_003233455.1 Candidatus Zambryskiibacteriota bacterium | reverse complement strand
TTCTTTTATTGTTTTTGCCATATGTATTGCCATATACCGAGACTATACCGTCTTCGGTGAAAACCGCCATATGTGTGTGTACATTACCAATCTCCCTTGAAAAGGACTGATTCGTATGTCAGCCACCCTCCGCGATACGTGAAGATGTTCTTGCCCTTTCCGAATGTTTGAACGATTCGCTTAATACGCTTCCTGTCTGGGTTAGACAGATAGACATCAACAGCAACTCGAATTCGCCCACTCTCGGCTTCGTCCAAAAGAGCTGACTCATCCACAAGCCTTCCAGCACTTGTATTGATGAAGATCGCACCATCTCGTATGAGAGCAAGCTTCTCTTTCGAGATGATTGGCTTGTTTTTGGTGAGTAGTGCTTCCGAAACAGGAGCGTGGTCATCTAGTGAAATCTTTCCGAACGGATCGAGACTGGCGTAAGGTGACATATGCAACGTCACTATATCCGCCGATCTAAGGATATCATCAAGTTCCTGAAACTGAACGTCTCGTGCCTCCCATTCCGGCTTTCTTGTTTTCGAGAAATACGAAATCTTCATACCGAATCCTTGAGCGATCTGCGCAACCTGTTTCCCGATACGCCCAAACCCAATGATCCCGATCTTTTTTCCACACAGAGTGCGATATGGGATCTCATCAATGGATGGGACATAGAGAGAAGTCTTCAGGAGTTCATACGGCCACTTACCGCGAACGGTATCATCTGCTTGCTTGGCAACGTTGCGCATTAGTTCGAGAAGAAGTGCGATGGTATATTCCGCAACTGCGATGGTTCCGTAGTCGGGAATATACGTGATGGTAATACCCATCTCTTTTGCGAGGTCAAGGTTGATTCGGTGCTGAACAAGATTCGTCCAGAAACCTATATACTTGACTTGCGGATTTTCCCGAAGAACTTCATCAGGAATGTTTGTCCAGCAACTAATAATTGCATCAGCACCGCTGAGGCGCTCGTTGAGTTCACGGATTGTAGTCTCTTCTTTGGCGAGTGCTGTGAAGCAGACTGCACCAGGATCCAATCCCTGCTCCTTAATCAGCTTCGCTATAACCTGTTCGAGATTTAGCCCGCTGAATTCTACTACTTTTTCTGCAATTTCTCGCAGAGCGCCCCATTGATGCTGGGCGAGGACAATCTTGTCCAAAATAACCAATCGTTTAAATCGCATGTCAAAGACCTCCTTAGGATTTCCATAGTTATTATAAACGTAATATACAATATTGTCAATATATTTTACTGTGTTGCAAGGATTTTCTAAATAGTGTATATTATTAATATACGATTTATTCATTTTTACCTCTAAAACAAGCTATTTTATGAAAAACGAAAAGAATCAAAATTTATACAGTTCCCTTCGCGAATTAGACCTTACTGAAATTGAAGCTAATTTATACATTATATCTCTTTCGTTGGGGAAAATACCCTTATCTGATCTAGCAAGAGCTATTGGTATATCAAGACCAAATATTTATAAGGTAATTAGTGCTTTGGAAAAACATGGTTTAGCCAAATTTTCTGGAAGGGATAAGTATGAAAGAGGTTTTATAGTTGAATCACCAAAGATTGTTCTTGACAAATTAAGAGAAAAAAGAGAATACATTGCTAAATTAGATAGGAATCTGATTCCAAATCTGCCAGAGATGTTGACTAAATATCATCAAAGCGGAGGAGCTACAAAGATAAGAATTATCCAAGGACATGATCAATTTCTTAAATTATTCTTCCAAATTATTGAAGAGACTGAAAATACAAGTGAATTTTTTGGATCAGCTACTGATTTTATAAGTTTTATCTCTTGGAAGGAAGAGCATAAATGGATAAGAGAGAGAATAAAAAGAGGCATATTTATAAAAGTACTACTTCTGGATACCCCAGATGCTAGGCTTTTGGCCAGAACAGACAAATCTCAAATGAGAGAAACCAGAATTTTTAAATCACAAACTTCTTTTAAAACTTCTTTTCAACTTTTTGGTAATAAAGTAATTATTTGGCAACCTAAAGCCTCTTTAGCTATATTAATCGAGGACAAGCTTATTGTAGAAATGTTAAAAAGCATATTTTACAATCTTTGGAAAGATGCAGAATCTTAAATCTATTTTAGCTCTTATGATAAAATTTGCAGGATAGTTTTGATTGTTTGAAAATTAAAACATTGTAAATTGAAAATTATTACGCTACCATAATACTATGAAAAAACATACTATAGTAGTAGCTAATTGGAAGATGAATCCGGAGACGCCGGAAGAAGCTAAAAAAATATTTAATGGAATAAGATTGGCGACTAAAAGGCTTAAAAATGTAAAAGTTGTTGTTTGTCCTCCTTTTCCTTTTCTTTACCCGCTTTCAAAATTAAAATATCCCAAGAATTTATTTTTAGGAGCCCAAAATATTTCAAATGAAATTAAAGGATCTTTTACCGGGGAGGTTAGTGCTAATATGATAAAAAATTTGGAAGCCAAGTTTGTAATTATTGGTCATTCGGAAAGGAGATATCCGTCAGCTGGCGAGGGGGAAAGCAATGAAGTAATCAGAAAAAAATTGCAAATTGCTTTTGATGTCGGTTTAACGCCGATTTTATGTGTGGGAGAAAAAGAGAGAGATAATGAAGGAGCTTATCTCGCTTTTATAAAAAACCAAATCAAAGAATGTCTTATTGGCTTATCAAAAAAATATTTGTTGGATATTATAGTCGCTTATGAACCTATTTGGGCGATTGGTAAATCATATAAAAATGCAATGAGTCCGACCGATATTCACGAAATAGTTTTGTATATTAGAAAAGTTCTAGACGAACTTTTTGGTAGAAATATTGCTACTGGAGCAAAAGTTCTCTATGGTGGTTCGGTGGAAAGTGAAAGCGCTTTACCAATTATGAAATATGGCAATGTGGATGGACTACTGATTGGTCACGCATCTCTTAAACCCGAACAATTTGTTGAAATTCTAAAAGAGTCAGATATTAAAAGATAATCTATTTATAAATACCGTGGTCGCCTATAGTGAGTAAAAAAGCCTCTTTATTTGAAATGTATCTAAAGATTATTCGGAATTTATAATTCACCGAAAAACTATATCTACCTTGTAGTTTACCTTTTAGTTTATGAACCTTAAGAACTTGGTGATTCTTTTTGTTTTTAAATAAATCAATTTTTTCAAACACTTCTTCTTGCAAATCTTTTGGTAGATTTTTTAATCTGCGAAAAAATTCGGTTGAATAGCTTATTTCAAGCATTTTATTGGAATTTTTTTAATATTTTTCTTGGATTTCCTCGTAATATTTTGCCTTCTAAAAGTTCTTGTTCGGCTTTCAAAACTGAGGCCACTGCTTCTTCCTCGGCTAATAAATCAATGGCGCGACGAACAGCCACGGCCTTATTTGGGACCAGACCTCTTTTAACGAGAGATTTGATAAAATCTTCTTGATGAGAATTTATGGGTACGGATATGGTGGTCATAATAATATATTATATTTTAATATGATAATATCATACATAAATCATCTAAAAATGCAAATCAATCACTCCTGAGTTCAAGGATTCGCGATCACGAAAAAGTGGCTAGTTTTTATAAAAAACAAAAAAAAGAAAGTGCTGAAATTGCTGATGTTATGAAAAAAATATATGAATTAGCTTGGATAGGGGCAAAGCATGAATCGGCAAAAGTGGATGAACCTGATAGAATAAATTTATAATGAATTCTTATACTATTCACACTGATATAGATAAATTTGTAGATTCTCTCTCACAAGGAGATCGTATTAAAATAGGAAAAACTATTGAGGTTCTTGAAAATAAAGAATATTCTCTAGAAATGCCATATAGCAAAAAAATTGAAAAAAATCTTTATGAACTAAGAATAAAAGGATCAAAAAATATCAGAATATTTTATACTTTTTACAAAGACAATATTTATTTATTACATATTATAAACAAACAAAGCCAAAAATTGGCTCCGAAAGATATAAAAACTGCAAGGAATAGACTTAAAGCCTTGCGTTCACAATAACATATATGTTATCATTCAAAGTATGAATAAAAATAAAATAAAAAAATTAGAAAAATTAGGTTTTAAAATTACTCCTTTTTCCGAAATAAGGGCAAAATGGATGAAAGACCCAGAATTTAAAAAGGCTTATTTAGAGTCTGCTTTTGAGTTTGAAATATTGAAAGCTATTATTCGAGCGAGGGCAAAACAAAAATTATCTCAAAGAGAATTGGCGGAAAAAATTGGAGTTAAGCAATCCGCTTTAGCTCGTTTTGAATCTGGTAGAACTAATCCCACTCTTGGTTTTATGAAAAAAGTAATTTCTGGTTTGGGTTTAAAGGTGATAGTGAAATAGGGGATAGAATTGTAGAAAGAGCGATTGAGTTGAAAAAGTTTTGTAAATGATTTATTTTTTACCTCTATATTTAAATCCTATTGGTTCTTTGGAAGTTTTATTTAGTGGGGGATTAAGAAGTTGTGATATTACATTAAAAATATTCACAATATGTTGCCCATGTTTTTTTTGGGTTTGTTTCATTTTTTCAAATTCTCTCATTAAATTTTTATGAGTAGTCATTATTTCTCGAAGTTTAATAAAAGCTCTGATTATTGTAACATTTACTTGCGTAGCTCTTGTACTTTTCAGAACTGAGGCTAACATTGCTACGCCGTGTTCTGTAAAAACATACGGTAAATAACCACCAAGTTTTTGTTTTGAAGGTATCACATTTTGTGATACCAAATTATTTACTTTTTTTGTGTGAGTTGGAATATAAAATCAGATGGAAAACGATTAGTATTTCTTTTTACTTGTTGACGTAAAGCTATTGCTTTTACTCCATAAAGTTTAGCCAAATCGCTGATAATGCAAAAAAATATCAAAGGCTATTTTTGGAACCCTCTCTTGTTGTAAGAGAAGGCGGAGTGAGTTATTCTTAAATATATGAAATCAATTGAAAAAGCAGATATAAAAAAAGGGACAAGAGTGCTAGTGCGAGTAGATTGGAATGTTCCTATTGGAGAAAATGGTGAAATATTGGATGCATCAAGAATAGAAGTCTCACTAAAAACTATTGAATATATTAAAAACAAAGGAGGCACTCCTATAGTGGCGAGTCATTTTGGAAGAGAAGGAACTTCAATAGAGCCTGTTATAGATTTTGCAAAGGAAAATTATTCAATTTTAGAAGATGGAGTAGAGTTTTTGGAAAATTTAAGAAAAAATTCAGGAGAGGAATCCAATAGTGAAGAATTTGCCAAAGAATTAGCCGACAAAGCTGATATTTATATAAATGAAGCTTTTTCTGTTTCTCATAGAAAACACGCTTCTATTGTTGGGGTATCAAAATTTCTAACTAGTTTTGCGGGATTTAGATTCTTGGAAGAATATCAAAATTTATCTGAAGTTTTTAATCCCAAACATCCTTTCTTACTGATATTGGGCGGAGCCAAGTTTGAAACTAAATTACCTTTAGTTCAAAAATTTTTAGATATTGCTGATAATATTTTTATTGGTGGTGCTTTAGCTGTTAAAGTTTTAGAAATGCCTGCCTCGCCGACAGGCAGGGAAATAGCCGATAATTCCAAAATAATTTTACCCATTGGGGATATTACCGCTCTGGACGCTAACCGAGAAACTTTGGAAAAATTAAATGAAAAAATAAAAGAAGCGGAATTTATTTTATGGAATGGACCTTTAGGAAATTATGAAAAAGGTTTTGTGGCTGGCACTACCGCTCTTGCCAGAATGTTGGCAAAATCAAATATCAAAATTATACTTGGCGGAGGAGATACTTTGGCTGTTATAAATAAGGATATTAAAAAAGAAATCTCATCTCATGGTTTTATCTCTACTGCTGGCGGAGCTATGTTGGACTTTTTAGCTAACGAAACTCTTCCCGGAATTGAAGCATTGAATTCATAAAATTAAATTTAAAAAGGCACGCTCAAGAACTATTCTAAATTTAATTTTATTTATCTATGTATTTTAATATTTTTTTAGCATTTCCTTCAAAATCTTTTTTGTTTCCCTTCACGGCATTATCAGGATAAACCCAAATGTGAGCATGAAAAATATCTTCACCTACTATTTTTGAAAGTATCCAATCAGTATTAAAAGCTTTTTGCTGAGCAAGAGCGATTTTTCTAACTACTTCAAAATATTCACCGACATTAGGAGATACTTGCCTGCCGGCAGGCAGGTCCCATACCCAACGATAGTGTTTTTTAGGAATTACCTGGCAATGACCAACAGAAGTTGGGTTAATATCAAGAAAAGCCACAAAATTATCGTCTTCATAAACAATATGAGCCGGTATTTCTTTATTGGCAATTTTACAAAAGATGCAGTTTTTTTCCATAATTTTACTTGATTTTTTTTAATTTGATAATATGTGTTTATAAATGGCTTCGGCCCTCCCCGCAAGGGGTTAAAAGAAAAACTTAAAACAGCAATGTCTTAAGTTTTTCTTTTAGTTTTTGAAAATTTGGTCTAATTTTTTCATTATTTAAAAATTGTTTATTTTGATTCCATAATTTGTAATCTTTCATAACTCTATTATAACTATTAAAAGAAAAAAACAAAAACATACTATTCCTGCGTTAGGTCATAAGGATAAAGCTCTTGGAATAAGTAGTTTTTTTTCTTCCTTCTCCTTAGCAAGGAGAGGGCACACGAAGCGAGGGGTGAGGTGTGTTATGATGTTTCTTATGTCTAAAAAATATAATTTAAAGGAAAAAATGAGTAAAAAGGTGGAAAAAGAATTAAAAGATTATAGTCCTTTAATTATTCAACTTCTATTTAATAAAGGAATTAAAACAAAAAAAGAAGCGGAAAAATTTTTAAATCCCGATTTTGAAAAACATCTTCATAATCCTTTTCTTTTACCTGATATGAAAAAAGCTGTTAATAGAATTCTCAAAGCGATTAAAAATAACGAAAAGATAACAATTTGGAGCGATTATGACGCTGATGGTATTCCCGGTGGTGCCTTGTTGTATGATTTTTTTAAACTTGTCGGTTTTAATAATTTTGAAAACTATATTCCTAACAGACATACAGAAGGATATGGTTTGAACTCAGAAGGCATTAAAGAAATTGCCACTCAAAAAACTAAACTTTTAATTACTGTTGACTGTGGTATCAGAGATTATAAGCAGGTTGAAGAAGCTAAAAAATTTGGCATAGAAGTTATTATTACCGACCATCATGAACCAGCTGATGAACTTTCAAAAGCTTTTGCGATTGTTAACCCAAAAAGAAAAGATTCAAAATATCCGGAAAAAATACTTTGCGGGACGGGAGTGGTTTGGAAAATGATTGAAGCCATCCTTCTGACAAAAAGAGATTTGTTAAAAAAAGGTCAAGAAAAATGGCTGCTTGATTTAGTGGGCTTGGCCACTCTTTCCGATATGGTGCCACTTGTGGGAGAAAATAGAGTTTTAGCTCATTTTGGTCTCTCTGTTTTGCGAAAAAGTAGGCGACCCGGTCTCTCCAAACTTTTATCAATGTTGAGAATAAATAAAAATAATCTTACCGAAGATGATATAACTTTTATGATAACGCCTCGCATTAACGCTGCTAGTCGCATGGGTCTTCCTTTAGACGCTTTTAAACTTTTGACAGCTAGTAATGAAGAAGAGGCGGAAGTTTTTGCTAAACATCTAGATAATATAAATAAAGAGAGAAAAGTGGCGGTAACTAATATTGTTAAAGAAGCTAAGAAAAAAATAAAAGAAAGATTTGAAAATTTGGGAGAAAAACCGGTTATAGTTTTAGGTAATCCGGATTGGCGACCGGCACTTTTGGGTTTGGTGGCTAATTCAATAGTTAAAGAATATAATCGTCCGGTTTTTTTATGGGGAAGGGAAAATGGAGAATTTATAAAAGGCTCTTGTCGTTCGGAAGGGGTGACAGATTTAGTGGCTTTAATGGAAAGAGCTGGAGATGCATTTACCGTGTTTGGAGGACACAAAATGTCTGGAGGTTTTGAAGTGGATTTTGAAAAAATTCACACTCTTGAAGATGCTTTGGTTAAAGCTTCAACTCATTTAGTAAATAAAAAAAAGGAGACTAAAGTTGACGCAGAATTAAATTTAAAAGATATTTCAGAAAAATCAGTTTCCGAAATTTTAAATTTAGCTCCTTTTGGAGTAGGGAATGAAAAACCAATATTTATTTTTAGAAATATAATACCAGAAAGAATAAATAGATTTGGCAAAGCCAAAGAACATCTTTCTATAAATTTAAGTGACGGATTAAATACTATCAGAGCCATTTCTTTTTTTACTTCACTTGACCAATTTGGTGATTCTTTAAAAGAAGGTATCAAAACAAACTTAATTGCTAATGTTGAAAAATCTTTTTACAACGGCTCTTCCGAAATCCGTTTACGGATTATAGACTTTTTTATGATAAAATTTTAATATGCAAAAAATAACAATTTACACAGATGGTTCGTCAAAAGGAAATCCGGGAAATGGCGGATGGGGCGTTGTTGTTATTAAAGATAACTATGGCGACCTAAATGGTGCTAATACAACAGTTGTTGAAATTGGAGGGAGAGAAAAAAATACTACCAATAATAGAATGGAAATGATGGCGGCCATAAAAGCTCTGGAGCTAATCCCGATATTACAATCAAAATCTCAATCTGAAAATATTGAGATAGAAATCAATACAGACTCGGAATATTTAATGAAGGGAATTACAATCTGGATAAATAATTGGCAAAAAAATAATTGGAGAACAAAAAATAAAAAAGAAGTTTTGAATAAAGATTTGTGGGAAAAACTTTGGAAATTAACTCAAAATAAAAAAGTGAAGTGGAAAAAAGTTTTGGGTCACTCTGGTCATATTTTAAATGAAAGGTGTGATGAGATAGCTACCAGCTTTGCTGATAGTCAAAAAGTTGTTTTGTATGAAGGTTTAAAATTGGATTATAAACCGTTTCATTGATGTTTTACTCATTTATAGTTTCATTTATTTTAGGGATAGTCTTTGAATCTTTTTGGGGTGGAGGTTGGACTTTCGGTCTGCTGGTTTTTATTTTGTCTTTAGTGATTTCTCTTTTATTTTTCCAAGAGCAACCCTTGAACTGCCTCCGCTCCAAAGGGTTACCCTTAACTATTTTAATAATCGGTTTTGCTTTTTTTCTGGGAGTTTTGAGAATGAATATAGTAAATACTTCTCCCGATCCCCTTTCTAAATTTGTTAACCAAAATATTTCTTTTGAAGCCGTTATTTCTAAAGAACCGGATGTCAGAGATATTTCCGCTCGTTATATAGTTCGTCCGTATTTTTCTCCAGAATGTGTTTCTGATTCCACGGATATTTTCTTGCTAGAAAATTCCTCGTGCTTCCTCCGCCGAGCCCCGCAAGGCAATCAGAAACACATTCTTTCGAAAAGCCGAATACATAGCAAATCGCTTTCCTGAATTTAAATATGGGGACAAAATAAAAGTTTCCGGACAATTAAATTTGCCTAAAAATTTTAAAAATAAAAATGGAGCGGAATTTAATTATGTTTCTTATCTTTCAAAAGATAATATTCATTTTATAATTTATAAACCAAAGATTGAAAAAATAGGAAGTGGGGCGGGTAATAAAATAATTTCTTCTTTATATTCCCTAAAAAATGTTTTTATTGAAAATATTTCTAGAGTGGTTCCGGAGCCGAACTCGTCACTTCTTGGTGGGCTTATTTTTGGAGCCAAACAATCTTTGGGACAAACTTTACTTAATGATTTTAGAGAAGTGGGCTTGATACATATTGTAGTTCTTTCCGGATACAATATTACTATTATTGCCGCCGGAATATTTTTTGTCACTTCATTTTTTGGTAAAAGAAAACTTGGTTTTATAATAAGTGCTATTTCAATTGCTTTGTTTGCTGTTATGGTCGGCTTGGGAGCAACAGTAATCAGGGCGAGTATTATGGCTCTTATCGCCATTCTGGCTAGATTTTTGGGTCGGCCGGCTGATGCCCTGCGTTGGCTTTTTATTGCAGGTTTTTTAATGATCCTTTGGAACCCATTAATTCTTTTTTACGACCCATCTTTTCAACTTTCTTTTATGGCTGCTTTGGGTCTTATATTATTTTCGCCATTTATTTTCTCTTTTATCTCTAAACATAAATTTCAAAAATTTATCCCTGAAAAATTTGGTTTAAGAGAAATTATTTCCGCCACTTTAGCTGTTCAATTTTTTGTTCTGCCTTTGCTTATTAGAATGTCCGGTTTTGTTTCCATTGTTTCTTTCATAATCAATCCACTAATTTTGCCACTAGTACCTTTTGCGATGGCACTTGGGGCCTTGACTGGAGCGTTGGGTATTATTTCTCAGATTGTTTCTTGGCCGTTTGGAATACTCTCGTATTTTATAACGCAGATAATAATTAGTACTACTGAGTTTGGAGCAAGTCTTCCTTTTGCCACTTTTCAAATCGGCGCCTTGCCTCTCTGGATAATTTTCTTATGGTATGTGGGTTATTTTTTTCTTTTTAAAAAATTAAATACCTCACTCTTATCAGATAAATCTGTTGAACACTCGGTGTTGAACATATGATTTTGTATTTTAATAAATTTAGAATTATTTTGCAATACTTTTTCTATCCTTTCGTGAGATTTAAACTTCTGGTATAATTTAAATATTAGAAATTTTATTAGTTTTAACTATAAAAAATAGGAATGGAATCATTAAATAATCCGACTCCTCCATCAGAAGATGCTCCAAAACAACCTCATCAAAAAACGACAGAGATCCCTAAACATTTATTTAGCAATAACCCTCACGAAGTCCTCGATGTTCCAAAAACGGCAAGCGGCGAGGAGATTAAAGAGGCAAAAATAAGCCTTCAGAAAAATTTTCACCCCGATGTCAATGAAAACCCTCACGCAACAGAAGCGTCAAAAAATATCAATATTGCTTTTGATACCTTAAGAAGTGATACTAACCAAGGAAACAGGCGAGTAATGGAAAAAGAAAGTTCTAAAATGGTAGTCGCAAGCGGTGAGATTAAACTAGGAGCTTTTAGTTCATATCCACGCGATGTTTTTGTCAGCGCACAACGGTATGCTAAATTAAAAAATGTAAAAGCCAAATTCTCTCATAAAAAGGCGGATTTCTTCGGTAACACATACAAAATAGAACTCACAGGCGGACATAAGGAAGTACAAGAAATACTCGATTATCTTAGGAATAAACTAGGGATTAGAATTTAAGCACTATCAAACTTTTTCTTTTATACAAATTCAAGTAAATACACATAACCATCCATAACCCCAATCCTTCTTAATTTTACGTTTATAACAATGTTGAACACTCGGTGTTGAACATATGATTTTATATTTTAATAAATTTAGAATTATTTTACTGCTTCTTTAAAATTTTCTTCAATAATTTGCCAATTTAAGTTTTCAAAAAAGTCTTCGATATAATTTTTTTTGCCGGATGGTTGGTAATCAGCCACAAAAGAGTGCTCCCACATATCAAGAGTTAGAATTGGAGCACAAGATGAAAGACATCCAAAATGATGTTCATCAACCCATTGATTTAAAAGTTTTTTTGTTTGAGAATCATAATAAAGCATTGCCCAACCCACTCCGCGAGTTAGAGCAATTGCTTTAAATCTATTTAACCACTTATCAAAATCTCCACATTCTTCTTCAATAGCTTTTTTAAATTCACTATTTTCATTCAAGCTTTTAGAACCGTTTTCAAAGCTGGCAAAATAGTATTCATGGTTTCTCATTCCATTGAATTCAAATGAAAACCTTCTTTGAAGTTCGGCTACCTCATAAGCACTTTCACTGTCTTCAGACATTTTTTTTATTTTTTCTAAAACCAAATTAGCATTTTTAACATAACCTTGATACAGCTTTAAATGTTCTTCCATAGTTTTATCTGAAATTCCTTTTAATTTTGGAATTTTAAACTCTTTTATTTCAAATTTTTTTATCATATTGATTTTATTAGATAATAAAAATTATTTTAACATAAGAGATTTTGGTAATGTACACACACATATGGCGGTTTTCACCGAAGACGGTATAGTCTCGGTATATGGCAATACATATGGCAAAAACAATAAAAGAAG
>QILQ01000033.1 GCA_003233455.1 Candidatus Zambryskiibacteriota bacterium | reverse complement strand
TTTCAATATTATACTCATTTCACTTCCCCTATTCGGCGTTATCCTGATTTGATGATTCATAGAATTTTACAAAAACATTTAAAAAATGAAGCTATTTCTAAAAATGAAATAGCAAAATATGAAAAAATAGCCATAGAAGCGAGTGACAAAGAAGTTACTATTCAAGAAGCAGAAAGAGAAAGTATCAAATATAAACAAGTGGAATTTATGCAAGATAAAATTGGGAAAGAATTTAAGGTTATTATTTCTGGAGTAACTGAATGGGGTATGTATGTGGAAGATCCAGAAACAAAAGTTGAGGGGTTAGTTAGAATTAAAGATTTAAGAGATGATTTCTACAAACTTGACCAAAAAAATTATGCAATAGTTGGTGAAAAAACTAAAAATAAATTTTCTCTTGGCGACAAACTTCGTGTCAAACTTATCTCCGCTGATCTTAATCGCAAAACTTTAGATTTTAAATTGGTTTTGTAATCTATTACATTATTCTATTACGTAATTACAAATATAATACATACGTAAGGACGCCCGTCCTTACGTTTTGTTTTGTAGCGATTAATCGCTACATTACGCATTGATTTTATACAATATATAGATATAGATATCGTAAGAATTATAAAACTATACAGTTGGGACGATCGTCCCGTTTGTATAGTTTTATTTTGCTACTGTAACCGCTTCATTAAATTCAATGGAAAGGAGGTTGGAAATACTATCATTGCTCATCGTAACACCATAAATAACATTGGCACGAGACATTGTTTCGCGATTGTGAGTAATAAGAATAAGCTGAGAAACTTTGGAGAGACTTTCAATCATTTCTCCGTATTTTTTAGAATTTGCTTCATCAAGAGCGGCATCAGTTTCGTCTAGAATAATAAAAGGAGGAGGATTAACTTGAGATATAGCAAAGAGTAAGGCAATAGATGTAAGAGCTCTTTCTCCACCGGAAAGCATCTCCAATCCTTTAATTCTTTTTCTTGGTAGAGATACTGAAATATCTATCCCCTCTTCGGACATTTCGGAAGCTGAAATTTCGCCTGACGGCAAAATTTCGGCAGCGAGATTTTCTTCCTCTTCTTTATTTTTAACTTTTCTCTTTTCTTTTTTCACCACCTCTAATCTGGCTTCCCCTCCTCCAAACATAAGTGAGAAAAATTCTTGAAAAGTTTTATTTATTTTTTCTATACCCTGTGTAAATTCTATATCTAATTTTTCAAGCAATTCTTTTATAAGTATTTCTAAAGATTTAGCTGATTTTTCTAAATCTTCTAATTCTTTTGATAAAAATTCATCTCTTTCTACTGTTTCTTTATATTCTTTCATTACTTCTTCACCTCCTCCTCCACCAAGTTCTTCTAATCTAATTTTCATTTTTTCTAATTCTCTTCTCCTTTCTTCTTGCTTTTCACGTGGCTCTGTAAGACCAGTAGAAAAGTCCTGTGAAGAAAGTCTTAATTCTTCATTTTCAAATCCAATTATTGCAGTACCCAATAACACACCACCTTCTTGTATTTCTCTTTTCCAATCTTCTTCTTCTATATTTAGTCTACGCTCTTTTTCTTTCAAAGATTCTAATTTGGCTCTAAATTCACTCTGCTCACTTGATATTTTAAAAATATTTTTTTCCGCTTCCCTGTTAGAATCTTTTTCTTTTTCTATGGAACTTTTAATTATATTATATTTTGAAGAAAGTTCATTTAAAACAATATCAATATTTTTGATTTTCTCCTCCATTTCTTTTCTGTTTCTTTCTAAATCTTTATTTATCTCCATTAATTCCTCTAATTTTTTATTATCAAAATTAAATTTGTGTTTAGTAATAAAATCTCTTATTTTTTCAACAATTTTAATAACTTCAGAAAAACCGGAAATTTCTCTTTCTAATTCTTCTACTTCTTTCAAAAGTATAGTTTTACTTTCTTCTGATTTTTCTTCTGCTTTAATTTTTTCAATATTTCTTTCATTAACATTTAATTCACCTTCTATTTTACCGACTTCTCTATAAAAATTATCTTTGGACTCTCTTTCATTTTTTATTTTATTTTCTATTTCTATAAGCTCTTCGCTTTTCTCATCTTTTTTTGATGATGCGTCTAATATTCTTTTAACTTCCTCCATTTCTTTTTCAAGCTTTTCAAGCTTTTCTAAAGTTGGTTTCTTTTTTTCTAATATTTCTTTTTTTTGTTTTTCCAAATATATCTTTTCCATTTTCAAATATTCTCTATAAAATTTAGAAAGTTTTAATCTTAAATCTTCGGCTCTCTCCACTTTTTCTACTTGTTTTTTAAGAAAACGAATATGAGGAGCGATTTCTCTTCTTAAAGAGTTTACTTGTTTAATATTTTCTTCTGTTTTTAAAAGTTTTCTTTGACTTTCTTCTCTTTTATATTGATATATTTTAAGACCCAAAGCGTCTTCTATCATTTCTTTTCTTTCTTTAACGCTTGAAGAAAGTATTTTATCAGCTTCTCCTTGAGAAATAATATGATGTCCGGAAGCTCCAATATGAGCTTTTGAAAGAAGTTCAATAACATCTTTTAATCTGATTAAACTGTTATTTAAATAATATTCATTACTACCATCTCTATTTACCGCTCTTTTTATTATTATTTCATTAAAATCTAAATCAAATATATTTTTTGAATTATCAAATACAAGTTTTACTTTTGCTCTGTTGGAACGGCTCATTTCCGTTGAGCCGTTCCAAATAAGGTCTTCCCCTCGTTTGCTCCGCAAAGACTTCATTGATTGTTCTCCTAAAACAAACCGAAAAGCTTCGGCTATATTTGATTTGCCACTACCATTCGGTCCGACTATGGCTGTGACCTGAGATTTGAAATGAAGTTCTGTCTTTTTGGCAAAAGATTTAAAACCAGAAAGTTCTAAAGATTTAAGCATAGAAATATTTTAACATACAAAAACCAAAACTTTAATTTAAACACCTCACTATTCCCTCATCCCCTCTTTTTTAAAGTTTAGTGGAGATATCTTATACCCAGTTGTTTTGACTTTTTATTAAATAAGAGTATATTTATAGTACATTCGGGATTTTCCCGCGACCCCGCCGTAAATGGTGGGGAATATTAAAGGTTCCTAGTTTTGAAAATAATCTACGATAATCTATTGCTCTAGCTTGATGTAAACAAGCAAACATTTGTTTGTTTTTGTGTATAAACTTAATAAACCATGAACCTCTTTTTTCTTGTGTTGTGGTTGGTATAACAAAATAAAACCTATGTGATAATTTTTTATAAATAATTCCTGGGCGAGTAAATATATCACTTTTACCATTTATTTCAGATCCAATATTCTCGCCAAAACTTATCCACCACATATCTCCTTGAGAAATAAAGGGTGGTTTTGCATTTTTATTATGTAAGTTTTCTTTTAATACAACCCATTCTTTAAATTTTTTATTTCTCACTTTTTTATTTTAACATACAAAAACCAAAACTTTAATTTAAACACCTCACTATTCCCAACCTTTTTCTTTTAAAGCTTTTCTAGCTGCATCTTGCTCAGCTTCTTGTTTAGAATCTCCTTCCCCTTCACTTACTATTTTTTCTCTCAAAAAAACACCGACGGTAAATTTTTTGTCGTGATCCGGTCCGGTTTCTTTAGTGGTTTTATAAGATGGAGTAACTCCTTCCACATCTTGAGCTTTTTCTTGAAATTTGCTTTTAGCATCTATCCAAAGTTTTTCTTTTATAATTTTTTCGGTCATGGGAGCGATATATTTTAATATAAAATCTTTAACTTTTTCGTAACCTAAATCAATATAAATAGCTCCGATAATCGCTTCCAAAGCGTCAGCTAATATATATTGTCTAGCCCGACCGACATCTTTAGCTTCGCCATGAGAGAGTAATAAAAAATCATTAACATTTATTTTTTTAGATACTTTGGCGCAAGTTTGAGCATTAACCAAGGCGCTTCTGATAGAAGTTAAATCCCCTTCGTTTTTATCTGGATATTTATTGAAAAGATAATCTGTTATCACAAGTTCCAGCACCGCGTCTCCTAAAAATTCAAGGCGTTCATTATGTCCTCTTTTTGAATTTTTATGTTCATTCAAAAAAGAACGATGAGTAAACGCTTGTTTTAATATATCTTGTTCATTAAATTTTATTCCTATTATTTTTTCAAATTCATCAAAATTTTTTTCTTTCATTTTATTCGTGTCATTCTCATTATTTGTAATTTATATCTGGCTATTTAACTAATAAATTTATAGCCTTGGTAATAATCGGTAAAATATCACCATAGAAATTTAGCTCAAGTATATCCGCCAGTTTAAACCATTTTACATCATCTAAACCTCCTTTTTCTTTTTTGTTTTCAAGAGTTATTTCTTCATAAGGCGCTTCTGCCAGAAAATAAATAACGCGTTTTTCCAATTTACCTTCTTCTGGATGAAAAGTCTCATAAGTATTTTCTCCAAGGCGTTCTTTTACTTTTATTTTTATACCAAGCTCTTCTTCAGCTTCGCGAACAATACCCTCTTTTTCATCTTCATCTTTTTTTAACCCCCCTTTCGTCAGAGTCCAATGTCCAAAAACATCATGAACCAAAGCTATATATATTTCTTTTTCTTGGCGAGCGTAAACCACAGCTCCAACTAAAGTTTTTTTAGTAGCCACTTTTTGAGCAAGACCTTTATCGTCTTTGCCGGGTTCGCCTATTTCTTTATAAACAGCACCCAAAACGCCATTCACAAACTTACTACTGGTCTCTCCTCCAAATTTTTTGGCCAATTCAATTGCTTCGTTAATCGCCACCTTTGGAGGCACTTGCTCTCTATCAGCGAATAAAAGTTCAAAAAGACCGATACGTAAAATATTTCTATCCATTACGCTTATCTTTTCAATGGGCCACTCCGGAGCGGCTTTAATAATTACATTATCAATTTCTTTTTGTTTAGCCAATACTCCTTTCAGAAGATTTTTCATAAAACTTCCATTCTGAGCACCAGCGGCAAACTCGGAAGCATCCCTTTGGAGTATTGATTCCGGTTTGTTTTTTTTGCCACCAAAATCCCACTCATAGAGAGTTTGAAGGACTGTTGTTCGCGCAAGGTGCCTATTAGCCATTTTGATTATGGGATAAGGGGTATGTATTATGTATTATGGTTTTTAAAATTTCTTCCATAATATTTAATACCTAAACCCTACACCAAAAATATTTTAACCTTTTTTAGAACTATTTGCCAGCGTTAGCTTTTTCTTTCGCCTTCTTTTCTTTTTTGGCAATTTTGGAATAGACATCCAATATTTGTTTGCCTTTATATTTACCGCAAACTTGGCAAACTGTATGCGGAGTTTTTGGACTGCCACATTCTTTGCATAAATTCAAAGAAGGTGTCTTCAGTGCGTGATGACTCCTTCTATTTGCCGTATGGGCCCTAGTATGTCTCATCCGAATTACCATAATAAATATATTACTATATTTAAAAAATAAGGCAAGATATGTGGGTTATTTCCTGCAAAATGTCCTACGGTGTATGGGAGAAAGACCATATTTTTTAATATTGGTGCGGTGGAGGAGGGTGCCATATCCTTTATGAGTTTCAAAATTATATTTTGGATATTTTAGGGCTATTTTACACATTAAATTATCACGACTAACTTTAGCCACAATAGAAGCACAGGCGATAAAAATATCTTTCTCGTCCCCTTTTATAATTGTTTTTTGATTTTTAAATTCTTTCGGCGCTTTAAGTAATCCATCTAGTTTTAAATTACAATGGTGCCCATTGTAATTGTTGTTTTTGTGGTGTAATTTTTTGAGGGATTTTTTAATACCTATCTGGATAGCTTTTGAAATTCCTTGTTCATCTATTATTTTATTTGAAATAGAGACAACAGAAAAAAAGATTTTCTTTTCCTTTTTTAATACGCAAAATTTTTTATAAATTTCTTCTCTCTTTTTTGGACTTAATTTTTTGGAATCTCGCAGTTTATTTTCAAAAATATTTTTTAAAATCCAATCCCCCCCTTTTTTGTCTGCCACAAAAGCTCCAACACTAACCGGTCCAGCTAAAGGTCCTCTACCAACCTCATCTATACCAATAATAAATTTCATATATATTAGTTTTCAAACTGCCCGGTAACCCATTCAAATTCGTTTTGCCAATTCCTATTAGGACAACTCCAGCCTGGACTGGTAGGATAATTGCCATTAACACTTTGTAGATTAACTATACCTAAAACATAATAAGCTCCGCGTGCGACTGGACAACCGGCATTTCCGGCTGGATATCTATAATATCTATAATTACCAAAAAAATTATTTGTAGTTGGGTCTAAAATATTTTCCGGCAAATAACCATTACTTACCAAAGGAGCAATAAAGGTGCCATTACCAGGGGTATCCCATCCTCCATATCCCGCATAATCAGAATTTGGATAAACATTATAATCAAGAAAATAAAGAGCTAAAGCTTTAGTCATCTCTCGCATACTGGAAATGCGTTTTGAATCTAAAGCTTTAAATCTGGATTTATTTAAAGAAACGATTACTATTGAAGAAAGCACTCCGATTATGGCTATAACCACAAGCAATTCTATTAGAGTAAAACCTCGTTGATTATTTATACGCAATTTCATAATTATATTCTAAATAATAACACTCGGATATTTTTAAACAATCCCAACTTTGTCAATAAGCGGGTTTCCATTTATCAATCTTTCTATTATGATATGGATATGGAATTTACTCATCTGCATACCCATAGCCATTATAGTTTATTACAAGCTTTAGCTAAAATTCCAGAACTTGTGGAAGCAGCTAAGAAAGAGGAAATGAAAGCCTTGGCTTTAACCGATAACGGCAATATGTATGGCGCTATTGAATTTTATAAAGAATGTCAAAAAGCTGGCATCAAGCCGATTATCGGAGTGGACGCTTATCTCGCTTTGCGCACGCGTTTTGATAAACAAGCTGGCATTGATAAAGATAGGTTTAGGATAGTATTACTTTGTAAAAATGAAATTGGCTACAAAAATCTTTTGAAACTGGTAACTGCTTCTTATTTAGAAGGATTTTATTATAAACCTCGTATTGATTTTGAAATTTTAGAAAAATATTCGGAGGGACTTATTGCTATCTCTTCTTCTTGGAGCGGAGATATTTCCACTGCTCTTAGGAATAAAAATACTGAATTGGCTAAAGAACTTATTCAAAAATATAAGAAGATTTTTGCCAACGATGATGGAGGCGATTTTTATATTGAAATCACTAAACGCCCGGAACTTGCTGGACACAATGAACAGATGGAAATACTTGCTAAGTTTGCCAAAGAAAACGGAATTGGAATAGTGGCAACTCATAATGTTTATTATATCGCTCCGGAAGATAAAGAAGCTAAAGATACTTTAATAGCGATCCAACATGGGGCGGTTCAAAGAGGTAATGTTAGAGAATTTGGTTCGTCAATTGACGAAAAAAATGAAGATCTTTCTTTCCTCTCTTTTGAAGCGATAAAAGAAAGGTTTAAAGATATGCCAGAAGCGATTTTTAATAATCGTAAAATTGCGGCTCTCTGCAATCTGGAATTAGAACTTGGCAAATGGGCTTTTCCGGATATAAAAGTGGATTCCGGTAAAAGTTATAATGATGAATTGCATGACTTAGCTTATAAAGGTCTTAAAGAAAGAGGACTTCCAGAAAGTAAAGAAGTTATAGAAAGATTAGAATATGAACTTGGAGTTATCAAAACCAAAGGTTATTCTCCATATTTTTTAGTAGTGGCTGATCTTTTAAATTACGCTCATAGTAATGGTATTTTGACTAATATTAGAGGTTCTGTTTCCGGTTCTTTAGTTACTTATGCTTCTTATATTACAAATATTAACCCTTTGGAATATGAAATACCTTTTGAAAGATTTTTAAATCCGGACAGACCTTCCGCTCCAGATATTGATATGGATTTTGCCGATAATAGACGCGATGAAATGGTGGAATACACAAGGCAAAAGTATGGTGAAGACAAGGTGGCTCAAATAGGAACATTTGGTACTATGGCGGCTCGTGGCAGTGTGCGCGATACTGCCAGAGCACTCGGTTTGGCTTACACAGTGGGAGATAGAATTGCCAAACTTATTCCTATGGGACAACAAGGTTTCCCAATGACTATTGATAGAGCTTTAGCTGAAGTGCCGGAGCTTAAAGAACTCTATCAAAAAGATGCGGATACAAAAAAAATTGTTGATATGGCCAGAAAAATAGAAGGTTGTGCCAGACATATTGGAGTACACGCCGCCGGAGTGGTTATCAGTCCGACCAGTCTAACTGACTTTACTCCTCTTCAATATGATCCCAAAGGAGAAGGTAAAATAATTACTCAATATGATATGTATAGCGTAGATGAAAATGGCGCCGGTCTTTTAAAATTTGATTTTTTGGGACTTAAAAATCTCTCTATTATCGCGGCCACTATCGCTCTGGCTAAAAAAACCAAAGGAGTGGATATAAATTTGGATAAAATACCGATTGATGATAAAAAAACTTTTAAAATGTTGGCTCGCGGTGAAACTGAAGATTTATTCCAACTTAACGGCGATGGTATGACTAGATTTTTGGTTGAATTAAAACCGACTTCTATTCATGATATTAATGCTATGGTGGCTCTTTATCGTCCTGGACCGATGCAATTTATTCCAGATTATATTGAGCGTAAACATAATCCTAAAAAAATTACTTATCTTGATCCGGCTCTAAAACCCATACTTGAAAAAACTCACGGGATTTTGGTTTATCAAGATGATTTGCTAATGATGGCACATAATTTGGCGGGTTATAGTTGGGGTGAAGTGGACAAATTTCGTAAAGCGGTTGGCAAAAAAATCCCAAAAGAAATGGCCAAGCAAAAAGAAAAATTTATAACTGGATGTATGGAAAATTCAAAATGGAGCGAAAAAAAAGCTAAACAAATTTGGAGTTGGATTGAACCTTTCGCTGCTTATGGTTTTAATAAAGCTCATTCGGTTTCTTACGGGCGGGTGGCTTATCAAACAGCATATCTTAAAGCGAATTTTCCAGGAGAATATATGACCTCGGTGCTTTCAGCCGAATCTGGAGATACCGAAAAAGTGGCTAAAACTATAGCCGAATGCAAGCGAATGAGTATTAAGATTTTGCCACCGGATATTAACGAAAGTTTTTCTGATTTCACCCTTATTAAAAAGAATAACAACCCAACATCGGATGTAGGGTTTACCCTACATCCGATGTTGGGTAAGCGAAAAGAAACCATCAGGTTTGGTTTGACTACTATTAAAAATTTTGGAGAAGGTATAGCCGGAATTATTACTAAGGAAAGAAAAGAAAATGGAAAATTTAAATCTTTGGAAGATTTTTTAACGCGTATTCAAGACAGAAACTTAAATAAAAAATCTTTAGAAGCGCTTATAAAAAGTGGTAGTTTGGATATTTTTGGTCAACGAAGTGTTTTGCTGTCCAATATGGAAACTCTTTTGGAATATAATAAAGAAGTAATTAGCAATAAAAATCAAGATTCTCTTTTTACCCTCCTCACCTCTTCAGAAGATTATTCTCCTATTCATTTATCTCCATCAGAACCTGTTACTCTTAGGGAAAAACTTTCTTGGGAAAAAGAGCTTTTAGGACTTTATATATCAGGTCATCCACTAGAAGATTTTAAAGAAAAGCTAACAAATCAAAAGGTAAACATAAAAAAAATAAAAGAAAAAAGTAAAAAAGATGAATTAGTCATAATGGGAGGATTAATTGAAAATATACGCGATATTTTAACTAAAAATGGAGACAAAATGCTTTTTATTAAGTTTGTTGATTTAACCGATGAAATTGAACTGGTGGTTTTTCCTAAAGTTTTAAAAGAATTTTCTGAAATTTTTGTTCCAGATGAATGTGTTGTTATTAAAGCCAGAGTTTCTCTTCGCAATGGCGAAAAAAGTTTAATTGCCGAAAAGGTAAAAAAGTTATAGTATTTATTTATGTTAAAGATTGGTGAAATTGATTTAATTAGACATTCTCTTGCTCATCTAATGGCGGCGGCGGTTTTAGAATTATATCCTAATACCAAACCGACTATTGGACCAGTTATTTCAAATGGATTTTATTATGATTTTGAATTTAAATCTTCTATTAAAGAAGAAGATCTAGAAAAGATAGAAAAAAAAATGAGAGAGATATTGCCAACTTGGGAAAAATTTGAAGAAAAAGAAATGTCTGCAGAAGAAGCTAAAGAATTTTTTAAAGATAATCCTTATAAAATAGAGTTAATAGAAAAACTTGAAAAAGAAGGAGAAAAAATCACTTTTTACACGAGTGGTAATTTTATTGATTTATGCAAAGGTGGACATATATCTTCAACTAAAGACATAAAAGACGACTCATGGAAATTAGAGAGAATGGCCGGCGCTTACTGGCGTGGAGATGAAAAAAATAAAATGCTTACTCGTATTTATGGTCTTGCTTTTTCATCTAAAAAAGAGCTGGAAGATTATTTAAAACAAAAAGAAGAAGCCGAAAAAAGAGACCATAAAAAGTTAGGCAAAGAATTAGGTTTGTTTCTATTCTCTGATTTGGTTGGCAGTGGACTCCCTCTTTGGACTCCCAAGGGCACTATTATACGAGAACTTTTAAACGATTATGTTTGGCAGTTGCGTAAAGAAAAGGGATTTCAAAAAGTGACTATTCCTCATATTACTAAAAAAGATCTTTATGAAATTTCAGGTCATTGGTCAAAATTTGCTGATGAACTTTTTAAGATAAATACTCGCGAGGGGCATTTATTCGCTATGAAGCCGATGAATTGTCCGCATCATACTCAGATTTTCGCTAACGAACAACGCAGTTACAGAGATATGCCTCAAAGATATACAGAGACAACAATGGTTTATAGAGATGAGCAATCCGGAGAACTCTCCGGTCTTGCTAGAGTGCGTTCAATTACTCAAGATGATGCTCATGTTTTTTGTCGCGAGAATCAAATTGAAAATGAAGTTTACTTGATTTGGGATATAGTTGACACTTTTTATAAAACTTTTGGTTTTGATTTAAAAGTCAGG
This sequence comes from Candidatus Zambryskiibacteriota bacterium, assembly GCA_003233455.1. Lineage (GTDB taxonomy): Bacteria > Patescibacteriota > Minisyncoccia > Phycocordibacterales > WO2-35-19 > WO2-35-19. The sequence continues at coordinate 544 of QILQ01000033.1, read as the reverse complement.
TTTTCCAGTCATGACTCAAACCAATTTGAAAAATATTTAGGCACTCGCGATATTTGGCAAAAGGCGGAGAAAGAGCTTATTAAAATAATCAAAAAACGCGACATAAAAAATTATATAGACGGCAAAGGAGAAGCGGCAATGTATGGACCAAAAATAGATTTTATTACCGAAGATTCTATCGGTACCATTCAGCTTGACTTCAATATGCCAAATAATTTCGGACTTTTTTGTATAAATGAAAAAGGAAAAAAAGAGTCAGTCGTTATGATTCATTGTGCCATAATGGGTTCAATTGAGCGTTTTATGTCAATTTTGATAGAACATTATGCTGGAGCTTTTCCTCTATGGCTTTCACCTGTTCAGGTTAAAATTTTACCAATTGGAGAAAACCACTTTGAATATGCTGAAGATGTTTTTGAAAAACTAAAGATAGCGGGAATTAGAGCAGAAATAGATGAATCAAACGAAACTTTAGGCAAAAAAATACGCCAAGCCAAAACTCAAAAAGTTCCTTACTTTTTAGTTATAGGAGAGAAAGAAAAAA
>QILQ01000006.1 GCA_003233455.1 Candidatus Zambryskiibacteriota bacterium | reverse complement strand
TAATCCATATCGGTGTTTCGTTTGGTTGAGTCTTAGGTTGTGTTGATTTAGGCTCTAAAGCTTCCAAACCTCCGTCTCTGAAGTTCTTTGACCATCTCTTTATACTTCTTTCACTATACGGACAAACCTTTATTAGATTTTTTATACTAATATTTTTTCCAATATCGGTTTAATCCACTTATACCTCTCTTCTTTAATATTTTTTGACATTTTGATACTCATTAACCAACTCTATCAAAAGTGCCAGAAGTGTTTAGATATTACCATTTAGGGTTGACATTTAAGTGATTATCATTAGAATGCGAATATCAAAAGCCCAGAATGGACGCCAGATCTTCAATCTCGCTTGCGGGATTGTTTCCCCGATTTGGCGTCCATTCTGGGCTTTTTACTGGAATTCAAATGAAAGATATTTAATAGCATAATTATATCAAAATAAAATCAAATAAAGCAATTCACATGTTTACATTGACAGCCTCAAATATTTCTTTAAAATATAAGAGTATTATTGAATCAGCCTTTTTTGGGGAAAAAAAGGATTAAAATAAAGAGAGCAATGTTTCCTCAATTTTTAACGCAAAAAATAGGAATTTATCAAACCAAAAAGCCGCTTAGCGAATATTTTCGCTTGAAGCGACTTTTTTGTTTGGTCGATAACTTCTCTACCAGGATAGCGCTTTGTATGCATACTCTGGTAGGGAAGAGAAAAAAATTATTAAAAATTAATTAACCTGCCCAAATTTTTGTTAACAAAAATCTAAGCGGGTAAAAAAATATGAAAAAAGTTATAGCAATGGTGGCAGTGGCGGCTTTTGTCGTCTTAGTTACACCAGCTTTTGCTAGTAATTCTCCTCATGTTGTTAATAATAACCACGCTACTGTTGTCAACAATGTTGATACATACGCTAATACCGGTGCTAATACTTCCAATGGAGGTTGGGCTTCAAATAGAATAAGAGGCTCTCATAACAATAATAACGATGCTGTTGGAAGTGACGGTGGATTAGTTGTGACTGGCAATGCTACAGCTGGAACACTCGTTGGCAATGCTGTAAATTCAAATTTAACAGCGGTTAATGCTAATGATTGTGGTTGTGGTAGAAATGTTGCTGTTAGAAATCACAATAGAGCTTATGTAGTAAATAAGGTTACAACAGAAGCTAATACCGGCAATAACGGTACTAATGGTGGTAATGCTAACAACAAAGTTGGAGGTGGTTGGTGGTACCATAATGGTAATCACAATAACAACAACAATAACGACTCTAAAGGTGGTTATGCTGGAGAAATCAATTCCGGCAGTGCTGCTTCGCATACAGCGGTTGTTAATGTAGTCAATAGCAATTTGACTCGCGTTCGTCGATAGTTGTCTTGAAGTTAGTCAGTTTAACTGGCTACTTCAGGCGAATTATTTTTTAGAAAAAATAATTCGCCTGAGGGAGATAAAATTATGAGCGAAAAATTTTTAATAGTTTTAATTTTGATTTTTATAGCACCGATATTTGTTTCTGCTCATAATGTAGAGATTAAAAACAATATCTCTACTTCTGCTTCTACCGGCGGAAATACTGCTGAAAAGGGGAAAGTGATAGAAGGAACAAGCAAGTCAAGCGTTAATATTCATACAGAGGTAAATGGAAAAGTAATTGAAGATTTCCAAAAAGAAATTCAAGGTGAAGAAAAATTCAATTATAAAGTCAAAAAAGAGTTTAATGGGGATAAATTTGATGAGAGTAAAGTAGAGACAAAAGTAAAAATAAGTATAAATAATGTCGCTAAAAACCCTTTATTTCCAACAAACAAAGTGTCAAGGGGAACCCTTGACACTTTTAAAGAAACAGTAAAAGAAATTATAAAATATGTATTTTCATTCTTTAAATTTTAATAGATGTAAGAAAATCAAAATCGTTTTTTCGGTGTTTTTAATAGTTGGTGTTTTAAATTGGGTTTTTATACCAAGTGTTACCGCCTATGCCGAAGGGGAAGTTTCTTCAACTGAAAATACTCCCGCGGTTTCTTCTACTTCGGAAACATCGGCTCCCGCTTCAAATCAAACTGTTGAAACCGGAGAGGCGGTTTCTCAAACCAATATTCAAAATGAAGTCAATACCAATAAAGTGACAGTTGAAGCGTCCAAAACAGGAGAAAGTGATACAAAACAAACTGAGAAAATTCAAAATACAGAAGAGGGAAATGATGATGCTAAGGTAGATATTCAAAATAAAAATAAAGCGGAAATACAAAACACGGCCACCACCACTGCAGAGACCGGAAGCAACAATGCCGAGGGAAAACAGGCCACTACTACGATAGTTACCGGTGATGCGGTAGCCAGTGCGGATACGGTTAATTTGGTAAATACAAATGTGGTTAATTCTAAAGGCGATATTGTAGTCGGCAGTGGTTCTTTAGGAGATTCTTCTTTGGATTTAAGAAATGATTTTAGCGAACAAAGCAGTAGCACTTGCGATAATTGTCTAGGAGATATTTCAATAAAAAATCAAAATATGGCTACCGTAACAAACGACATAACGGTTTCAGCAAAAACCGGAAACAATAACGCCTCTAGCACCGAGGCTAGCATAACTACCGGAAACGCTTACGCTGGAGCTAATGTGATAAATATCGCTAATACTAATATTGTAAAATCAAACTATACGCTTTTGGTTTTTAATAATTTTGGCGATTGGTCCGGAGATTTAATTTTCCCAAATGGCGATTTTTTCAGCCACTTTCTTTCTGATTTCGCTTCTAATTGCGTCACTTGTGGTGGAGATACTAAAGTATCAAATAATAATAAAGCTAATGTTTCAAATTCGGTTGATACTTCGGCTGATAGCGGAGGAAATAAGGCTTCTGGAAAAAATGCTTCTATAAATTCGGGGAATAGTTTGGCTTCTTCAAATGTTTATAATAAAATCAATACCAATATTTATGGTAAATCTTCATTTTATTTATTGATTAAAGTTTTTGGCGATTGGAATGGCGATATATTTAATTTGCCAAAAAATATAGTCTGGAAAAAAACTTCTAAAGGTGTCGTGCTTTATAATAAAGATGGCGGTAATCCTTTTGAAAATAAAAAATCAACTTCGGAAGAAAATAATATTTCAGTTAAAAATAATAATGATGCTAAAGTTTCAAATAATATAAAAGTCAATGCTACTACTGGCAATAATAATGCTGATGGGGAAAATAATTCCATCAAAACAGGCAATGCTTACGCCGGATCTAATCAAATTAATATAATCAATACAAATATAGTAAGCAGTAATTGGACGGCTGCTTTAGTAAATGTTCTTGGAAACTGGCAAGGCAATGTTTCTTTTGGCCAACCAGATCTTTGGATAGGCACAGTCGCTGAATCTGCCGGTTCTTTGAAACCCGGTTCATCTGTTAAATTTACGACAACTATAAAAAATAATGGTGACGCAACTGCCAGCGGGATTAAAGTTATAACAAAACCACAAGAACCGTTTTTAAATATTGCCGGTAAAAATGAATGGTCTCTCGGTCCGCTTGTCGCCGGAGAATCAACAAAGATTTCATATTATGGAACTATTACAGGTAATCATCAGCCGGGAAGAAGCAATATTACAAATAAAACATCTGTTTCTCTTAAGGAAACTGACGCAAATATAAAAGATAATACCGATACAATAACTCTTTCTGTTTATACAAAACCGACTATTATATTGCCTTATACTTCAAGGACTACTTCTTATGCCAATTTGAAAGTAACAAAAACTCACAGTATCCCAAGTGCGATTATCATTAATGGAATAGAAATGGTTCCATTTGAAGGTTCGGCTGATTACAAAATAGTAGTCAAAAATAACGGCGGGGCGGCTTATGAAGGTTTGCTTATAGATCAACTTAAAAATGAAGATGGAAAAGTTATAAATGAACAAACTTGGAAACTTGGAAAAATTTTACCGGATGAAGAAATTACAGTTACTTACACCAATGAATTTACTGCTAGCACTACTCCGGGAACTTATACAAATTTCGCTTGGGTGGAAGCTTTAAGTGGAGATTATTCTTTTGACCCAAATTCAGCTTCAATAGCTGATTCAAATATGGCATCGGATAAAATTATAATAGCTAAAAAACCGGTAATTCAAATTCAAGTTCAAAAACAAAAAAAGAAGTTACAAAAAAGGATTGTAGTGGGAGAGGTTTTAGGATTATCCACTAAAAATATTTCCATTATCAATCATTCAAAACCATACAAAAAATTATTGACAGGTTTTTGTTATGCGAATAATAAAGTTGATAAAACTAACACCTTAAGTTTTTCTCAAAGCGCTCTTCTTGGACTTTCTTTTATTCTTATAATGCGAAAGAAAAAATACATTCCGACCAATCTATTATTTTTCTAAAATATGTTATAGTAATTTTGTGAGAAAAAAATATAGAGAAACTATGAAATTAAAAATAGCTGTTGTTTTTTTGGTTGTTATAGTTATTTTTGTGGGGATAAGTCCTTCTGTTAGAACAACAGTTTTAGATTCACTTTCAGCTATTTATGCCAGCGTATTAGTTAATCTGACAAATAAAAATAGAGTGGTCGCTAATCGTCAAGAACTTAAAGTAAATCCGCTTCTGGTAAAAGCAGCTCAAATGAAGGCTAATGATATGGCGACTAAAAGTTATTTTGCTCATAATACTCCGGATGGCAAAACTCCTTGGTATTGGTTTCGAAAAGCGGGTTATAAATATATTTATGCTGGTGAAAATTTAGCAGTCAATTTTGAAAACAGTGAAGATGTGGAAAGAGCATGGATGAATTCTCGCAGTCATTTTTTAAATATTATAAATCCAAACTATACTGAAATAGGTATTGCCACTTCTACCGGTATCTATAAAGGTAGACAGGCTATTTTTGTAGTTCAAATGTTTGGATTACCTTCTGCTACATTAAAATAACAGAACAACTAAAAATCATACAATAGAAATATCAAAAAATCTATACTAAACGCTCGGCGTCTAATAATATAATAAAAAATTATTTGATTTTTTGCAATTCTAAATAAATATCTTCAACTGCTTTAACGGCGTCGCCGGCGGCGATGTTATTTTGGTGATAAAGAGCATCAGTGCAATCTCCGGCTGCCCAAATTCCTTTTACATTGGTTTGTTGAGTTTTACAGTTAATTTTTATATGTTTGAATTCATCCATCTCCACCAAATTTTCTACAAAAGAAGTTGCCGGAGTATGACCAATCTCTACAAATACGCCATCCACTTTAATTTCAACATCATCGGCAAAAGGAGCCGATCGATGATAAACCAAAGATTTTACAAAATTACCCGTTTGACCATCAATTGAACCACCTTTTATTTCAATGGGTGAAGCGTTTGTTAGAGCTGTCATTTTAGGATTTGCTAATACTTTTTCTATTGTAATCGGATCAGCTCTAAATTCTCCTCTGGAAATAAGAGTAACACTTTTACAATAGGCGAGTAGTTGAGCCGCAGATTCAAAACCGGCATTGCCACCACCTACAACCACCACCTCTTTATTGGCAAAAAACGGTCCATCGCAAGAAGCACAATAAGTGATACCTTTACCTTCTAATTCTTTGGCGCCCGGAATATCAAGTTTTCTACGCGAACTGCCGGTAGCTATTAAAATTATTTTTGTTTTATAAGTATCTTTATTGGTAACTACTAAGAAATTATTATTTTGATTATTATTTTCGGTTGGAGATATAGATTCAATTTTATTAACTTTTTCTCCTTCTTTTATAAAAATATTATCGCCAGCATAAAATTTAAGATGTTCTTTAAATTTTTTAGCCAAGTCAATACCAGAGATAGCAATAGTTCCAACCCAATTTTGGATTTCGTTTGATTCTACACTCTGACCGCCAAAATCTTCTACAACAAGAGCTGTTTTAATTTGTTTTCTCGCCGCATAAACCGCACCTGCTACGCCCGCTGGTCCACCGCCAATGATTATTAGTTCATACATAAATAAAATAAATTATTAATAATAAATAATTGTAACATTATAACAAAAATTTACAAAAAACCTCACCCTATCTAGATTTTAGTATAATTATAGATGTTCTCGGTCCCTCTCCTTACTAAGGAGAGGGGTAGGGGTGAGGTTAAATAAAAATCAAGCATCAAATCTGCTCTGCCGGAAAATTTATTTTAATTTAGATCTTCTTAAAAATGCCGGCACAGCACCCCATTCATCATCTTCATCATCTATTATATTTTGTTTTTTTTCTTTTTTTAAATTCTCTTCTTTTTTATCTTTTTTATTTTTATCCTCCTCTTTTTCTCTGCCAAATACAGAATTAAATATTTTACCCTTACCTTCTTCCTCTTCCATTTCCATTTCTTTATTTCCAAATAAATTATTACCTTTCATATAATTTTCAGGAAAGCCGGAAGCGATAACAGTAATTTTTACTTCGCCTTTTTTAAGTTTTTCATCGTGAACTGTTCCAAATATTATTTTAGCGTTTGGGTCTACTGATTCGGTAATAAATTTGGCGGCATCGTTTATTTCAAACATCGTTAAATCATCACCTCCGGCAATGGAAAACAAAACACCTTTAGCACCATTTATTGAAACTTCCAAAAGAGGGGAATTTATAGCCAACTTAGCCGCTTCCTCGGCTCTTTTTTCTCCGGAAGCTCTACCTATACCCATTAAAGCGCCCCCAGCTTCTTCCATAATGGCTCGAACGTCGGCGAAATCAATATTTATAATACCTGGCATAGTAATAAGATCGGATATACCTTCAACTGCTTCTTTTAAAATATCATCACATATGGCAAAAGCATTTTTAGCCGAAGTTTCTTTATCAATAGTAGCCAGTAATCTATCATTGGGAATTACTATCAAAGCGTCAACCGATTGGCGAAGTTCCTCCAATCCGGATTCCGCCAAACGCATTTTTTGTTGACCTTCAAAAGAAAAAGGTTTAGTTACCACTGCCACTGTTAAAGTATCCAATTCTTTAGAGGTGCGAGCAATAACCGGAGCGGCTCCGGTTCCTGTGCCTCCACCAAGTCCGCAAGCAATAAAAACCATATCGGCTCCTTTGATAGCTTCTTGAATTTCTTCCTTGGTTTCTTCCACCGCTCGTTTGCCCAGTTCCGGATTCATACCGGTGCCCAATCCTTTAGTCAAATTTTTTCCTATGTGTATCTTTTTTTTAGCTTCCGAATGGTGTAAATCTTGAGCATCTGTATTTATCGCGATAAACTCAACTCCTTTCACTTTGGAGTCAATCATATGATTAACCGCGTTTTTGCCAGAACCACCAACTCCGATAACTTTTATTCTGGCAAACACTTCTACTTCTGGTTTTATTTGAGGCATATTACTAATTACAAATTAAATATTTAAAAATAAGAGATAACGATGCTATTATACCAAGAAGTGTTAAAAACACAAAGGTTGTATAAATTATAAAATGTGTTATTAAAAAATATCAAAAAGTGTCAAGGGGAACCCTTGACACTAAATTATGGTAAAAATTTCTTTAATGTTTGCCATATTGTTTTGAATACATTTTTGCTATATCTTTTGAGACCGAGTCTTTCTTCTTCGTCTGGGATACTGCTTATAATACAAAGTCCATAAGCTACAGACCAAGAAGAATCTTTTATTTGAAATTTATCGCTACCTATATGAAGAGAAGCTATCCGAGAAGGCAAACGAAGATAACTTCTGGCCAAATCTTCAATCAATCCGAGAGAAGAAGAACCTCCCGTCATTATAATACCGGCCGGCAAGATACCGGACTTGCCAATTTTTTTAAGATGAACTTCTATCAATTCAAAAATATCTCCCAACCGAGCAGAGATTATTTCTTCCAGCTTTTTTCTGGAATAACTGGTAGCTGTAATTCCTCCGAGTTTAATAGATTCAGCTTCCTCCATAGATATTTTGAGTCCCAGAGCAATATCATTTGTTATATCTGATCCTCCAATGGGAAATACTTCTAAAGATATCGGAATATTATTTTCAAAAACAACAATAGAAACTGTTTCCGCTCCTATGTTAGCAAGAACACAACCGGCAATTTTTTGACTTTTTGAAAGAGTGACAAAACTGGCGGCAATGGGAGAAGCGACCACATCTACTACTTCCACTCCGGTCTCTTCTACCGCTTCAACCAAATCATCCAAATGAGGTTCAATACAACTGATAAAAAGAGTTTTAGTTTCAAGTTTGACACCTTTCATACCAAGAACTCTGCCCAAAACCGGTTTACCGTCTATTTTCCACAAAGTTGGAATAGAATAAATTATTTTTCTATTTTGTATTAAAGAATTGGGGATAGCTTCTTCAGCAGCCGAAATGGCTTGTTCCACATCCGCTCCTGTTATTTCTTGGTCAGCTTTCGTTACAATAGTGGATCCTTGCGATTTTACACTAGAGAGACCAATTCCTCCTATAGAAATAAAAGCTTTTCTTATTTTAATGCCAGAAGCTTTTTCCGCTTGTCTTTTAGCTAAATTAACGCTCTTAGTAACATCAGCCATATTTATTATGTATCCATGTCTGAGACCTTTTGATTCAGCTCTGCCGGTACCTAAAATAGCGGTCAAATTATTTTTATCACCATGCTCCGCAATAACAACTCTTACTTCATAAGTTCCCACATCTATACCTGCTGTAATATTTGAGCTCATATCTTTCCATATTAGCACCATGTCGCATACCTTTCAAATGAAGGATGGCGTGGATAACTAAAAAAAATAAATAATTTTCATAAGGAAGACAAAATTTGATTGATTTTATTTTAGCTATTTGAGGATTGATGAAAATTTCTCCAACAAGAGAAGAAAAAGGAAATGAAAGAACATCTGTCGCTTTATTTTTCTTTCCGTAAGTTGTATTCAAATTTTTTGAACGTTTTTCACCTATAAAAACAATAGAAAGTTCATATCTTTTACCTAAGATATCATTTTTAATTTTTTCAAAAGGTAATTTTCTAAAATTTCTGGGAATTAACAGATTATTTTTAAGTAGAGAATTTAAAGAAGTATTACTAGCTTGGTATAAGTTTTTCATCTATTGTAACTTATCGGGTATTTTGCCCATCTTTATAAGTTCTTCAATTTTAGCTCTTTTAGTTAATCTTTTAAGAGTTTTTTTCTTTTTAACATACTCGGAAATTTTTCTAATATTATATCTTCTGCTACGGAGACGCTTCAAAATACCGGAGCCTCTAACTCTTTTGGTAAATTTTCTTATAACTCCCAAATTATTATCATTACCACTTTTTATTATTTCTACATTTATTGCCATATTTAAAACCTTATCACAATTTCTCTTTTTATGCAAAAACTAAAAATTACAAAGATGCCCATTGTTGTTAAGTGATTTGTGGTATAATTAAATTAACTCTTTTACTTTGGTGGCTAATTTAGAGATAGGAACAATTTCTTGAGAACGAGTATTCTTATCGCGGATAATGACGGAATTTTCCAAAGCTTCTTTTTGACCTATTAAAATAATATAAGAAGCTTCCGATTTTTCAGCTATATTCATCTGTCCGCTTAATTTATCTTTAGCTATTAAATGAAGCGTATTAACACCAGCTTTATGTAATTCTTCCAAAACTAAAAAACTTTTCAGTTTGGCTTCAGGACCAAATTGAACCAAAAAGAATTGATATTTTATTGGTCTGACTTTTGTTTTTTTTAATTTCTTTTTGAGTTTAGCGGAAATATTTAAAACACTGCAAGGTATATCTCTTTTACAACCTATTTTTTTAGCTAGTCTGTTAAAACTAAACCCATAAGCTAACTCCTTTTCGTCTTTTGCATTTTTTATGGAAAATATAGTTTCCGAACCTATATCTGGATCGCCAACTAAATAATGATTTATTTGATATGGAATATTTAAAACCTCTAAAAATTCAAGCGTTTCTTTAAAGTGCAATCTACTCAGTTCGGATAAAAAATCTATTGATTTAGGACATTTAATTTGGAAAGATTGCCATTCTTCTTTTTGTTTTTTTAAAATAGCGAATAAATTTTTTTTAACAGCTTGTTTTAAATCTGACGGAAAAGAATTAAAATTTCTTCTTACAAACGAGGTTAATTCTCTCCGAAATTCAGTAGCCGAGTCTTTATCTCCTATTGAATTTATCTCAATTTCAAGATTTTTGTAACTTATGGTATTTAAAATAGAAATAGCGGCTTGAATAGAAAGACATTGACAAATGCTTTTAGCGGAACCTAAAGAAATAATCGCCCCTTCAAGCTGAGAAGTTTTTTTACTTTCGCCGGTAAATTTTTTTGATCTGGGAAAAGGTCTTTCACAATAAAACATATTTGGCTGGGGCAAAGCCATCATCTTATCTTCAAAATAAATACGCAAAAGAGCCGCTTTTTCCGCTGGATGTGATGATTGGTCAAATTTTTTAGTGTGTTCAATATCTTGTTCTTCTATACTTGGAGGAATAATAGGTAAAAACCCGTAAAATCTCGCGATTTTATTTACCACTGTTATTTCTTTAATATTTCTATTTTGAACTGTTTTGGATTGTATCTTATTTTTATTGTGTTGGTTGTTGTTCATTATATATTTAATCAGTTTTAGATTGACCGGGTAAAATTCCAATCTTATTTAGTGGCAACAATCTTATAATTGGTCTGCCTATAATATATTTTCTAGGCACGGACCCCCACATTCTAGAATCGTAACTAGCCGCTCTATTGTCTCCCATCACAAAATATTCATCCGGTCCCAATTTTGCGGAAAAATCTTCATTCTTTTTATAAAAAACATAAGGTTCATTTAATTCAAAACCATTTTTATTTTCTTTATTATAAATCCAGACTAAACCATTTTTTATTTTAATAGTTTCTTCCGGAAAACCGATTAGTCTTTTTATAAAAAATTTAGAAGGATTTCTGGGATACCTTATAATAACAACTGAATCTCTTTTTGGTTTTTTAAATCTTAAACTTAATTGATCCACAATAAGGTAATCGGCATTTTTAAATGTGGGATCCATAGAAGATCCTGAGACCACATACGGTTGAGCAATAAAAATGCGAAAAGGAATCACTATAAGCAAAGCCAGTAAAGCGTATCTTATAAATTCCCAAACTTGGTTGTTGTTTTTTTCCATAATTTAAGTCATTATATTACATATAATAATTAATTCAAATTTTATTTAATTTTTAATTTTATGTTTTATATCGTAGGCTTGGGCAATCCCGGAGAAGAATATGAAAATACTCGTCACAATGTTGGTCGAATGGCAGTTTTGCGATTGCAAAAAGATTTGGATTTCCCAGATTTTGAAACTGATAAAAAATCAAAATCTCTGATATCAAAAGGAAAAATAAAAAAAGAATCACTAACTCTCATATTACCCGAAACTTTTATGAATAAATCCGGCAAAGCTCTTTCTTATTTCATCAAACCTAAATTAAAAAATTCTAAAAAAGGGCTAGAGAATTTAGTGATAGTTTACGATGATATTGATTTAGCTTTGGGAGATATTAAAATTTCTTACAATAAAGGCGTTGGTGGACATAAGGGACTAGCTTCAGTGGTTAAAGCGGTTAGAACAAGGGAATTTATCCGATTAAGAATTGGCACCTCTCCGATTACCGCCAGTGGTAAAATTAAGAAACCAAAAGGGGAAGATAAAGTGATTGATTTTATTCTCGGCAAATTCAAACCAAAAGAACAAGATATTCTCAAGAAAATTTTTAAAAAATCCAGTCAAGCTGTCCAAATTATCCTTACCGAAGGACGAGCCAAAACAATGAATATGTTTAATTGATTAAATTTTTAATCTTTTTGTAGCGATGTATCGCTACATTTTGAATAAAAATAAATTTATTTTTTCTCTTTACTCTTCTTTCTTTTCTTCAAAATTGAAAATTAAAGCCATTTTTTGTTCTTTGGGATTGAATATGCTGATTTTGAAATTGTAAGTTTTACCGAGCTCCAATTTTTCGCGCAATTTTTCTTCACTGCCAAACTCAGAAATATGCACCAAACCAGCCACCCCTTCCTCAATAGAAGCCAGAGCACCATGTTTATTGAATTTAATAATCACTCCGCTAACAATATCATCTTTTTTATATTTTTTAGCCGCTTCGGTCCATGGATTTTCTTTTAAAGCTTTAATAGAAAGAGAAATTTTATTATCTTTTACTTCTATCACTTTTACTTTTATTTTATCTCCCACTTTGGCAAATTCGTGAGGATTTTCCACCAACCCCCAATCAATTTCGGATATATGAACCAATCCTTCCAATCCTTCTTCAATTTTTATAAATATGCCAAAATCAATAACACCGGTAACTTCTCCTTCCAATTCATCGCCGACATTGTATTTATCTATTATCTTTTCTTTTTCTATATTATTAGGGTCTTTTTCAGAAAAAATAAGTTTGTCTTCTTTAGCGTTAGCTCCAATAATAGCGACTGAAATTTTTTGACCTACTAGTTTTCGTAATTCATCAAGTATCCTATCTTTGTCTCCATTAGAAATTCTAGGATAATGTTCTGTTTTTAATTGAGAAGCGGGAAGGAAACCGGCAATACCTTGCCACATAAGCATCAGACCACCTTTGTTTGCTTCTTTAACAGAAAGTTCAAATACTTTTTTATCTCTGATGGCATTTTCGGCATCACCCCAAATAAGAGCTTGCTTAGCTTCTTTTAAAGATATTTCTATATAACCCTCTTGATTGTCATTACCGACTATTTTACCGGTAATTTTATCTCCTATATTTATCTTTTTTACCAAATCGCGAGCATTGATATATTCTTTACCAAAAATAATACCCGTGCCCCACGGAGGTAAATTAACAAAAATGGAATTTTTAGCGATGGCGATAACAACCCCGTCCACTATGGATTCCTTGACCGGTGGCAATAAGGATTCGTCCAAAAATTTGGACATAAGATTCTTTTTCACCACTTCTTTCTCAATAATTTGTTTAGACATAAAAATAATATAAAACAAAAAACCGCAAGCTTTTTCGCGTCATTGTTCGTTTAGGTTAGCGAAAGGTTAGGCTTTTGGAACTTTTAAAAACTTGATGTTTAAATCAAGCTCGTTTATAATATCACAATAAGGTCAAAAAAGGCAAATTTATTTGTTAGTTCAATTAATTTAAATTTATTATGAAAAATTCTTATATAGCGATCGCTATAATTATATTGATTGCAATACTCGGTTTTATTTTAGCAAATAGAAATAGTCAAGCTCCGGAAGTGGTAAATACTTCAAACAGGACAAAAACTGTTTTTTCAGATGGGGTGTATAAATTAAATATATCATCCAGCTCTATTTCTTGGCATGGAGAATCTTTAGGACATAGCCAAAAAGGTTTTATAACTCTTCAATCCGGCAATTTTGTCATTTCTGCGAACAAAATTAAGAAAGGGGAATTTGTTATTGATATGAATTCATAGAAAAATTAGTTAATCATTTAAAAGGCACGGATTTTTTTGATGTAACTAAATATCCAACCGCAAAATTTGTGTTCAAAAATATTATTCCATTAAATAGAGAAGATAATCAAGTTGGAAAATATATTATAAATGGAGATTTGACTATTAAAGATATTAGTAGACCAATTTCTTTCTTTGCTATCATAAACGGAAATGAAAACAGCTTGCGTGCTATTGCTTCTTTTTCCATAAATCGTGCCGATTGGGAAATAAAATATAATTCTCCAACTTTCTTTGACAATCTTGGAGACAAAGCAATTAATGATATAATCACTATTGGTCTTGACTTAAACGCCCAAAAGGTGATACAGTGTTAAGTTCTATTTGCTTGTTTTGCGACTTTTGTTTAGCGAAACAGTCAAGCGGAACTCGCTTGGTCGTTTTAATCGTTAAATAATATAAAGTATGCAATGAAAAAGCTTTTCGTGGGCAATTTGCCCTATAAAGTAGATGATGCCCAATTAAAAGATATGTTTTCTCAAAACGGTGAAGTTACCGAAGCTGTCGTTATTATGGACAGAGAAAGAGGTGTATCTAAAGGTTTCGGTTTTGTAACTATGACAAATGATACCGAGGCTGATGCTGCTGTTGAAGCGTGGAATGGTAAAGATATTGAAGGCAGAGCTTTGACTGTAAATGAAGCTCGTCCTCAAGAAGACAGACCTCGCCGAGATAATTTTAGAAGATAAAGAATTATACTTTTTTATTTCTAAAATAAAACAAAAACATTCCCAATAATTAGGAGTGTTTTTGTTATATTATATAAAATTATACCACACATCCAAATGTCAAAGGGCGCCTTTGACATCTTATTTACATTTCTATTTCTGGCAACACTTTCGTATAAAGCTTTAAATTTTGTTTTATAAAATTAGTTTTGCTCCCAAAAACAGCAGTTAAGAATTCTTTATTTATAAGATGATTTTTTCTATTTATAATAAAATCATTGTAACTACTCCATTTATAATCCTCGGGTTTATTTACTAATTTATCTTTAACTGGGTTCATATGTATATAAGAAGATATAAGCATTAATTGTGAATTGTTATCTATTCGTACTGATTTAAATCTGTCTTGAAATACATATCCAACCCTTTTATATTTTAAATTTATATATTTAGAAAAACTTGTTAATACTTTCAAGAGAAGTTTTGAAATTGTTTGTTCAGAGCACTGCTCTACTAAAAGATGAAAATGATTTGGCATTAAACAAAAAGCATGTAATTTAAAAGAATTTGGTTCTAAACTTTCTATCCTAATTCTAGATTTGAAGGATTTAGTTAGTTCGCTTTTGTCTAGATTTTCTTTTTTAATTCCAAAAGCTAAACCTAATCTGAAAAGAAACGCTCTGTAATCCTGTTCATCGCGAAAAACAATTTCTTTGTTATTACCTCTATTGTAAATGTGGTAAAAAGATCCTTTTGCAAAATTTTTATAATCTCTATTTCCCATATCAAAATTATACCACACATCCAAATGTCAAAGGGCGCCTTTGACATTTTTTAGGTGATTTTTGTTATATAATAAATATTATGAAAAAAATAATTATTTCAATTTCAATAGGAGTGATTGTTTTGTTGATTTTGAGTTTTATTTTTATAGCTAAAAACGAGCAAATAAAAAAACAAAATGTCAAAACTTTAAAAATAGGTGAGATAACTTTGAATGTTAAAATAGCAAATACAAACGCGGAAAGAATAAAAGGTCTCTCCGGAAAAAAGAGTTTAGGGGAGAATGAAGGATTGTTGTTTATTTTTAAAAAAGAGGATTATCACGGTATTTGGATGAAAAATATGAAATTTCCCATAGATATAGCTTGGATTAATAAAGATAAAAAAATAATATATATTGAAAATAATGTTTCGCCAGATACTTATCCAAAAGTTTTTTATGCTTTTAAAAATAATTTACCAATGCTTAGTTTTTATATTTTAGAGACAAAAGCTAACTTTTTTGAAAAATATGAAATTAAAACAGGGAATAAATTAAAATTTTGACATAAAATTTTTTATGTTTTCGGTTGCTGATTTTTTGGTTTATCCACAATTTTTTTCGTTGATTAAGTGGTAAGATAAAAAGTGTAAGTTTTCACATTTTATTCAAAAATTAACAAAAAATTAGTAATTTCTTAACTTTTTATAAAAATATGCCTCAAAAAACTCGAAAAAACGGAAAAAAATACGCTATGGAAGATTTCATAAAGAAAGTTCAAAAACGGGATAAATCTATCGTTCCTTTTGATTTTGAAAGAGTTGTTACTGCTATAAGCAGAGCGATGAAAGTTTCAAATGAAGGTTCAGAAGCCGAAGCTAGAATGGTTGCTCACAAAGTATTGGCTGATTTGGTGCGTATATTTAAAAAGTATAAAAATTTTTTACCTACAGTTGAGGGAATTCAAGATACGGTTGAAAAAGAACTGATGCTTTCAGAATATATAAATACAGCAAAAAATTATATTCTCTATAGACAGGAACGCACCAGACTCCGAGAAGAAAATGCAATGGTGCCAATAGAGGTTAAGAAGAAAATTGCCGAGAGTAGCAAGTATTTTAAAACTTCATATCAAGAATTTATTTTTTATCAATTCTACTCCAGATGGAGAGATGAACTGGGTCGGAGGGAAACTTGGGTTGAAGCTATTGATCGTTTTATGGATTATATGAAAGAGAATATGGGTTCTAAATTAACTAACACAGAATACAAAGAAATCAGAGAAGCTATTCTCAATCAAGAAATATGTCCTTCAATGCGTTTACTTTGGTCGGCTGGCAAAGCTTGCCGAAAAACAAATGTTTGCTCTTATAATTGTGCTTATGTTGCACCAGTATCATGGCGTGATCTTTCTGAAATTATGTATGTTTCAATGTGTGGTGCCGGTTGCGGTTATTCGGTGGAACCAGAAAATGTGGAAAAATTTCCCCAGATTCAAAAGCAAACAGGAAAAATGGCTCCGAAAATTGTAGTTGAGGATGATAAAGTTGGTTGGTGCAAGGCTTTTACGCTTACTTGTGAAGCGTTGGAAAAAGGAGAAGATGTTGAAATTGATTATTCTTTAATTCGCCCCGCCGGTGCCAAACTTCAAACAATGGGCGGACGAGCTTCCGGACCAGCACCTCTTGAAGAACTGATGAAATTTACCAAGCGAAAAATGCTTGCTAGACAAGGACGCAGACTCACCACTCTTGACCTTCATGATATTATTTGTCAGATAGGTCTTATTGTGGTTGCCGGAGGGGTGCGACGCTCTGCTCTTATTTCACTTTCTAATCCTGATGATCACGAAATGCGTGATGCAAAAAAAGGTGCTTTTTGGCAGACAGACGGTCAGCGCTCAATGGCAAACAATTCAGCAGTATATGAATCTAAACCGACTGCCGAAGAATTTTTAGAAGAATGGACAGCATTAGTAAAATCTCGGTCTGGAGAACGTGGTATTTTCAACAGGGGAGGTTTGGAATTTCAAATTCCAAAACGCCGTTGGGAAGAAATAAAAGATGCTAAACAAGTTGGAATGAATCCTTGTGGTGAAATTTACCTTCAATCCAAACAATTCTGTAATCTTACTTCAATTGTAGTGCGACCAAAAGATGATATCAAAAGTTTGAAAAATAAAATGCGTCTTGCAACTATTATTGGAACATATCAGGCTACTCTTACAGATTTTGACTATCTTTCAAAGAAATGGAAAGAAAACTGCGAAAAAGAACAGCTTTTAGGAGTTTCTATTACCGGTTATTATGACAATAAAATTATTCGGGATGATAAAAATTTACAGATTCTTCGCGATGAAAGTATTAAAACAAACAAAAAATACGCTAAACGGTTTGGCGTAAACGAATCTACCGCTATTACTTGTGTAAAGCCACACGGCAATTCCGGTCAACTTTTAGGAGTGGGTTCTGGTATGCACACATGGTTTTCTCGTTATTATATTCGTCGAGTTAGAATTTCAGCTAATGACCCCCTTCTTCAACTTGCAAAAAATCAAGGAGTACCAATCAAACCTGAAGTCGGATATTCCACTTCCAACGCTTCAACTATGGTGTTGGAATTTCCCTGCAAAGCTCCGGATAAAGCTATTATAAATAAAGATGTGAGTGCTATTGAAATGCTTAAGGAATGGAAAAGATTGAAAACTAATTTTACCGAACATAATCCGTCAGTAACTATTTATGTGGGCGATGATGAATGGATTTCTGTCGCTAATTTTGTCTATACAAATTGGGATATTGTTGGAGGACTTTCCTTTTTACCACGCGACAATCATATCTATCAATTAGCTCCTTATGAAGAAATTAACAAAGAAGAATACGAACGTCGTATGAAAATGCTCAAGCATATAGATTTTTCAAAACTGATACTTTATGAAAAAAGCGACCAAACTATCGGTTCCAAAGAACTGGCTTGTGTTGGAGGAGTGTGCGAAGCAGACGCTTTGGTTTTAACTCATTAATTCAAAATGATTGTTAACAGTTTTTCTTGTTTGCTTTTTTGATACTTGTTATAATTTATTTATGGAAAATAAAAAAATTAGAGTAGCTATAAATGGGGCAGGTAGAATAGGTAGAGCTTTTTTGAGATTAGCTCAAGATAAACCAGAATTAGAAATTATCGCCATCAATGATTTAGGGGATATTGATAATATTGCTTATCTTTTAAAATATGACACTGCTTACGGCTTGGCTCAGTTTGGAGTAAAAGTAAGTGAGGATAAGAAAAATTTAATAATAAATGAAAGAGAAATAAAGTTTTTGAGTGAAAAGGAGCCAACCGGTTTGCCTTGGAAAGACCTTAATATTGATGTGGTAATAGAGTCAACCGGCGCCTTTACCAAATTTGAAACCGCCAAAGCCCACCTTGTCGCCGGTGCTAAAAGAGTGCTTATCAGCGCGCCCGCCAAAGACGCACCTGCCGACGAAACTCAAGCCACTGTGTTAATGGGAATTAATGATTCCAAGCTCGCCACTTGCCGAATAAGCTCAAATGGTTCTTGCACCACTAACGCTGGCGCACCGCTTATTCAAATTTTAAATGAAAAAATTGGTATTGAAAAAGCGGTTTTAAATACCATACATGGATATACTTCCAGTCAAAGAGCGGTAGATGGACCAGATAAAAAAGATTGGAAAAAGGGTAGAGCCGCCGCTCAAAACATAGTGCCCACTTCTACCGGTGCCGCTATTGCACCGGAGATGGAAGGAAAGTTTGACGGTTTAGCAATGAGAGTTCCTGTGGTGTCTGGTTCCATAGTTGATATTACTTTTATCGCCAAAAGAGAAACAAGTGTAGAAGAAATAAATAATAAATTAAAAGAAGCCTCTAAAGAAGATAGATGGCAAGGTATTTTTGCAGTTACTGAAGACCCAATTGTTTCTAGTGATATTATAGGTTCTCTTTATGGTTCTGTTGCTGATTTAGGAACAACCAGAGTAGTGGATAAAAATTTGGTAAAAGTTTGCGCTTGGTATGATAATGAGATGGGCTACACTGCCACTCTCATTAAACATGTTTTAAAGATGGGGGAGTATTTGAATAATTAATAGAATGAAAATTGAAAATTCTAAGTTAAAAATTTTCTTCGCCAGCGATCATGCTGGGTTTGAAATGAAAAACGCTTTGGTAGAATTCGTTAAAGGGCTTGGTTTTGAAGCGATAGATTTAGGTCCCGATAAACTTGACCCAAAAGATGATTATCCGTTGCTTATGGAAAAAGCCGGCTTGGAAATATTTAAAAATCCGGAAAAAGCTAAAGCTATAATTCTGGGAACTTCCGGTCAAGGTGAAGCAATAGTAGTTAATAGATTTCCAAATGTTAGAGCGGTAGTTTTTTATGGAGGTAATAGAGAAATTATAAAATTATCTAGAGAACATAATGATGCGAATATTCTTTCTTTAGGTGCTCAATTTATAGAATTGGAAGAAGCGGAAGAAATTGTAAAACTTTGGTTGGAAACGCCATTTTCAGGAGACAAAAGACATATAAGGAGATTGGAAGAAATAGATAAACTGGAAGAATCTCTTTACAAAAACCCTTGATAATTTTTTATTTTATATGACAGAAATTATTCCAGCTATCATACCTAAAAATCTCAATCTTGTCAGAGAAACACTTGGCAAAGTTTTAAGTTTAGTAAAAAAAGTCCAAATAGATGTTGTGGACGGCAACTACGCACCTGTAAAGACTTGGCCTTTCAACGGAAGTCAATTTGAAGAAATAAGAAAGATAGTAGCAGGGGAGGAAAAGTTTCCTTATATTGAAGATTTTATTTTAGAAATAGATATGTTAGTGCTTCATCCTATTGAATATTTAAGCGATTTTATTTCATTGGGAGCTAAAAGTTTTATTATTCATATTGATTCTACTGATCACGTGGAAGAATGTTTAAAAACCATTAAAGACGCTAACTGTCAAGTGGGTCTCGGTATTAAACCTTCCGGAGATATTTCTTTGTTGGAATCTTTTTTGCCGGAGATAGATTTTGTTCAGTTTATGGGTAATGACAGAGTGGGATATAGCGGAGTAAATTTAGATGAAAATGTTTTAGACAAAATAGAAAATTTTCATCAAAGACACTTTTCAATGCCAATTCAAATTGATATTGGTGTCAATGAGATAACTATACCTAAACTTAAAGAAGCTGGAGTTTCTTCATTTATTTCCGGTTCATCTGTTTTTGACGCGCCTGATGTCAAAGAAGCTTTAACTAAACTGCAAAATATATAAAAAATGATAAAAAGATTTCTAGAATGGATAAAAAGAAAAGAAAAATTAGATAAAGGTGTGTATAACTCGCCCATGTTTAAGGAGGGAGAAATATGGTGGTGTAGTGTTGGAGAAAATGTTGGAGTGGAAGTTAATGGTAAAAGTGATGATTTTACAAGACCTGTTCTAATATTTAAAAAACTAAGTAGAGAAGGATTTTTAGGAATTCCAATGACAACTCAACAAAAAGAAGGAAGTTGGTATGTAAATGTAAGACAGAGTGGTAAAAATGTTATAGTTATATTAAGTCAAATTAGGATTTTGAGCAGTAAGCGTTTACACATAAAAATAGGAGAGCTTGATGACGAAGATTGTAAATTAGTTGCAAAATCTTTTACTGAGTTGTATTTAGTTCGTAATAAAAAATTTCCCCCACCTTTCGGCGGGGTCGTGGGATAATCCCAAATATAATTTCATTGTATTCTTATTAATAAATTTGTCAATAACTTATCCACTTTACTGAAATCGTCTCCACTTTTAAATTCATAAAATAAAATGCATCAACTTACAGATAAAAAAATGATATGGCTGGAGCAAAAAGCGAATGAAATTCGCCAGTCTATTATTGAAATGTTGGTAGAAGCAAAAAGTGGTCATACAGCTGGTCCGCTCGGTATGGCAGATATTTTTACCGCTCTTTATTTTCATATTTTAAAACATGACCCCACCAATCCAATGTGGGAAGACAGGGATAGACTGATACTTTCAAACGGTCATATTTGTCCCGTGCTTTATGCCGCTATGGCTCACAGTGGTTATTTCAAATTGGAAGAATTGAAAACTTTGCGTAAATTCGGTTCGCGACTGCAAGGACATCCTCATCGCGAATTTCTACCGTTTGTTGAAACCAGTTCCGGTCCGTTGGGACTCGGTCTTTCTCAAGCGGTGGGGATGTGTTTGGCTGATAAAATGGATAATGATAAATATTCGGGCAAGCAATTTTATTGTCTTATGAGTGACGGAGAACTGCAAGAAGGAAATATCTGGGAAGGAATAATGTTGGCGACTAAAGAAAAACTTCAAAATTTAACAGTCATAATTGATAGAAATAATATTCAAATTTCCGGTTATACCGAAGATATTATGCCACTGGAACCGTTAAAACAAAAATGGCAAGCTTTTAATTGGCAAGTTCAAAGTATAGACGGACATAATTTTCAAGAAATTGTCGGTGCAGTGGGTGAAGCTCAAGCTGTTTTTGATAAACCTTCGGTTATAATAGCCAATACTATTCCGGGTAAAGGTGTTTCTTTTATGGAACGCAAATACGAGTGGCACGGCAAACCACCAAATAAAGAAGAAGGAGAAAAGGCTTTAAATGAATTACGAAATATTAATGTTAAATAATAAATTAAAATTGAATAATAAAATGTTTTCTCAAGACATAGAGCAAATACCTATTCGTCAGGGTTTTGGAGAAGGATTGGTTATCGCCGGAGACAACGACAAAAATGTGGTGGGTCTTTGTGCTGATTTGAGCGATTCAACCAAAATGAATTTATTTGCCGAAAAATATCCGGAAAGATTTATTCAAATAGGAGTAGCTGAGCAAAATTTAGCGACAGTCGCCAGTGGGATGGCAGCTATGGGTAAAATTCCTTTCATTTCTTCTTACGCTATGTTTAATCCAGGACGCAATTGGGAACAAATACGAACCACTATTTGTTACAACGATATGCCGGTCAAAATAGTCGGCAGTCATGCCGGAGTTTCTGTTGGACCTGACGGAGGCACTCACCAAGCGATTGAAGATATCGCTATAATGCGAGTTTTACCAAATATGATAGTGCTTTCTCCTTGCGACGCTATAGAAGCGAAAAAAGCCACCATCGTGGCGGCTAAAATAAATAAACCGGTTTATCTTCGTTTAGCCAGAGAAAAAACACCTGTTATTACTACCGAAGAAACGCCTTTTGAAATAGGCAAAGCGCGAATCTTTTTTGTGCCACCAATGCAGGCTCAAGTGGCTATTATGGCAACAGGAGCTTTGGTTTATAACGCTATAATCGCCGCTCAAAGATTTGCGGAGAAAGGTATTTCAGTTAAAGTTTTAAATATTTCCAGCATCAGACCATTAGATTTTGAAGCTATTATTGATTTAGCCAAAGAAGCGGGAGCCGTAGTGAGTGTTGAAGAACATCAAGTGGTGGGAGGATTAGGTTCCGCCATTGCGGAAGTTTTAGCCCAAAATTATCCAACACCAATGGAACTTATCGGAATTCATAATAAATTTGGTCAATCCGGCACTCCAGCCGAACTTATAGAACATTATCATATGGGAATAAGCTATATTGAAAAAGCAGTGGAGAAAGTGATGGAGAGGAAAAGTCAAGGGTAACCATATTAAGCTTTTCTTTCCCCTCTCCTTACTAAGGAGAGGGTAGGGGTGAGGTGATAAGACAAGAGGGTGATAAATAGAATAAAAACCTCACCCCATCTAATCTTTAGTATAATATCAATCTTTTCTTTCCCCTCTCCTTACTAAGGAGAGGGGCTAGGGGTGAGGTGGTAGTAAGTAGAAGAGGGCTAGGGGTGAGGTGGTAAAAAGAGGTAGGGTGGGTAAGTAGAAGCTGGGGGATAATCATATGACCAAGTATTACAACATCGGTAAACTAAAAGAGAGAAGAAGAGAATTGAGGAGAAATTCAACTTTTCAAGAAGATTTGTTATGGAAACAAATAAGAAATTGTAAATTAGGAGTTAAATTCAGAAGACAACATAGTATTGGTGGTTATATTCTTGATTTTTATTGTTCTAAAAAGAAATTAATTATTGAAATTGATGGAGAAATACATAATACCAAAAAAGCTCAAGAATATGATGCAGTCAGAGATAAATTTTTTACCGACATTGATTATAAAATTTTGAGATTTAGAAATAATGAGATTAAAAAAAATATAAATAGAGTAATTGAAAAAATAAAATTTTATTTGTAATATATTTTATTTTTTTATAATATTACCTCACCCCATATAAATTTATTACAAAGTTTGAGTTTCTCGCTTCCCCTCTCCTTAGTAAGGAGAGGGGCTAGGGGTGAGGTGATAAATAATAGAGATAGGGGTGAGGTAATAAAAAAGGGTGAGGTTAGAGGTGTAGTAAAAAGAAGAGAGGTGAGAAGTGAGGTGTGATAGAGGTAAGGTGATAAAATAGGCAGGGAGTGATAAAGGAAGTAGGGTAAAGTTACATAATTTTTTCTGGATGATAATTTTCCGGTGCTTTAGAAAGAAACTTAAGTATTTCTTCTTGAGAAAGCAAACCTTTTTGAGCACCAACATATTGAACCACCGACATAGAATTAACTGGAGCCCAAAGAAAAGCTTCTGGTAGAGATTTACCTAAAGCGATAGCGGAAGTGAAAGTGGCTGAAAAAGCGTCGCCGGCACCGGTGCGGTCATATGGAGGTTTTTCGTCAGGAAAAAGTGGCATAAAAAACCCTTCATAACCATCATAAGCGTAAGCTCCTTTAGGTCCATCGGTAATAACTACTACATTTGGACCCACTTTATGCATTTCTTTCAATAAATTTTTTACATCTTGTTCATCCGGTCTATTTAAGATTTTTTTAGCTTCTTCCATATTGCAAAAAAATATATCAGTATGAGTATACAAGTCTTTTAATTTTTCAATTCCCATTTTCATTTGAAAAGTGCCCGGTTGAAAAACTAATTTTACCTCTTGGTGATTTCTCAAATATTCAACAATCTCTTTGTGATAATCTAAAGAATTTTCTCCCAAAGAAGAAAGATAAATCCACTTAGGCGTTTCCATATCTGGTAATTTATATTCATATTGATGATGTTTTACCAAAATAGTGCGATCATCTTCAAACCATAAAACATAATGATAATTTGTTTTTTTACCTTTATGGGTAGAAACAAGATTAGTGGAAACTTTATTTTTGTTTAGGGTAGCGATACATTCATTTCCATTATGGTCATCTCCAACATTCGTTACTAAAGCGGAACTAAGCCCCAACCGAGTAGCACAAACGGCGGCATTGGCACTATTGCCAACCGCTCTCACTTCTTCTAAAGATTCATAAGGCACTTTATCTCCAAATCTTAAAGCAAGTTCATTTTTTCCACCCCCCTCATCGTTAATTATCTTAGCGTCTTTTAATCTAATAAAAGCGTCAGTGGTAATGTCTCCGATAGCTACGAAATCAAAATTTTTATTTTCACTAAAAATATTCATATATTTTCATTGTATACTAAATAAGAATTTTAAAAATGAAAAAATGTTGATAAGAGTGTTAATAATTTGTAATTTTAAATATAGAATGTTAGGATATCTTTGTTATGATTATAAATATAAAAGCGGAAAAGAGAGAAAAAATCGGAGGCAGATTAAAAGCTTTAAGAGATGAAGGTTTTTTGCCGGCTGTTTATTATGGACATAAAAAAGAATCTACTCCAATTAAGATTAAAAAAAATGAATTTTTAAAAGCTTGGAAAAACGCGGGAGAGTCTACTGTTGTTAAATTATCCACCCCTGAAGGAGAATTGGAGGCTCTTATTCACGCTGTTGATTTAGATCCGATAACAGATATTCCTAGACATGCTGATTTTTATATTTTTGAAAAAGGACATAAAGTTGAAATTGAAGTTCCAATTGAATTCGTGGGTGTTTCTTTAGCGGTAAAAGATTTGGGTGGAGTTTTAATGAAAATTTTGCGTGAAATTAAAGTAATGGCTGAACCTTCAAATTTGCCCGCTAAAATTGAAGTTGATATTTCCTTTATTTTTGAACTTGAAGGTCAAATTTTAGCTAAAGATATCGTTATGCCCGAAGGAGTTGAACTTATGGAAAATGCGGATGAAGTGGTAGCTACCGTAGCTACTCCCAAAGAGGAAAAAACAGAAGAAGAAAACCAGTCAGCCGACCTTTCTCAAATAGAAGTTGAAAAGAAAGGCAAAGAAAAAGAAGGAGAAAAAAGAGAGGAAACTGAAACCAAAAAAGAAGACTTAAAAGAAACTCCGAAAGAATAATTTTTATATATTTTTTAAAATTTTCTTTTAGAGTTTTTCTCTAATTATCTAAAATTTGATATAATATATTTGTATGAAATTTTATAAATATAGTCTTATTTCCAGTTCATCATTGACTATAATTCTCTTATTCTTTGTCGGCTTTTTTTTACTAGCACCTCTTCATTCCACAGCCTTGACCGAGCAGCAAATACAAGAACAGGAAACTAAATGGAGAGCCGAATTGCAAGCAACTGAAAAAGAAATTGCTAATTGGGAGAATATTCTTAGACAGACCAAGACCGGCACCGCTTCTCTTAAAAGAGATGCTTCTGTTTTGCAAGCAAAAATAAATAAAGCTAAGGCTTATATAAAAAAAAGACAAATTCAAATAGAACAATTAACCCGCGATATAGGACTTAAAAATAAAACTATAGCCGAACTTGAAGAAAAAATGAATAAAGATAAAGAATCATTGACCTCTATTTTAAAATCAACCAATGAGATGGATTCTTATTCTTTGGTGGAAGTAATGCTTTCCAATAAAAATTTGTCTCAATTTTTTGAAGATGTTGATTCTTATAATTCCATTAAAATATCTTTAAAAAACCAATTTAATGAAATAAGAAAATTGCAAGCCAAGACTGATGCTGAAAAAGAAATTCTTAACCAAAAAAGAATTAAGGAAGTGGATACCAAAGCTAAAATAGAAACAGATAAAAGAAAAGTGGAGTTGGATAAAAAAGAAAAACAAAGACTTATAAACATAAATAAATTTCAAGAAAAAACTTATGAGCAAGTAATCGCCGAAAAAGAAAAAAAGGCGGCCCAAATTAGAGTAGCTTTGTTCGCTTTGCGCGATACTAAAGGTATAGCTTTTGGCGATGCTCTCAGATATGCAAACTTGGCTTCAGATAAAACTGGTGTTCGTTCGGCTCTTATTTTAGCTATTCTTACTCAAGAATCTGATTTGGGTAAGAATCAAGGTTCTTGTTTACTAAATAATTTGGAAACCGGAGATGGAGCCGGTAAAAATACAGGCACTTTATTTGAAAAAATAATGAAAGCTCCGCGAGATACCGCACCATTTAAAAACATAACAAACAGACTTGGCAAAAATTGGAAGATGACTCCGGTTTCTTGCCCACCAGGTACAAAATATTATTCTGGACGCGGTTATGGTGGTGGTATGGGTCCTTCCCAATTTATTCCTTCCACTTGGGAACTTTTTAAAAATAGACTAGGTAAAACTTTGGGTATTAAAGCAAATGAAGTAAATCCATGGAATCCGGAACACGCTATTTTGGCCACCGCGGTTTATATGGCGGATTTAGGAGCTGATAAAAGAGGGTATACCGCCGAACGCAACGCCGCTTGCAGATATTATTCAGGACGAAAATGTGACAACAGAAGACCTAGAAATACTTTTTATGGTACTCAAGTATTAGCTAAAGCCGAAAATATACAACTGACAATGATTGATCCATTAAAAGGTTTTTAAAAAGAAAAAATTTTATAGTAAAAAATGTTACATTATAATAATGTTACAAATTCAAAATAAAAAAAAAAAGTCAATAAAAAACACTCATTTAAATATGTTTAAAAATAAGACTATTTTAGAATATCCCCAATTTAAATTGATTTTTCCTTGACAAAATATTTGGAAATGATATACTATTATCAGATGAAGAATATTGATTTTCCTTGGCGACCGAGGTCGCCAGGGGATGAACAATAGTCATTGTTTGTTTTGAGGTGCCTGTAGGTACCTCTAGGGCCTCAAATAGAGAGGTCCGAAAAAAATAAATCGGTCTGCAGCGCTGACTCCCTTAGGGGAAGAACCTCAGACCGATTTTTCATTTGTCTAAATTTTTAAATATGTTATATTGATGAAGATAAAAATAATAATATGAAAAAAGAAATCCATCCCCAATATTATACAGATGCTAAAGTAAGTTGTCTTTGTGGTAACAAGTTTAGTGTTGGTTCTACTCAAAAAGAAATAAAGGTGGAAATTTGCAGCGCTTGTCATCCATTTTTTACCGGTAATGAAAAAGTGATTGATGCTGCCGGCAGAGTAGAGAAATTTAAAGCCCGTAGAGAAGCCGCAAAAAAAACTAAAACAAAGAAATAAGTAACCTCTTAATGGATCTAGAAAAATACAAAAAAAATGTCAAAACTCAATATTTGGCGGAAAATCTAGAAAGACTTCTCAAAGAAGAAGAAGATATTTTAGAACTTCAAAAAGAAGAAGGGATGAAAGAATTGGCTGAAAATGATTTGAAAAATATTGAAATCCAAAAAAAAGCACTTATATATCAAATGGATGA
Source organism: Candidatus Zambryskiibacteriota bacterium (assembly GCA_003233455.1). Taxonomy (GTDB): domain Bacteria; phylum Patescibacteriota; class Minisyncoccia; order Phycocordibacterales; family WO2-35-19; genus WO2-35-19. The sequence goes on along the minus strand of QILQ01000006.1, from coordinate 5,799 downwards.
AATATTAGAAGAAGAGGAAAAACAACGAAAAAAAGAAGAAGAATTTCCCAATGAAATAGCACTTGAAGTCAGAGCCGGAGTTGGTGGCGAAGAAGCGGCTCTCTTCGCCGAAGAACTCGCTAATATGTATCGCAGATACGCTGATATTCGCGGTTGGTCTGTGGCTATTTTAGATGAATCTCAATCACCTCTCGGTGGTTATAAAGAAGCTTCTTTTGAAATCCGTGGCAAAGATGTTTACAGAGATTTACGATACGAAACCGGTATACATCGGATACAGAGAGTGCCTAAAACTGAAAAAATGGGACGAGTGCATACTTCCACCGCTTCAGTGGCCATATTACCAATTCGTAAAAAAATGGAATTTGAAATTAATCCGGCTGATTTGGAAGTTGAATTTTCGCGTTCTGGAGGCAAGGGAGGTCAAAATGTTAATAAAGTTGAGACTGCCGTCCGCCTTACTCATAAACCTACTGGTTTAGTAGTGCGTTCCACCGCCGAAAGAAGCCAAAGTGCTAATAAAGAAAAAGCTCTGATAATACTTTCAGCCAAACTTGAAGAGTTGCAGAAAAAAGAAGAAGATAAAAAATATGCCGCTAATCGCAAAGAACAAGTGGGGATAGTGGATAGGTCGGAGAAAATAAGAACATATAATATTCTTCAGGATAGAGTGACTGATCATAGATTAAATAAAAATTGGCATGGCATAGAAAATATAATGAAAGGTCAAATTGATAACATTATTGACGCTTTCCAACAAGTTTGATAAGATTTTAGACTGTATGGCAGAAAAAACAAAAACAACTCAAAATTTAGATGAACTCTTTGAAATAGGGGCTCATTTTGGTTTTGGCAAATCCAGAAGGCATCCAAGCGTCACTCCGTATGTATTTGGATCCAAAAACAGAATTGATATTTTTGATTTGGAAAAAACTGAAAATTCTTTAAATAAAGCTTTTGAATTTGTTTCTTCTTTGGTAGCTAATAAATCCGTAATACTTTTTGTGGGTGGTAAGAATGAAGCTCAAAAAATAATAAAAGAAGTAGCCGAGAAAGTGGAAACTCCTTATGTGGCTAGTCGTTGGATTGGAGGAACACTTACAAACTTTGGAGAAATCAGAAAAAGAGTGGATATGATGCTTAATTTATTATCTCAAAAAGAAAAAGGAGAGTTAACTAAATACACCAAAAAAGAAAGATTGTTAATAGATAGAAAAATAGAAAAATTGCAAAAAATGTTTGGTGGCATAAAAGATATGATTACTCTACCCAAAGCTCTCTTTATTATTGACCCCAGATTTGAAGAAACAGCTTTAAGAGAAGCTCGGAGTTTGAATATACCGGTTGTCGCTTTATGCGGTTCGGATAATAACATATCAAATATTGATTATCCTATTGTCGCCAATGATTCCAATATTGCCAGTATTCAATTTTTTGTAGAAAAAATAAGCGAGGCTTTTAAAAAATAATTATGATAACTACTAATCAAATAAAAGAATTGCGTGATGCCACCGGAGTATCTGTTATGCAATGCAAAAAAGCCTTAGAAGAAGCCGATGGAGATTTTGAGAAAGCTAAAATAATATTACGCAAGATAAGCAAGCAATCAACAGATAAAAAATCAACCAGAACTTTGGGTTCCGGTATTGTTACTTCATATATTCATTCAAACGATTCCGTTGGGACAATGATAGAACTTTTATGCGAAACCGACTTTGTGGCTCATAATAAAGATTTTCAAACTTTGGCTAGAGATATTGCTATGCATATAACCGCTTTGGCTCCGACATATCTAAAAATAGAAGATGTTAAAAAAGAAGAGAAAAATAAAGCTGAAGAACTTTTTAAAAAAGATATAGACTTAAAGAAACCAAAAGAAATTCGTGATAAAATATTAGAAGGCAAGCTTTCTTCTTATTTTAAAGAAAAAGTATTGCTAGAACAAACTTTCATTAAAAATCCGGAATTAACTATCCGTAATTTAGTGGAACAAGCCAATCAAAAATTTGGAGAAAGAATAAAAATCAGCAAATTTGTTAGATTTTCAATTAACTAAAAAATATGATAACTATAGTGATATTCGTTTCGTCGCTTTTTATCGGGTCAACTATGATATTTATAAAAATTATTGAGTTGAAACATCACCGAGAAAATATTTTATTAAGACTTATAAGAAAATTTGATTCTAAGTCAAATAGACTTGTTTTTTACTTTAAATCCAAGAGTCTGCAACTTATTCAAAGTATTTATTATATCATTCTTATTCAGGCAAAAATTATTTGCAAAAATTTACTGGATAAAGTGGAACAAAAAATAATGAAGGAATACAAAGCGAGACAAAATGTTATTATGGGTCATAAAAATATTATCAACAAAGGTTCGGTGTCATTTTATTTAAAAAAAATAACTGAACAAAAAAATACTAGTCCAAAAGGAAAGATAGAAGATTGATAAAAAATTTGTAATATAATAGTCGGGCATATAAATACATAAGCCACCTTAGCTCAGTTGGTAGAGCGCCACTTTTGTAAAGTGGATGTCGTCAGTTCAAATCTGACAGGTGGCTCAAACTCAGCCCTAAAGTTATACACTTTATGTATCACTTGTAGAAACACAAATTGATATAATGTAAATATGAGTTCAACTATTAAAAAAGTAACCGCTTTATCTGTTGCCGAGTATTTTATAGACAAAGCAAATAAAGATAAAAAGCCGATAACTAACAAAAAACTTCAGAAACTTGTTTATTATACACAAGCATGGTCTTTGGTGTTAAAAAATAAAAAGCTTTTTAATGAAAAAATTGAAGCGTGGGTTCATGGACCAGCAATAAAGAGTTTGTATATAAAATATAGAAAGTTTGGATTTAACCCAATACAAAAAAGGGTTGATAATACTTTACTTAAATCTTTATCTTCTGAAAATAAAAAATTATTAGATAGTGTTTGGTCTGTATACGGAGGCTTTGATGCTGATTATCTCGAAATGCTTACACACTCTGAAATACCTTGGAATGAAGCTCGAGAAGGTTTACAAAATTCTGAAAATTCTGAAAATGAAATATCTCTTAAAACTATGAAAAGTTTTTATTCTCAAAAACTTAAAGCGGCTAAAAATTGAATTATGTCTGATATCCCAGATAATGTAACTCAAGTTTCAAATAAGGGTAATATACCAAAAACTGTTGCCGAATTACCTCAAAATACTGAGTCTCCTGAAGCTCAGCCATATTTAATATCTTTTTCAAAATATAATGAAAAACTTTGTGAGATTTCGTTATTGAATAACAATAAGGCTAAAAAAACCATCAAAATTTTAAAAACTATTGGAACAAAAATACATTCCCAAGCAGATTTTCAAAGGAATCACATAGATCGTATACCTGTTTTTTGTAGAGGTGTTTATAAAAGATTTTTCAACGGTTTAGGTTCAGATATTGAACTCAAAGAATTAAAATTACAACAAAATGCTCGAATATTTTATTTTGATATAGAGCCAGAAAGAACTCTTTACATTGTTGCAATAACTGAAAATCATTTAGAAACTGCCCAAAATAGGAGATAATTTTATACTCATAAGTCTTTCAAAACAGGTGAATTGCGTAATTTTGATATGTAAAAACTAATTTACTTCTCAGTAGTAGAAGTGGCTTTTTTAGATTTGAGAGTTTCTTTAAGAGCTTTTTGTTTATCAATCTCTTTGAGAGCTGGCAGGATATTTTTTATATCATCAATAGATTTAAAACCATAATAAACTTTTCCATTTATAAGAAGCGTTGGCTGTTTATTTTTTATTTTATAAATATTTATTAAAGTTTGCAAAACTGAGAGATCAAGATTGTAATCAAAAGCGTAAACTCTTAAGTTTGGATATTCTTCTCTCAATCGAGTAAGAACAAAACCTTCTTTTTGACAATCAGGACAATCATTTTCTAAATTAGAATAAAAATATACTATAGAGAGTCCATTCTTTTTAATATTATTATTTGTTTTAACCGATAAACTGTTGAAGCATTTTTCTTTAATCTTTTGCATTAAAATAAAATCTTTAATTTGAAGAAGAGAATAATATTTTTTTAAATTTAAAACTTCTTTATTGTCAGAGCCTCTATTTTCTTCCATATAAGAAAGTTTATCGCCTAAAGTAGCTAGCTCTTTTGAGAGATAACCGCTTTTTATTTGATGACAAGGAAGCTCGGAAAGAAGGGAAAATTGAGTTTCAGAAGCAATAATATCCACCGCAATTTGGCTTTCTATATCTTTGATTTCATTTATCTTTTTTTGCCCAAAATAATTACTGGCAAAAATAGCCGTTACAAATATAATAGCTGTAATCAAAAAAGTATATAAATATTTTTTCCATTCCATTAAATAAACTATAAATCATAAAGAAATTAATAGCAACACACTATTATACCACAAATTATTAAAGCACAATGGGCATCTTTGTATTTTTTAAAATGTGGTGTAATGATTAACGCCATTTAGTGCCTTTAGAAAAAACTACATTATAAACCGCTTTAGTCATCCAAATAGAAGTAAGTACAGTATAAAAAATGAGAAAAAATATACTATCCAATCCAAATTTGTTTTTTTCTTCCGCCAGTTTACGCGAGCTTATTATAATAAAAAGTGTTCCTAAAATTGCAAATAAAGACACAAAAACAATTATATCGGTATTTATATAAAAGAAATCTAGATTAAAACCCTGAAAAGAAAAACCGACCGTGGAAATTTCTTTTATTTTAAGAATTAAAAGATTAAGCCAATTTGAAATCATAGCTGCCAAAAAATATAGAGTGGAGATGACCGAAAAACCGGCCGCCGGCAATACAATAATCCCTAGATTGCCATATTGAGGTTTAAAAAATATTTCTCTGTAATCAATGGCATTTTTAATAAAACCGTAAACCCAACGCAAACGCTGTCTATAAAGAGAACTAAAACTGGTCGGAGCGACAGTATAGACAAAAGCGTTATGGACATTGCCAATTTTCATATTATTTTTTTGCATTCGCATAGCCATTTCCATATCTTCGGTATTATGCGCATGTCTATAATCGCCTATTTTTTCAAAAACAGATTTTCTAAAAATAGAAAATGGACCGGGAGCAATATAAATAGCGTCTAAAGAATGAAAAACTTTCCTAAGAAAAATACCAAACATATATTCAGCTTTTTGAATGAGAGCTAATAAACCTTTCGGTTCAAACACTTTTATGGAAGGAGTAACCGCCATAATTTCAACATCTTCAAACTGAATAGCAATCCTTTTTAAAGCTTCCGAATGAACAAAGGAATCAGCGTCAAGACAACCGATTAAATCAGAAGTTACCAAATTCAGAGCGTAATTGACAGCAGTATGTTTACCTCCATTTTGTTTTCTTAAAAGTTTTACTTGTTTGTGGCGTGCAAATCTTTGAATAATATTCCATGTTTTGTCAGTGCTACCATCATCTACTATAAAAATTAAGAGTTTGTTTTTGGGATAATTAAGTTTTAAAAGTGAAAAAATAGTTTTGAGTATTGTTTTTTCCTCATTCCAAACAGGCACTATGATAGAAACACTCGGCCACTTTTTTAAGGTTTTTGGTTTTAAAATTTTACTCTCTTTTTCTCTAAATTCAAAATAGGCGATTAAAAAAAATACTTCAAGATATAAAGCGATAAAAAGAAAAGAGTAAGTGATAATTTCTGATACCAAATGCATACTTGGATAATAACATATTATTCTATATAATGGCTATATGAAAAAAATGGATAAAAAAGAAGGACATATTCATCCTTTATCTTTGGTAAT
>QILQ01000032.1 GCA_003233455.1 Candidatus Zambryskiibacteriota bacterium | reverse complement strand
AGGATACAAAACAGCACTGGAAGTTGCCAGTGTAGTTGGTATTATTACAAATATTAAAAGTGGAGTGTCCTAATTGAGGGGTGAATTTAGCGAACTTACTAGCAAAAAGTATATCACAACCAAAAAATCTGTCAAGGAAAATTTAGCTAAAAATTATTTTCTTTTTTAAATTCCTAAAAAACAACTCAACAGAGCCATTTTTTGATGCCTGATTTTTATTAACCTCACCCCTACCCTCTCCTTAATAAGGAGAGGGAGAGAAAAACCTAAATAAATTACTTCAAGAGTCTTATCCTTATGACTAACGCAGACAAAAAGAAATTTCTAAGGGCAACCCTTTGGGGCAGGGGCAGTTCAAGGGTTGCCCTTTGGGGCAAATTTCTTTTAATTTTTCCCTCTCCTTAGTAAGGAGAGGGCTACACGAAGTGAGGGGTGAGGTATTTAATCTTAAAATTAAAACATCTTTATTTTAAGATATAATTTTTATTTAACCTCACCCTTACCCTCTCCTTAATAAGGAGAGGGCTACACGAAGTGAGGGGTGAGGTATTTTATTTTAATTCTTCTTTTGTAATTTCAATTTTACTTCCCGCTTTGGCTTCCCCACTAACTATTTTTTTAGCCACTAGATTTTCTATTTCATTTTGAATTGCCCTATTTATAGAGCGTCCACCAAACTGCGGATTACTCCCTTTTTCCACCAAGAAATTAATAACATCTTTATTTATAACCAATTCAATATTTTGTTCTTTAAGTCTCCTTGCTAATTTTTGAAGTCCGAGTTTAGCAATACTTTCCAGCTCTCCCTTTTGTAAAGGATGAAAAAATATAACTCCATCAAAACGATTAAAAAGCTCCGGACGGAAAATTTTATCTTTTATAATTGAGTTTATAATTAAATCTTTTGAACCCGCCAAATCTTTATTTTGTTTGATAGTCTGCCAAATAAGAGAACTGCCGGCATTTGAAGTGGCGATGATAATAAGATTGCGACAATTTACTTGTCTACCTAAAGCGTCGGTAAAAATACCTTCATCTAAAATTTGCAAAAATAAATCTAAAACATCTTTAGCCGCTTTTTCAAATTCATCCAATAAAAGAACACTATAAGGATTGTCTCTTATTTTACTTGCCAAAAGACCGCTTCTATTCATAGCAAAATCTCCGATAAGTTGAGAAAATGCTCCCGGTCCGTTATATTCAGACATATCAAAACGAATCATTTTTTCTTCATTGCCAAAAAAACTTTCAGCCAAAGCTTTTGAAACTTCTGTCTTGCCAACACCGGTCGGACCGATAAAAAGGAAAGAGGTTAGAGGTTTTTTAGGATTATTTATTCCGGAACGAGATCTTCTTATAGCGTTAGCAACACCGTTTACCGCTTCATTTTGACCAATCACTCTTCTATGTAACAATTCTTCCAAGTGTTTTATTTTCTGAGCTTCTTTTTCTTTCACCAATCCAGTGGTAATACCCGTTTTTTCGGAAACAAAAATATCCACATCTTTTTCCCCGACAACAAATATCTTTCGCTCCGCCACCCAAGGAGCTATTTCTATCAGCATATCAAGTGCTTTGGCGGGCATTTCTCCATAAGTAATAAAACGATCAGCGGCATTCGCTAAAGCTAAAATAGAAGGTATTGAAAAAATAATTCCATATTGTTTTTCAATAGAGGAAAATCGTTCCAAAAGAACGTCAACCGACGCTTCTACTCCCGCTTTATTCGGAATAACTCTTTCAAATTTTTCTAAAAAAGAAGGATTGGTTTCAATAAAAAAATGAAAATCAGCATTAGTTACAAAAGCTATTACCTGAAGATTTCTAGAAGAAAGATAAGGAATTAAAATAGATGATAGATTGACACCCAAATTCTTAGCGCTATTTAAAAAACCGGAAAGATCTCTTAAATAAAGAATAACATTGCCGGCGGAAATAGATTGATTTAAAATTTTCAAAAATTCCGCTTCAAAATCTCCCTTATTTTTATAAGTGGCTATTAAAGAATTAGCGTCCAGTTCAATAATAGTTTTATGTTCAATAGAAGGTAAAGAAATTCCCAACTTAATTTTTTTCAAAAGTCTCGCCACAATATCTCTAGCTACTTTTTCGTCATCATCAATTATAATAGCGTTAGCCTCCGCTCTTCTTTCCAATATTCTTTCAAGAGTAGCCACCTCTCCATCTCTATAACCATTTTCAATATCAAATAAAGAGAGATTGGTGGTTTTTTCAAAAGATACTCCGTATTTGCCTAAATCAACAGCTATTCCATATGACCAACTAGTGCCGATTGAAGGAATAATCCCCAAATTCTCCTTGCTCCAAAATCTTTCTTGACGACGCTTGCGTTCTTCCCTTTTCATTATCCAAGAAACGGTTTTTTTAAGTTCTTTTTGATTTATAGAATTTTGAGAAAGAAAAGAGGATAAAGATTTGTCTATTTTATAAATAGTATCCACATAGACGGATAAATTAACAAATTCGCTCTCAAAATCTAAAGATGAAGCCATAATAGGCGACCTTTCGGAATAAATAAAATTTTTAACACTTTCTTTTGGTATAGCCAATCTTACCAAAATCTCAGCGCCAATTTCGCTTTCTAATAAAGATTTGGTGACATCAATTTCATCGGTAGTAAATAATATACCAGATAGAGCATAGTCAAGATTTTTGTTTCTATTTATAAGACTTTCATTTATACTTACTTGCAAACCTTCAGCCATCATTGATTTATAAAAAAATTCCAGAAAAGAAAGAATGAGATAAATGAAAATAAAAAGAAAAAACATACCGTCGGCTTTGCCGAAATAAAAAGGCAAAGTATCAAAAGAAAGAGCAAAAGAGATAAGAGCCGCCAAAGCTGTCCCTTTCCTTAAAGCGACCCTAAAAACTTTAGGAAAGAATTTATCTAAAGTAAGACAATAATAATGAGGTCTTGATATTTTTTTAAGTTCTTTAAAAGTCATATTAAAATAAAAACTATACTATAAAAAAAGTGACTGATAATATTGCGACACCTATAAGTATGACGGGAGCTAAAACCCATATAATAAAAATAAAGAATGCAAAAATTAAAATTAAAATATAAGATATAAATCCTACCAACAAAACTAAAGACCTAGTCACCAAACCAACCGCTCTCATTAGAGTGTTGACAATAAAAGTGGAAGCAAAAGCGGTTAAATCAAAACCTCCTTCATAATTTTCACCCAATTTTTTCCAAGGAGTAAACAAAGTTTTAAACAATAATCTAAACGAGAAAAAATTACTCACAAACCACAAAAAATTTTCGGTTACTCCAAAAAGTTCTTTTAACCCTTGACTATAGTGCCATTTCACATAAGCCAAAAAAAATGAATCCATTTCATAAATTTCAGACATATAAATATTATAACAAATAATATGGACGAAAAATATTAACGCAGTTTATAATAAAATTTATTGCCAAAGCGAGCGTCAATATAATCAAATTGAGCAGAAGGATTTTTGTTTTTTATTTTATTGATTAAAAGAATAGTATTCTCGGTCACTAAAGAAAGATTAGTTTCTTTTGGATTAAATATAATATCACCAACATTTGTTTTAGCTATAGCTTTATCAGAAAATTTTATATTTATTGAACTAACTTTAAAACCGACCTTTTTAAAAATCTCAACCAATTTTAAGTAACTTTGCATTTCTTCCGGAGTGGCAAAATTTTTCATTAAAGGATTTCCTTTTAAAAGACCTTTAAAAATAATTAGAGTGTCCAAGTTTTGTCTATTTGAGGCTATTTTAGTAGAGCTGGCAATTCTTAAAATCTTTTCAAAAACAAGCCCATCTTTGGTCATAAAAAAGCATTGATTTTCTTTAGTGCACCATTTAAATTTAGCTTTTCTTTCTATTACTTTAATATTAATACTTTTGTTAAAAAAATGTTTGTCAATTTCCACTTTTTTTAATCTTGTAAATTTAGAAAGAAGCAGATTTGTTAATTTTTCTTTATTTAAAAAAATAATATTTGATTTTGGTATAAATAAAAATCTATTACCTAAAATAAAATTAAAAGCCGTGTTTTTTATATTTTCCGTCGTTACAGTTTCCGCTCCCAACACTTTAAAATTTTTCACTTGCAAAAATTCGGCTCGCGTCAGAAAAATAAAACCAATAAACAAAACAATCGGTAAACTTATTTTTAAAAATAAACTGATATTTTTTTTTATTTTATTTCTTCTGGCAATCCTAGTGGAAGCTCTCTTATATTTTCTCCTTCCAGACATATTTATTTATTTTAACCAAGGGTTACCATTGGTTACTTTTGTTAGAAATCTTTTCCTGTCCTCTCATATAAGGACGAAGAATTTCTGGAATAATAACAGAACCATCGGCTTGTTGGTAATTTTCCACTATAGCGATTAAAGGTCTGCCGGAAAGAGCGGTATTGTTGAGAGAGTGAGCAAATTTCAATTTGCCATCTTCATCTCGGTAACGAATATTCAATCTGCGGGTTTGAAAATCATGAAAATATGAAGCCGAACCGGTTTCTCTATACGCATTTTCTCCAGGCAACCAAACTTCAATATCATATTTTTTAACTTGACCAAGTCCGAGATCTCCCGCACAATTAATTACAACACGATATGGCAATCCAAGTGCTTGCGTAATTTCTTCAGTATTCGCTTGAATTTCTTCATGATATTTAACGGATTCAGTATGGCTCGCCTCGCATAATATCACTTGTTCAAATTTATAAAACTCATGCACTCGTAATATACCTTTAGTGTCTCTACCATACGCTCCCGCTTCGCGACGGTAAGCATTGGAAAATCCAAGCATTCTTTTCGGCAAATCTTTTTTATCCAACACTTCATCCATAAAATAACTCATCATCGCCACTTCAGCTGTTCCGGAAAGATATTGACCATCTTGGGTTTTGTATAAATCTTCTTCCCCTTGCGGTAAATATCCGGTGCCGATAAACGGCTCTTGACGAAGTAGTGAAGGAACAATCATTGGAGTCCATTTTTTATTTTCTTTGGCGTCTTTTTTTTGAAAAAAATCATTAATGAATTGCCAAAGAGCAAACTGCAATCTGACACCATCTCCAATTAAAAAATATCCACGAAAACCAGCCACTTTAACGCCCCTTTCTAAATCAATCATATTCAAAGCTTTCATTATTTCAATATGATTTTTTGGTTTAAAATCAAATTTTGGCAACTCCCCCCATTTTTTTATTTCCTGATTACTTTCTTCATCTTTACCATCCGGCACTGATATATCTGGAATATTCGGCACTTTTATCATAAGTTTTTGCCATTCAATCATTATTTCTTTGAGTTTTTCTTCTTGTTTTTGTATTTCTATTTTTAAAGGTTGCATTTCTTCTATCAACTTTCTTTTTTCTGTTATATTTCCCACTTGTCCCGCTTCAGCCACCTTTTCGCTTGTTTTGTTTTGTTTGGCTCTTTTCTCTTCAAGTTTTTGACTTATCCCTTTTCTCTTATCATCAACTTTAATTAACTCATTAACATCAAAATCAATTCGCTTTTTTTTAGCGCCTTCTTGTATCAGTTCCGCATTCTCTCTGATAAATTTAATATCAAGCATACTTAAATGATAACAAATGATACAATAATTGGAAATGGTGTATAAAATTAAAAAACTGGATAGAAAAAATTGGCCACCACTTTTAGAAGAAATAAATCAATTGCCGGAAAAACTATTTTATGCCGGCGTAATACCAGATTGGAAAAGAAAACTTCTTTGTGTAGTCGGTGCCCGTAAAAATACAAGCTACGGCAAGGAAGCGGTGGAAACTTTAATGGAAGGTTTGCGTGGTTATCCGATTACGATTGTTTCCGGTTTGGCTTTAGGAATTGATTCAATCGCTCATCGCGTCGCCCTTAAAAATAATCTGCCCACTATTAGCATACCGGGTTCCGGACTTTCTCTTGAAGTTTTACATCCGCAATCACACATTCATTTGGCTGAAGAAATTATAGAAAAAGGAGGTGTTTTAATGAATGAATTTGAACCGGAGTTTAAAGCGACTCAATGGAGTTTTCCTCAAAGAAATAGGATTATGGCCGGTATGAGCCATGCCACTTTGGTAATAGAAGCTGAAAAAAAATCAGGCACTCTTATCACGGCGCGATTAGCAACCGAATACAACAGAGATGTCTTAACTTTGCCGGGAAATATTTTTAATACTACCAGCCAAGGACCTCATATGCTTATTAGACTTGGAGCAACCTTAATTCGTGATAGTGATGATATTTTAGAAGCTTTGCATTTAGAAAAAATGGAAAATGGAAATACTAAAAATGATGATGAAAAATATTTTGATTGCTCGGAAAAAGAAATAATGATTGTAAAACTTTTAATAGAGCCATTACCGCGTGATGAAATTTTACGACAAGCCAATACTAAACATCAAATTTCTACTGGCGAAGCCCAAACTTTACTTTCACTTCTTGAACTCAAAGGTCTTATTAAAGAATTTCTCGGCGAAATCCACCTTTCTTAATAGTGTCAAGGGGAACCTTGACACTTGACAAATCATATGGAGGTGATATAATCAAGAATAGGAGGTCCAAAATGGAAGAATCAATGGTTCGGATCGTATGTGCAGTGGTGGCAGTCCTTTTCTTAGGAATGATCGTGCTACGTCGACGGAAGACGGTGGATGGGGATGATTATCCCAACAGTCCAGATCTCGTCGAGTACGTTCTGATGGCCGGTTTTGTAATGATGGTTGCCACGGCCATCTTGCCAGGTCTGGCAAATACTATAATACATTTGTTGGAGAGGATTAATGAGGTTATAGCTACAGCAACTGCCATGGGGTGAGTTCTTTCCTATACCTTCAAACTCTACCCCCGAGTGGTTTACGATACTCGACCGAGCAACGCAAATCACTCCTCGGGGTAATCTGCCTTGTACCAAGCTTTGCTCTGGTGCAGGGTTTTTGTTTGTCTCATTTTTGCTTTTTTTACCCTTATCACTTATTCTGTACTTATTATGAAATTATTAATAGTAGAGTCCCCTGCCAAAGCAAAAACTATTGGTAAATATATCGGCAGCGATTATGAAGTAATAGCCAGTGTTGGTCATATTCGTGATTTACCAAAATCAAATAAAAAAGCTATTGATATAGAAGCTGGTTTTATTCCTCATTATGAAATTTCAAAAGGAAAAGAAAAAGTGGTAGCAGAAATAAAAAAACTCACTAAAAAAGCAGATGAGGTGATACTTGCTACTGACCCTGATAGAGAAGGTGAAGCTATTGCTTGGCACATAGCCGAAGAAATAAAAAAACTAAAACTAAAAGATTTGAAAATCAGCAGAGCTTCTTATCAGGAAATAACTAAAGATGCCATTGAAGAGGCATTGAAACACACTCGTTCTATTGATCAAAACTTAAGAAAAGCTCAAGAAGCAAGGAGAGTTTTGGATAGGTTGGTTGGTTATGATTTGTCAGGACTTATTTGGAAAAAAGTGAGGTATGGTCTTTCGGCCGGCAGAGTCCAGTCCCCCGCTTTGCGAATTTTAATGGAAAGAGAAAGAGAAATAAGAGCTTTTGAACCGGAGACATTTTTTGTATTAAGTGCAGAATTAAAAGTAACAACACCAAGGTCAGAAAGGTCTGACCTTGGTGTTGTTCCTGACACTTTTATCGCTATCTGCATGAAAGAACCCAAAACCAAAAAAGAAGCAGATGAAATTTATGAAGTAGCAAAGAATGGCAAATGGTCTGTTAAAGATGTCTTTGAAACCCAAGTTAAAAGAACACCGCGACCGCCATTTATTACCTCCACTCTTCAACAAACCGCCAGCACCCGTCTGGGAATGTCTCCGAAACGCGCTATGATGATAGCTCAAAAACTTTACGAAGCCGGACTAATAACTTATATGAGAACCGACAGTTTAAATCTGGCAACAATGGCTATTGCCCAAGCTAAGTCCGTGGTTACTCAAAAATTCGGTGCTCAAAATCATCAAAGTAGAAATTTTAAGACCAGAGCGAAAAATGCCCAAGAAGCTCACGAAGCAATTCGTCCCACCAATTTAAAAAAAGAAAATGCCGGATATTCTGATGACCAGAAAAAACTTTACCGTTTGATTTGGCAAAGAACTTTGGCCAGTCAGATGATAGACGCTCAAATTATGCGAACCAAAATAGTGTCAAGGGTCACCCTTGAACTGCCCCTGTCCCAAAGGGTGACCCTTGACACTATGTCAAAGTTAAACCTTGAAAAAATGCCCCAAAGATTCAACCTTGATATACCAAATTTTTCTGCCAATGGGTCAAGAATAATAAAAGAAGGTTGGCTTATGACAGATCCTCAAGCTCGCGGGGAAGAAATAAATTTGCCTAAAGTAAAAAACAAAGAGGATTTGAATCTGCTTTCTTTAAACAAAGAAGAAAAACAAACTCAACCACCCAATCGTTATACCGAGGCCGGTTTAATTAAAGAACTTGAAAAAAGAGGTATCGGCAGACCTTCAACTTATGCCTCAATAATCAATACTATAATAGAAAGAGAATATGTGGAAAAGGATGGCAGAACTTTAAAACCTACAGATACCGGAGATGTGGTCAGCACTTTTTTGGAAAATAATTTTAAAAATTATATAAGTGATACTTTTACCGCTGAAATGGAAAATGAACTTGACGATATTGCCAACGGAAAAAGAAAATATGAACCAACTTTAAGAGAATTTTATGGACCATTTTCAAAAGAAATTAAAGAAAAAGAAAAAACAGCTAAATTAACCACTCTCGGAGATGCAGATCCTAAATTAAAATGTCCTCTTTGTAAATCTAGTATGATTATAAAACTTGGAAAAAGTGGAAAATTTTTAAGCTGTCAGAAATTTCCTGATTGTAAAGGAATGAGAAATATAGACGGCTCTGAAATAAAAGAGGCTAAACCAATCGGAAATGACTCAAAAACTGGATTACCGGTCTTTGTTCTTGATGGCAGATTTGGACCTTATGTCCAACTGGGCGAGCTTGTCAAAGGAAAAGAAAAACCAAGGAGAGCCAGTGTTCCCAAAGATAAAAATCCGGATGATGTTACTTTGGAAGAAGCTTTAATTTATCTTTCTCTGCCACGAATACTTGGAAAACATCCGGAAACTGGAGAAGAAATCACCGCTAATATTGGAAGATTTGGACCATATATTGTTCACCAAAAAGATTTTCGTTCTCTTAAAGAAGATGATGTTTATAAAATTACTTTAGAAAGAGCGTTAGAAATCTTAAAAGAACCCAAAAAAACAAGCCGTCGTGGTCGTTGGAAAAAGAAATTATAAAAAAAATTACAATGGTGCCCATTGTAATTTTTAATTTGTGGTATAATTTATTTATGAATAATAGAGATTATAAAGAATTTTCTAAAGGTGAAATTTATCACATTTATAATAGAGGTGTTGGAAAAATGAAAATATTTAAGGATGAGGAAGATTTTAAAGTATTCCTGTTTCGTCTTAAAGAAAATCTGTTTCCTGAACTCATTAAAAATAATCACCTACCAAAATCTGCTTATAGAAGAAAAACTTTGCCTATAAATTCTTTTGATTTAATATCATATTGTCTAATGCCAAATCATTTTCATTTATTAATAAAACAGAATTCAGACATATCAATAAGTATTTTAATACTAAAATTATGTGGTGGATTTTCAAAATATTTTAATAAAAAATACAATCGTGTTGGCTCTCTTTTTCAAGATCAATTTAAAGCAGTCTTGATTTATAAGAATGAACAATTATTATGGACATCTTTATATATACATAAAAATCCGCTGGAGGCAGGTATTATAAATAACTTATGTAATTATAAATGGAACAGTTATTTAGATTATGCTGGATTAAAAAATAATATTCCTTGTAAAAAAGAAATTATACTTAAACAATTTAATTCTCCAGAAACATACTTAAACTATTTTAAAAAAACAGAAACTAATAAAATTAAAAACAAAATGATTGGTCATCAAGATTTATTAATTGATAATGAGTAATCAAAATTAAAAATTACAATGGTGCCCATTGTAATTTTTAAAATGTGGTATAATAAAATAATATGGAAAATGATGTAGAAAAAATAATAGCCCTTTTAAAAAAAACCACCAAGAGAGAAAAGGAACTAATTAGAAAAGCTTATCAATTCGCCAAAATCGCCCATCAAGGACAAAAAAGAAACAATGGCGAACCATATTTTAACCATTTATTTGAAACCGCTAAAAATATAGCCAAACTTAATATGGATGCAGTATCGGTAGTGGCCGGTTTTTTGCACGATACTTTGGAAGATACCAAAACAGAAGCCAAAACAATAGAAAAAGAATTCGGTAAAGAAGTATTATTTATTGTGGAAGGAGTTTCTAAAATCGGAACCTTGCGATATCATGGCAGAGATCGCCACAACGAAGCTTTGCGTAAACTCTTATTTGCCACTTCTAAAGATTTAAGGGTTTTAATTGTAAAATTTTGCGATAGACTTCATAATATGCAAACTCTTTCTTTTGTGTCAAAAGAGAAACAAGAGAGGATTGCCAGAGAAACTTTGGAAATTTACGCCCCAATTGCTTACAGATTGGGTATAAGAAAATTGTCTAGAAAACTTGAAGATTTATCATTTCCTTTTGTTTACAAAGAAGGTTTTGACGAAATATCTTCACTTTTTGAAAAAAATTACGACCAAAAATTAAATAATTTAGAAAGATTTAGAAAATCAGTATCTAAAGAATTGGCAAAAGAAAATCTTACCAATTTTCATTCTGATTATAGAGTTAAAAGTATTTATAGTCTTTATAAAAAATATTTAAAATATAAAAAAGATATTGAAAAAATATATGATATTCTAGCAATGAGACTTATGGTGAAAAAAACTGAAGATTGTTATCAAGTGCTTGGTATCATACATGCTTCATGGAAACCTTTTCCAGGCAGAATAAAAGATTATATCGCTTTTCCAAAACAAAATGGTTATCAAAGTTTACATACCACTGTTTTTACCGGAAATGGCGATTTGGTGGAAATACAAATAAGAACCGAAGAAATGCACAAAAATGCGGAATATGGCATTGCGGCTCATCCTCTTTATAAAGCTGGAAGAAAAAACAAAAAAGAAATAGCTCCTTGGATACACGCTATGTTACCCCACTCCATAAATGAAATAAAAAAAGATTTTCTAAGTGAAAGAATTTTTATTTTTACTCCCAAAGGAGATGTGGTTGATTTACCGGTTGGATCTTCTTCTATTGACTTTGCTTATAATATACATTCTGATATTGGAGACAAAATGTCGGGAGTAAAAATAGACGGCAGACTTCGCTCTATCAGCAGTATTTTAAAGGGAGGTGAAATAGTGGAAATTATCACAAATAAAAAAGCCCATCCAAATCGCAAATGGTTGAGTTATGTCAAAACTAGTTTAGCTAAAAAACATATCAAAAATTCCACTTAAATTAGATAGAAAAATTTTTGATTGAATAAAGATCGGTATCAATTTCAGTATCGTCATCCTTTTTAATTTCTTCCGGAGTTCTATCATCCATTAACTCTCCCGTTCTTTCCGCTTCATCGCTAGTTGTGTTATTTTCGGTTATTGATTGTTTTTTATTATTTTTAAGCATATCCAAAATATCTTGTAAATCTTCATTTGAGAAAAATTCAATCATTAATTTACCACCATTTTCTTTCTTTTCAATCTTTACTCTAGTGCCTAAAGATTCGGTGAATTTTTCTTCCAAAGCGCAAATCTCCGGGTCAAGTGCCGCATCAAATTTCCTCACTCTTTCTATGGCAATCTTCCGAGCAGCAAGTTCAGTATCACGCACATTCATTTTATGCAAAATAACATCTTGAAAAAGCACTTTCTGTTCTTCCGGTCTATCAATAAGCATTAACAAAGGTCTGGTATGCCCCTCGTTTATTTTACCTTCTGACACAGCAGTCAAAATCTCATCGGGTAAATCCAGAATACGCATAGTATTAGTTACATAAACCCTGCTTTTGCCAATCTTTTGAGCTATCTGATAATGTTTAAAACCAAATTGTTCCGCCAATTTTTTGAAAGCTCTGGCTCGTTCCACCGGATTAAGATTTTCTCTTTGAACATTTTCAATAATAGAAAGTTCTAATTTCATCAAGTCGTTTTCATTACCCTCTTCTTCTCCTATTCTGATAATAACCGGCACTTGAGAAAGACCGGCTATTTTTGAGGCTCGCAAACGACGCTCGCCGGCGATCAATTCATATTCCACTCCCAAACCATCATCTTTAATAAATTCTTTTCGCGTCACCACTAACGCCTGAAGAACACCATACTGTTTGATAGAATCCGCCAAAGCTCTCAAAGCTTCTTCATTAAATTCCCGTCTTGGTTGAAACGGATTTGGTTTTATTCTATTTACATCAACCCAAAATATTGAATTTTGATAAAAATTTGAAGTATTAGACATTATGAATATATTTTACATTAAACACCTTAAAAATAAAAGTGAATATTTTGATTTTAGCGGATTTTAAGGTATATTTTACTTGTATGTAATATTAGTTAAAATATTGAAATATATTTTTACAATTGCCGGAGTGGCGGAATGGTAGACGCGCACGACTCAAAATCGTGTCTCGCAAGGGGTGTGGGTTCAAGTCCCACCTCCGGCACTAAATTATTAAATAGCTTTTAAACAATGAAAAAAGGAATTTATAAACATTTTAAAGGTAACGAGTATGAAGTTATTGATATTGGTACTCATTCAGAAACACAAGAATTATGTGTAATTTATAGAGCCCTCTATGGTGAGAAAGAACTTTGGATTAGACCTCTTTCAATGTTTATAGAAGAAGTAGACAAGCCAGAAATACCTTACAAAGGACCACGATTTGCTTATGTCAGAAAAGATAAATAAAACAAAAATAATTGTAATTCTTGGACCAACAGCTAGTGGTAAAAGTGATATCGCTGTTTTTTTAGCGAAGAAATTTAATGGGGAAATTATTTCTGCGGACTCACGACAAGTTTATAAAAAGCTTAATATCGGCACCGGAAAAATAACTAAGCGAGAGATGAGAGGCGTTCCTCATTATCTGCTTGATGTAGTCTCTGCTAAAAAAAGATTTACTGCCTCTGATTTTAAAAAACTTGCGGAAAAAGCGATAGAAAAAATAATAAAAAATAAAAAGATTCCTATTATCTGTGGAGGAACTGGATTTTATATTGATATTTTACTTGGAGAAAAACAAATACCCAAAGTTCCTCCAAATGAAAAATTGAGAAAAAATCTTGAGAAAAAAAATGTAGAAGAGCTTTTTAAAATGTTAAAGAAATTAGACCCAACTAGAGCCAAAAATATTGATTCCAAAAATCCAAGACGACTAATTAGAGCAATAGAGATATGCAAAACTTTAGGGAGTGTTCCAAAGTTTAAAGATGAGAGCTTAGAGATGAGAAATAGAAAATATGATGTTTTGAAAATAGGGATTACTCCCCAAAAGAAAATAACTCACCCCAACCCCTCTCTTACATTAAGAGAGGGGCAAGAGGGAGAGAAATACATTTTAAATGAACACGAGCTAAAAAATAGAATAAACAAAAGGATAGAAAAATGGTTTAAAGAGGGTCTCTTAAAAGAAGTAAAAGATTTACATAAAAAAGGTCTTTCTTGGAAACGAATGTCAGAATTAGGACTTGAATACAAAATAGTTGCCAATTTCCTAAGGGAACCCCTTAGGAAAAAAGTGTCAAGGGTTCCCCTTGACACTTTACAACTTAAGAAAGAAATGGTGAAAAAAATGCAGATAGAAACCTGGCAATATGCGAAACGTCAAATAGTTTGGTTTAAGAGAGACAAAAACATCATCTGGTTTCCCGCTAAAATTAACTTAATAGAAAAGGAAATTAAAAAATTCTTGAAAGAATAAATTAGCTAACTTTTTATACTTTAATAACTTTATAGTGAATCTGTATCGTATTAGTATTTAGTTTTTTTATATTAAGTAATTCTAATTCAAATTCAAAATCTTTTTCATCAAATATTTTTATACCTTTTCCAAAAACTAAAGGTTCAATATCAATATATATTTCATCTATTAAGTTTTCTTTTATAAAAGAAGTATTTAATTGGCCTCCCCCAGCCAAAAATGCAGTAGTAAATCCTTTTTGTTCAAGCATTTTTATAATTTCTTTTGGGGTATTATTTGTTATAATAACTTTATCACCCCATTTATTTTCTATTTGTTTATGAGAAACAACCAAATTTAATACATCTGGAAAAGGAAAATAATCAGATTTTGAAGCTGCAATATAAGTATTCTTACCCATAATAATATTTCCCGCATTTTTACTCTGTTCATAAAAACCTTTCAAATCTTCTTCTGAAGTCCATTCAGAATCACCATCCATTTTGGCAATATAACCATTAATAGAGATACCCATATAAAGTATAGTTTTCATATAATTATTGGCGGGCCCACGAGGATTTGAACCCCGGTCACTCCTTTTGGAGAGGAGAATTCTACCACTGAACTATAGGCCCTTTTATACTTTTTAAGAATAACAAACTTTCTTAAACGATTCCAGTAATATAGGACATCCAATGTCCTATATTACTATTGTGAATAAAAAATTAAAATTTAAATAATACGTCAGATATTGTATAATACTTTAAATATGGAAATGCTAAATTCACCCCTCAATTAGGACACTCCACTTTTAATATTTGTAATAATACCAACTACACTGGCAACTTCCAGTGCTGTTTTGTATCCT
>QILQ01000050.1 GCA_003233455.1 Candidatus Zambryskiibacteriota bacterium | reverse complement strand
AAGTGCTGACTAAAAAAATTCTTTTTACATCAATTTTATTTTTAAGCGAACGCCAGGTATCTAAAATTTTAACCTTTGGAATCAACTTATTCTCATATTTTCTAAATGCTAAGCTTAAATTTATAAGCAATGGGAATAAAAAGAGAGAAGAAAATAAATAAATTTTTGGCAAGCCAAAATTTTTACCGATAAATCCGGCTAGAATCGGTCCGCTTATCCAAGCTATGTTTTGAAAAGTCAAATAAATACCTCGGTTACTTCCGGTGCTGGATTCTCGTCCTTGTTCATGTTCTAAAAATATATCCAATGAAAAATAAATAAGAGGTATTACCGCTATGTGTGTCAAAAAGAAGATAATCAAAAGATTTTGATTATGAATATTAGCCATACCGAATGTGGCCACTAATTCAAACAGTATTAAAAATATTGAGGTTTTAAGATTGCCAATCTTATTTAATATTTTAGGAAGCTGAATGAATAGAAATATACTTACTATAGATCCAACTATATATAAGACGCCTATAGTGCTTGTACTTAAAAACTGTTTTAAGAAAGAGGAATTTACATAAACTACCAAAGCATAATGAAAAGATAAAAAAAGTCCGGCTAGATATACCGCAAACCTTTTAATTCTCCTTGTTCTAATTTCTTGTAGCATTTATAATATTATAGCAAAGTTTTCTATCTTTTCTTAATCTATTACCTCACCCTAGCCCCTCTCCTACTTACCACCCCTATCTCTATTATTTACCACCTCACCCCTAGCCCCTCTCCTTAGTAAGGAGAGGGGAAAGAAAAGATTGATATTATACTAAAGATTAGATGGGGTGAGGTTTAATAAATAAAAGAAAATTTGAGGGTGACCCTTTGGGGCAGGGTCTTCAAGGGTCACCCTCTGGGAAAAAAGGTGAGGTTTTTAAAATTTTAAACCCCTAAAATAACAGGGATGACGATAGGATGTTTAGCGGTTTTCTGAAAGAGAAAACGGGCAACATCATCAGTCACATTTTTTTTGATAAAGTCAAAATTTATAGGATTCATACCGCGAGTGGATTCCTCTATTGATCTTTTAATAATTAAACGAGTCTGTCCTAAAAGTTCTTGGGATTCACGCAAATAAACAAAACCGCGAGAAATAAGGTCTGGCGATTTACGCAGTTTGCCGGTTTTCAAATCAATAATAGCCACAATCACAAACATACCGTCATCAGATAGCATTTTCCTATCTCTTATTACTACTTCTTGAACATCAGAAACCGCAAAACCATCTACCATCACCGGTGTAGAAGGAGCGGTCTGTTTTAGAGCTACTATTTTTTCGCCTTTATCTTGAATTTCAATTATCATACCGTTATTTGGCACTACAATATTTTTGTTGGGCATACCAAGACTTTGCGCCAATTCTTCGTGTATACGGAGCATATAATGATTGCCATGAATTGGGATAAAAAACTTTGGTTTGATTTTTTTATGTAGCCACTCCAATTCTCCGCGATTGCCATGTCCGGTGGAATGGATGAAAACATCCGAAGTGCGATAATGAATTATCTTAGCTCCAAGTCTGGCCAAATTATCTTTTAATTTTTGAACCGCTCTTTCATTGCCGGGAATAATAGAAGATGAAAGCAACACTGTGTCTCTCTTACTTATTTTTATATATTTATGGCTTTTATTTGACATACGCATTAAGGCCGCAAATTCATCACCTTGAGCGCCGGTTGCCAAAACCACTATCCTATCCGGCGGATAATTTTCCATATTTTCTACTGATATAATAGTTCCTTTTTTTACTTTCAATCTGTTGAGAGACATAACTATTTCAATATTTTGCTTCATACTCCTACCTTCCGTCACTATTTTTTTACCGTTTTTTTCGGCTGCTTCTATGATAGAAATAATTCTTTCTATCTGAGAAGCAAAGGTGCCTATAATCAATCTGCCTTTGGTTTTTCTAATAATTTCTTCTAAATTTTTGCAGACAAGTTTTTCCGGAGTGGAAAATCCAGGATTATCCACATTGGTGGAATCCATCATCAATAAAAGTGTTCTTTCTTTTTCAAATCTGGCGTATTCTGTTTGTTCTCTTTCGGTTGGGATGCCATCTTCGTGTTCTAATTTTATATCTCCGGGAGTAACAATCGCTCCATAAGGGGTTTCTATAATAATACCCATTGAATCGGGAATAGTATGAGTAACGGCAAAAAATTTAACTTTTAGTTTGCCTAAAAGAATAGTGTCTTCTTTTTCTACTAATTTAATATCAAGCGGTGGCAGTTGAGGAAATTCCTCCTGTCTCTTTTTAATCATAATAGTGGTAAGTGCTCTGGAATAAATAGGCGGATTGCCAATACGATACATAATATAAGGGATACCTCCAATATGATCTAAATGACCGTGGGTTATAAGCACTCCTCTTATTTTTTCTTTTCTTTCTTCAAGATATTTTGTGTTTGGAAGAATATAATCTATCCCCGGAGTGTTTTCATCTCTAAATTGAAATCCGCAGTCAACGATTATAATATCATCTCCAATTTCCACCGCAGTCAGATTTTTACCTATCTCTTCAACTCCTCCGAGTGGAATAATTCTGATATTTTCTCCCACTTTAGGCAAAGAAAGAGTTTCTGTCGTTTGTTTGGATTCTTTTTTTTGATTTTCAGCTAAACCAAATCGGCTGTTTGAATTGGAAAAGCGTCTGCGCGAAAAAGACTTTACTTTTTTTAGGGGTTTAGTTAAAGGATTATGAGATTTTATCGCTTTTGGTTTTTCTGGAGCATGAAAACTCCTTATTCTGCTTTTGTATTGTTTAACCATATTTTTTATTTTTAATGTTTTGGCTGAAAAAATTTCCAAACTTTATCAGTTTCTATAAACCATTTGTTAATATAGAGAAATCTTTCATTCAAAAATGAAATCTTTTTTAATGATACATTTTTTATTTTTGGCGTTCTTACATAAATAAGGTATGGAGAAAATAGAAAAATAGCCGGTATATCTTTTTGAATTTCAGAAATAACAATTTTCTTTTCTTTTTCTTTTTTTTGGTTGTTGGTTTCTTTTCTGATTTTTTCTAACATTTTATCAACGGTTATATTAGCGTAAAGCGAAATATTTAAGCCGGGGTCGTTGCGTTCGGATGAATGCCAGAACGGATAAAGGTCGCTATCTCCATCTATTACTTCTCCAAATAAGAGGGTATCATATTTTCTTGATTTTATTATGTTTTGACTTAAATCTCCAGCTTCAAACACTTTTATTGAAACAGAAGCTCCTATCTTTTCCCAAGCCTTTTTTAAAATTTGAGCGGTTTGTTTTAGCTCCGGTGCGTCAGAAGTGGTGATAGAAAAACTAAATAAAATTTTTCCTTTTTTTGTTTTTTTCTCTAAGATGCCATCTTTATTTTCTTTCCAGCCGGCTTTTAAAAGGGAAGCTTTAGCTACTTCGGTATTTCCAATACTATTTTGAACATCTTTTTCAATATTATTTGGAGTTGGTCCATTTAAAACTCCACCATATCCGAAAAGGACTTCATCAACTATTCTTTTTTTTGGTGCAGCCTGATTTAAAGCTTTTCTTATTTCCTTATTTAAAAATATTGGAGCGATATTTTGATTTAGAAAAACTCCAAAAACTCTGGGTAAAAATATTTTATTTGGCGGATTTTTATTTATGTTTAATTTATCTGCCATAAATGGACTTAAACCAGCCATATTTTCTACAGATTTTTCATTGTAAGCCTTTACAAGTTTATTTTCATTTTGAAAAAATTTGAAAGTGATTGATTTTATTTTTGGTCTGCTCGGAGTATATCTTTTCCAAGAAGAGAGATTTATCGTAGTGGGAATACCTCCGGAATTTCTGGAAATTTTTTCCACTTTATATGGACCGGAACCGATAGGGTTTATATTGAATTGACTAAAAGGAAATTCTTCCGAGGAAACTTTTTTCCATATATGTTTTGGTAAAATACCTAAAGTAAGAATAGCTAAAAACGGGCTATAAGGTTTTTTTAATATAAATTTAACCTCTTTATTATTTACCTTTTCTACGGATACTCCTTGCCAATTTATTTCTTTAGGGCTTTTAATTACCGGGTCCAAAACTTTTTTAATGGTAAAAATTACATCATCTGCCGTTACTTCTTTTCCGTCATGAAAGAAGGCTTTATCCTTTATTATAAAATCATAAACTGTGCCATTATTTTTAATTTTATAAGAACTGGCAAGATCCGGCTCAAATCCTCCATCTTTGGAAGCTTTTAAAAGACCAGAATATACGAGAGAAGTTATATCTTTATCAGTTTCCGAGATAGCGAGTATCGGATTTATAAATCTTGGACTGCCAATAACTCCTTCGGTAAAATTTCCTCCGAAAGTCGGCACTTCCACTAAAAATTTATTATTGAGCCGAAAAACAAGAATTATACTGCTAATAACGAAAACCAAAGAAACAAAAAAGAAAAATATTTTCTCCGAATATTTCATCATTTTTGCCACTTGTTCTATTTTTTTAATAAAGTTTAAGTGATGAAAATTCACAAACAAGGCATTAAAAAAAGATGCAATTTTATTTTTAAGTTTCATTTATATATAAGTGTCTCAATAGTTCAAAGAATATGAGTCTAGGCATTAAATAGTGAAATTTTAGTATAACAAATTTAGAATAGTAGAAGCAACAAAAAGAGAAGCTATAATCACGGTGCCTCTAAAAATCCAAAGTTCCGGTCCTCGTCTGGTTCTAGCAGTGCTTTCCATACCGCCTCCGCCAAAAGCGGCTCCCAAAGAACCTTCAGATTGCTGAATCAATATAAGGACACTTAGCAGGACTGCCAAAATTATTTGAATATAAGATAGCATTTCGTTATTGAGACTAGTATAGCATAGCTATAATTTTTTGCAATATTCCTAACTCCCCAAACCCCTCTTAATCTAAGAGGGGATTTATGGAAGACTTCATCTACTATCTATTAATAACTCTCTCCTCCGAGACGTGGAACTGTGGTAGAATTTTACTGTTAATTATAGGATATTCAAAAATTATAAACATTATGGTAATTACTTCTTTAAATATTTGGTCGTGCAGGATTCCTAAAATATTTGATTTTATTAAAAAAAACTCTAGGAAAACAGATATTTTTTGTTTTCAAGAAGTACTAAAAGGTGGTATTGGTAATACAGAGGTGGGAGGTTTAAAAAATTCTTTTGAAAAGATTGAAAGTATTCTTCCCAAATATGTAGGATACTTTGTAGGATACGGTGAGGGTGGATATTATGGGAAAAAAGATTCTTCTTTAGATTTTAAATATGGAATATCTTTTTTTATTAAAAAAAATATAAGACACGAAAATTTGAGTGGAGTTAAATTGTTTGATTATAATAAAAAATGGAGTGACCACCCTGGTAAATTGGCAGCAGGAGCAATTCAAGCTATTAAAATTGGAGAATATACTGTATTCAATGTGCATGGATTATGGCAAGAAGGTACTTTCAAAGTAGATACTGAAGCAAGATTTGAACAACTTGAAATCATAAAGAAGTTTATTTTAAATTATTCCGGCAAAAAAATCATATGTGGTGATTTTAATGTGAGACCAGATACGAAATTTTTAAAATATTTTGAAGATAACTACAGAAATTTGATCAAAGAATATAAGATTAAATCTACTCGTAGTTTCTTATATACAAAGGAATTAAGTTTTGCAGATTATGTTTTTGTAGGCAACAACATTGATGTAGTAAATTTTCATACACAAGATGTAGCAATTTCAGACCACTTACCAGTTACAGTAGAATTGAAAGGGTAATTAAATAGAAAAAGTTATAATATTTGTATGGACAAATTCCGGTTTAATAATAAATTATTGAAAGATCGTAGGAAAGAATTAAGAGTTAACCAAACCGAAGCGGAAAAGAAATTATGGGAATTAATTCGAGGTAGACGATTTAATGGTTTGAAATTTTATCGCCAATATAGTGTTGGCGGATATATTTTAGATTTTTATTGTCCAAAAATAAGAACTGGTGTTGAACTTGATGGTAGTCAACATATAAAAGACAAAACAGTGCTTTATGATAAAGATAGAGAAAAATATCTACAGGCTTCTAATATTCACATTATTAGATTTTGGAATAGTGAAGTAATTAATAGTATTGAGCTAGTTTTGGAAAAAATTTCATCAGAGATCAAAAAGTGGCGCCCCCTCTCTTAAATTAAGAGAGGGGGTTGGGGGTGAGTTAGGAATATTGCGATTTTTTATAAATAGACTATAATACTAAAGTTCTGAAGTCTTTTACAAGTTATTTTAATTTTATTAAAACTATGAAAAAAGTTATGAAAAAGAAAATCAAAATCAACAAAAAAGCCAAAGTTACCTCAAAGTCCGAAATTATTCCTTTGGATGATCGGATATTACTTCAACCTTTTTCAAATGAAGAAATGAATGTAACTGTCTCTGATATTATTATTCCCGATACTGTCAGCAAAGAAAAACCAGAACAAGGTAAGGTGATAGCGGTAGGCGAAGGTAAATGGGAAAATGGCAAAAGGACGCCAATCTCTGTGAAAGTTGGCGATAGAGTGGTTTTTTCCAGATATGGATATGAAGAAATAAAATTGGAAGAAGTGGAATATTATATTTTAAAAGAAGAAAATATTTTAGCGATTATCAAATAACTTATTGAATTTATATGGCAAAAATAATTAAATTTAACGAAGAAGCTAGAAAAGCTCTTAAAAAAGGGGTGGATGCAGTAGCTGATGTGGTTAAAGTGACTATCGGTCCGCGAGGCAGAAATGTAGTTTTAGATAAAAGTTATGGTGCGCCCAGTATCACTAATGATGGTGTTTCCATTGCTAAAGAAATAACTCTTTCTGATAAATTTGAAAATATGGGAGCGGAAATTATTAAAGAAGTGGCCAATAAAACTAACGATATAGCGGGGGACGGCACCACCACTTCTGTTATTTTAGCTCAATCTATAATTAGCGAAGGATTAAAACATGCTGATATGGGGGTAAACTCTATGAGTTTAAGAACCGGAATTGAAGAAGCCTCTAAAAAAGCGGTAACTGTTTTGGGGCAGATAGCTAAACCGATAAAAAATAAAGAAGAAATAAAACAAGTGGCCACTATTGCCGCCGAGTCTGAAG
The DNA here is from genome assembly GCA_003233455.1 of Candidatus Zambryskiibacteriota bacterium. Lineage (GTDB taxonomy): Bacteria > Patescibacteriota > Minisyncoccia > Phycocordibacterales > WO2-35-19 > WO2-35-19. The sequence goes on along the minus strand of QILQ01000050.1, from coordinate 8,044 downwards.
AAATAGGGGATATTATCGCTGAGACCATAAATAAAGTTGGCAAAGATGGGGTGGTGACCGTGGAGGAGTCTCAAACTTTCGGAATTGATTCTGAAGTGGTGGAAGGATTGGAATTTGATAAAGGATATGTCTCTCCTTATATGATTACTAACCCGGAAAGAATGGAAGCCGAATATAAAGACGCACCTATTCTTCTTACTGACAAAAAAATATCTTCTATTAAAGATATATTGCCTTTATTGGAATCTTTATCTCAAAGTGGCAAAAAAGAATTGGTTATTGTGGCTGATGATGTTGACGGAGAAGCTCTGACCACTCTTTTGGTTAACAAACTTAGGGGCGGTTTTTCGGTCTTGGCGGTCAAAGCACCGGGTTATGGAGACAGGAAAAAAGAAATGCTTGAAGATATAGCTGTTACTGTCGGAGCTAAAGTTATTTCCGAAGATTTGGGATTAAAATTGGAAAATACCACTACCGAAATGCTTGGTCGGGTTGTTAAAGTGGTTTCTAAAAAAGAGAACACTATTATTATTGGTGGCAAAGGTGGCAAAGTGGCCATTGACAACAGAATTAAAGCTCTTAAAAAACAAAAAGAAACATTGGATTCAAAATATGATAAAGAAAAAGTGGATGAAAGAATTGCCAAACTTTCTGGTGGGGTAGCGGTTATCAGAGTTGGTGCCGCTACTGAGACCGAGATGAAATATTTAAAACTTAAAATTGAAGATGCGGTATCCGCCACCAAAGCGGCTATTGCCGAGGGAATTGTGGCTGGCGGAGGTAGCGCTTTCATTAGGGTTATTAAAAAAATGAAAAATTCAAAACTTGCGGTGAAAGAAACAGATAACATTGCTTCAGAAATAACGCTTGGTTATGACATAATTTTGCGAGCTCTTGAAGCTCCTCTTAGACAAATAGTGCTCAATATTGGCAATACTGATGGTTCGGTTGCGGTTGAAAAAATAATGAATTCGGAAAAAGAAAATGCCGGCTTTAACGCTCTAACTGAAAAATTTTCTGATGATTTGATTAAAGAAGGAATTATTGATCCGGTTAAAGTAACTCGCGCTGCCCTTCAAAACGCGGTTTCCGCCGCAGCTATTCTTCTTACCACCGAAGCAGCTGTAGCTGATAAACCGGAACCACCAACACCTCCGGCATCACCTATGCCAAACATGGGTGGTATGGGATATTAACCTCACCTCTCACCTATGCCAAATACGGGTGGTATGGGATATTAACCTCACCCCTCACTTCGTGTAGCCCTCTCCTTATTAAGGAGAGGGAAAAATTAAAAGAAATTTGCCCCAAAGGGCAACCCTTGAATTGCCCCTGCCCCAAAGGGTTGCCCTTAGAGATTTCTTTTTGATTTGATAGTTTTTTGTTATGTATTTCATATTTTATTTTTAAATGCTATAATCAAAATATTAACTAATAATTTAAGGATATGGATCCCGTAGTAGAAAATGGTATTAAAAATACTATGAAAAAAATGGGATTTATCAATAAGTCGAATTTTAATAATCTTTAATATATGAAGTGGTAAAACTTTTTTTAAAGCAATACCATTTCTCACTACGGGATGGAATTTTCAACAATTATTTTAGTAATAATAGCGATAGTGGTGGTTTGGTTTATTTTTGATTATAATCGTTTTATAAGATTGATTAACAGAGCCAAGGAAGCTTGGAGTGATATTGAAGTGCAAATGAAGCGTCGCTATGATTTGATTCCAAACTTAATAAATACGGTCAAGGGTTATGCGGCACACGAATCAACTACTTTTGAAAATGTAACCAAAGCACGAGCAATGGCTATCGGTGCTCAAAATATCGCGGAAAAAGGCAAAGCGGAAAATATGCTTTCCGGCGCTTTAAAATCTCTTTTCGCGGTTTCTGAGGCTTATCCGGACCTTAAGGCCAATCAAAATTTCTTGGACCTCCAAAAAGAACTTACTGATACTGAAAATAAAATCCAAGCGGCTCGGCGTTTTTACAATACCAACGCACGCGATTTAAATATTGCCACCGAAACTTTCCCTTCAAAACTGATAGCTAAAATATTTAATTTTTCCAAAATGGAATTCTTTGATTTAGGTGATAATGAAGCTGCTCGTGAACCGGTTAAAGTGAAATTCTAACTTACTGTATATATTTGTTTTATCTTTTTATTATTTTATCAACCCATTTATAAATATTGCCGGCACCCATAAAAACAACACAAGAATTTTTACCAAAATCTGTTTTTTCTGACAAATCTGAAATATTCTCTATTGATTTTGCCGGTCTAAAATTATTCAAAGCTTTTGAAAGAATTTCATTTGAAATTGTTTTATCAAGAGTTTCGCGAGCTTTAAAAATTGGAGCTACGAAAATTTTGTCGGCTATTTTCAAAGAATCTATAAAATCATCAAATAATATTTTTGTTCTACTTTGCTGATGTGGTTCAAAAACACAAATTATTTCTCTATCAGGATATTTTTCTTTTAGAGCGTTTAAAGTCATTCTTACTTCTGTTGGATGATGAGCGTAATCGGTATAAAAAATATTTCCATCTTTTTCTCCTTTATATTCAAGTCGTCTCCAAGTGCCTTTAAAACTTTTTAACGATTTTGTGGCTTGTTTTTTATCAATTCCCAAAACTTCCGCGACTTTTAAAGAAGTTTGAGCATTCAAAATATTATGTTCTCCAAATACCTTTAAATTAAAATCGGTTTTTATACTTTTATAATCCAAAACTTTCGCTTTGATTTTTGTGACGGAATCTTTAATATTTTTATTTTTTTTATCTGTAATAATAAATCCATCTTTGGGAACTTTCATCGCAATTTCAGTAAAAGCGTTTTTAACATCTTCAATATCTTTATAATAATCCAAATGGTCGGCTTCAATATTTGTTATAACTAAAATGTTGGGATTAAGGTTTAGAAAAGAGCGTTTGTATTCGCACGCTTCCACCACTAAATATTTACTTTTTCCTGCAAGGAAATTGCTATTTTTGCCAAGTATTTTTGAGCCCACAATAACCGTCGGATCAAATCCAACTTTTTTTAGAATATGTCCAATCATAGCAGTGGTGGTGGTTTTGCCGTGAGTGCCGGAAACAGCAATGGTAAACATATTTTTAGAAAGTTCTCCAAGAATTTTAGGATAGGAAATACAAATAATTCCTTTTTTGTGAGCTTCTAACAATTCTGGATTGTCGTCCTTAATCGCTACCGTATATATAATCGCTTCTACATCGGAACTTATATTTTTTGCTTTTTGACCAATAAATACTTTTATTCCTAATTTTTTTAAATCATCGGTTATTTCAGATGGAGCAATATCTGAACCACTTACTTTTTTACCTTGCAAAAAAAGCATCCGCGCGATGGCTGATACCCCAATTCCTCCAATTCCTATAAAATGATACGAGTTTTTATTTAATATTTCCATTATTTTAATTTTGAATTACAAAGTATCAATTCTATTTTTCTTCCACCAAATTTATTCCAATGATGTTCGGTTGGGCATCTTTTTTTAAAGTCATTACTTACCGCTTTTAGGTTTTTTTATCTCTATCCAACCAGATTTTTTTAAGTTTTTGATAATACTTTCTACTAAATTAGAGTATGATTCTAGCATAAAAAGAATTTAGTTGCTTATTTATCCACAATTATATTATAGTGTATTATAAATAACTGGAGTTTAATTATGGAACAACAATTAATATCAAAAAAAATAGAAGAATCTATACAAAAGAAAATATTTCCCGGATGTGTTATTGGATGGATAAAAAATGGAAAAAAGAAAATTTTACCTTTTGGAAAATTTACTTATGAAAAAGATTCTACTATAGTTAAAAAAGATTCAATATATGATGTGGCATCAATAACAAAAGTCATACCATCTTCTAGTTTGATACTGATGTTGATTAATCAAAATAAGATTGGTTTGGAAGATCCTATAATAAAATATATTCCAGAATTTGGTAATTATCCTAATAAAAAAGATATAACTATTAAACATCTTTTAACTTATACATTAGATCTAATAATTCCATCTATGGCTAGTCTTAAAGATAAGTCTGCTAAAGAAATAATAGAAACTATTATAACAGCACCTCTACGAAAAAAACCAGGTCTGGATTTTCTTTATACCAATGCAACAGCCAACTTTTTAGGGCTTATAATAGAACGTGTTACCAAACAAAGATTAGATAAATTTGCTCAAGAATATCTTTTTGATCCCCTTAATATGAGTAAAAGTACTTTTCATCCATTAGATAAATTTAAAAAAGAAGAGATTGTTCCTACGGAAGTATCAGAATGGATAGGTGACTTACTGCAGGGAATGGTTCATGATGAAAGCACTTATGTTTTACAAAATGATGGACGTTATTTAGGAGTTGCTGGTCTATTTTCAACAGCACCCGATATTTTAAAGTTTGCTGAAATGATTTTAAACAAAGGTTCTTTAAATGGTAAAAATTTTTTCAGTGAAGATTTAATATTGGAGATGTCTAAAGATCAATTAAATGTATCAAGTGGACATATAGGTCTAGGTTGGGAAATGAATATTCCATCAAGAATGGGCAAATATGCTCCTGAAATTATTGGTAAATCAGGATTCACCGGATGTATGCTTATGATAAATTTAAAAAAACAATCTTGCGTAATTATTCTTTCAAATAGTGTTTATCCTAAAAGACCATTAAAAATTGGACCAAGAAATGAATTAAGAAGGAATATCGCAGATATAATTTTTGAATTTTAACAAAATGGAACTAAAAGATAAAAAAGTATTACTTATGGGACTCGGTGTTTTAGGGGGAGGTCTTGCGACTGCAAAGTGGCTTTTAAAGAAAGGTGTGATACTGACCATTACTGATACTAAAACTGAAGAACAACTAAAACCTTCACTTGAAAAACTAAAAAAATTTGAAACTAAAATAAAATATGTGCTTGGAGAACATAAAGAAAAAGATTTTTTGGAAAATGAAATAATTGTGATTAACCCGGATGTGTCCGTAAATAATAAATTTGTCCAATTGGCCAAAAAAAATGGCAAACAAATTGAAAATGAATTAACTCTTTTTTATAAATTTTGTCCCGCAAAAAATATTATCGCTGTTACCGGCACGCGTGGTAAAACTACTATCACAAATTGGATTGCTCATTTTTTGAAAAGTAAATACTCAAAAACGATACTGGCGGGCAATTCTTCCAGTAATCCTTTTCTTGGGGTTATTGATAGTTGTGATGAGAATAGTATTGTGGTGACAGAAATACCTTCGTATCACCTAGAACTTTTAGCGGAAAAAAATGAAAAATATGAACCAAAAGTAGCTCTAATTACAAATATTTATCGCGACCATCTTAATAGACATAACACCTTGGAAAATTATGCGAAAACCAAGGCTAATATATTTAAGAATCAAAAAGCGTCAGATTTTCTTATCCTTAATAAAGATAATAATTGGACAGAATTTTTACTCTCTCTTAAACCAAAAGCAAAAATACTTTATTTTTCCAAAGAAGATTCTGGCGAAAGTTTTGTAAATAAATCAGATTTTATAGAAAAATGGGGAGAGCATAATTTTCTTAATCTAAAAGCTTCTATTTTAGTGGCTACTACTATGGGTGTTGATTTAAAAACCATCAAAAAAGCAATCCTAACTTTACCACAGATAAAATTTAGACAAGAAAAAGTGTATGAAAATAAAGGGCTTACAATTTACAACGATACAGCGGCCACCTCTCCTGAGGCTACTGTCGCCGCGGTAAAAAGATTTAATAAAGATAAGAAAAATTTAATATTGATAACGGGAGGCACCAATAAAGAGCTTGATTTTGAGGATTGGGCGATTGAAATGAAAAAAAACATTAATATGAATAATTTGGTATTATTATCTGGTAGTGCCACTGAGAAGATGAAAAATTTTTTAGATGAAAGCCAATATAATGAATTTAATAATTTATCTAAATGTTTAAAATATGCTTTGAAATTGTCTAAAAAAGAAAAAAGTATTATTCTCTTTTCTCCATCTTCAAAAAGTTTTGAAAAGTTTAAAAATGAATATGATCGTGGTGAACAATTTAATATTTTAGTTAATCAATTATAAAAATATAAAAATGAATAAGAAATATTGTTTTTTGAACGGGAAAGTTATGCCTTTAGAAGAAGCTAAAGTCGGTATTGAAGATATCGGTCTTTTACGAGCTTACGGTATTTATGATGGATTAGCCACATTTAATGGTAAGCCTTTTCGTTTTACTGACCATTGGAATAGGTTTATAGATGGAGCTCACGCTCTTAATTTAAATATTCCCATTACCGAAGACTCTTGTGAAAAGAAAATAACTGAAATAGTTGAAAAATCTGGATTGAATCCGCCAGCTGGCGGAAGAGCTACCATAAGAATGATACTGACCGGCGGGCAAACAATAGAAGGTATTAATTACAATTTTGAAAATTCAACTTTTTATATTACAGCCGAAAAATTTGAATCTTTACCAGAAAAGTATTTTAAAAAAGGTGCAAAATTAGTTACTTACAATCATTTGCGTGAAATGCCTAAACATAAAACTATAAATTATATTCAAGCGGTTAATTTGCAAAATTGGAGGAAAGAAGAAAAAGCGGTGGAAATACTTTATGTAAATGATGGTGAAGTATTGGAATGCACTACCAGTAATATTTTTCTTGTTAAAAATAAAACCCTGATTACTCCGGCGGAAAATATTTTAGGAGGTATAACTAAAAAAGTGGTTTTGGAACTTGCTGGTAAAGCGGGGTATGAAATAGAAGAAAGAATAGTTTATCAAGACGAGTTAAAAACAGCTGATGAAATTTTTATCACTTCTTCTTTTAAAGATGTTGTTCCTATGGTAAAAATAGATGATTTTGAAATTGCTGATGGAAAAGTGGGGGAGATAACAAAAGATTTAATGGTTAAGTTTGCAGAATTAATCTCACTTCAACCTCTCTCTTAAATGCAAGAGAGTAGCTATTCCCATCTTTTTTAAGATGTGATATACTGCCTCAGTATTTAATTTGTAGCAATTTCTGCCCACCGTAAGTAGGCGTTAACTAATTTATTATTTCGTATGAGCCAAGATCAACTTATAAAACTTGTAAATAAAGACACCAAAGAGGTGTATTGGACGCGTAAGAATAAGCGTAAAGTAGAGCGTAAAATAGAACTTAAAAAATATTCCAAAAAACTCCGCAAAAGAGTGATATTTAAAGAAGTCAAAAAATAGGACATCCGATGTCCTATTTTTTCTTTTCAAATTCTAAATAATTTAAAGATTCTTTTTGTAATGTTCGGCTTTGCAAAAAGTTTTTAGTAGATTTTATATATCCACCAGTTTCTTCTTTAAAAAATAACAAAAATTCATTTCTATAAGTAACTGACTGAAAATTTTTTATATCTATATAATCTAAAAAACTACTCCACCTATAATTATGTAAATAATCTAAAGCATTTTTAACATTTTGAATATCAGAAACTCGCCATTTTTTGTATTCAGGATTAAGATCTAAAGGATTACAATGTATATAATGCAATATATGCATATAGTGGGGATCTTTATTAATTATAATTCTTTTTGTTTTGCCTTGAAAAAGTGCTCCGATTCTTTGATTTTTTTCATTAAAATATTTAGCGTATCCCATATTTATTTTCTTAAGAAAAATAGACAGAGCTCCATCAAATAGCGGAGATAATAATAAATGATAATGATTTGGCATCAACACAAATGCATGAATATGAACCAATAATTCTCTTTTTCTTCGTTTTGGTTGTGATACTGTTCCAAAAAATTGTGATTTCTGGGCAGCATGGAGGTTATTTGTTACTTTTTTGTGGTCGTTAAAGGCAAAAAGATTGTGTATAAAACGTACATAATCTTTTTGATTATTAAATATTTTTCGTTTATCAACTCCGCGGTTCAATACATGATAAATTTATTCATTCCATAATGAATTAGGACACTTGTAATACAATTAGTTCTATGAAGAAAAAACCAAAGTTGAAGTTAGTTGATAGATTAGAAATT
>QILQ01000031.1 GCA_003233455.1 Candidatus Zambryskiibacteriota bacterium | reverse complement strand
TTTATGAATACGAAAAATAGAAGCACCTCCTCGTTTAGCCACCTTATCGCTTATAAATTTAGCCACTTCTTTGTTTGCTAAAAGCATCCATTCTTCAATCATTTTCATAGTGTCCAAACGAGCTTTTTTATAAATTTTTACAGGTTTACCTTTATCATCTAACTTAAATTTAACTTCGTCTGTTTCAAATTCTATAGCTCCATTTTTTTTATTTTCCGCTCTATAAATATTAGCAATTCTGTTTAAATTCTGGAGAGATCCCAAAAAATTCTCCTCCGAGCGTGCCTTGCGCAGGCTGACGAGCCGAGCAGAGGAATTTCCTAGCAAGGAAATATCCGTGCTAAGCGAGGAGGATGAATTTTTTGGGGTCAAAGTGTCCAGAACATTCTGAGCTTCTTCATAACTAAACCTTTTATCAGAATTTATTATTGTTCTTCCAAACCAACGCTCTAAAACTTTACCAGTACTTTTTTCAATATCAAAAACAGCAGAAAAAGCAAAACGATCTTTATTTGGCATTAGCGAACACAAATCATTACTCAAAATTTCCGGCAACATTGGTATGGTTCTATCCATTAAATAAGTGGAAAAACTTCTTTTTAAAGCCTCTTTATCAAGAGCGGTTCCCGGACGAACAAAATAAGAAACATCAGCAATATGCACTCCAACTCTTATTTTTCCTTCATTTAAATCTTCATAAGAAAGAGCATCATCAAAATCTTTAGCATCAGCTGGGTCTATTGTAAAAGTATTTATATCTCTAAAATCAGCTCTTTCTTCTGATTTGAAAAATTGATCCTGTTTGCTTAGCACACATAAAATTCTGCTGAATTTTTGCTCTGCTCGGTCTCTCGACCTGCACAAGGCACGCTCACAGGACAATTTTTCAAATCTTTTTGCAACTACTTCAGCCTCTTTTTCAACTTCGGTAGGAAAATTATAATCAATACCTTTATCTAAAAGTATAGATTGCATTTCGGTTTCGTTTTCTCCTTTTTTGCCGATTATTTTAATAATTTCACCGATAGGATTAAGATTCGGATTATTCCATTTTTTTAATTCTATCAAAGCCTTATCGCCAGTTTTTGTTTCTTTAGGAAAAACTCTTATCTCCACTTTGCGATAAAATCTCCAATCATCTGGTATAAAATTAAAAAAACTACCTCCGTTAACTGACAGATTTTCTAAAGTACCTACAAATTGAGTTTTATTTCTTTTTATTATTTGGATAACTTTGCCTTTTTTTCTATTTCGGTCTTTACCTATTATTTCCACTTCCACTTCATCTTTATCAAGTGCACAGTTAAGATTTTCTTCAAAAATAATAATATCATCACCAATTAAAGGATTTCCTTCTACAACTAAAAAGCCGATTGGTTTGGCTGTAATTTTGATAATACCTTTTAATTTTTTTGTTTGTTTCTTATTGGACGCAATTTTTTTGTTATTTTTTTTCTTTCTATACATACTCCCACTATACTAACATAGTTGACTTGTTTTTTAAAAAGTATATACTTCATTTTGCTCTCCAATGACAGAGAGCGATTTTTAAAGTTCGTTGACATACTTGAAATATAAAATACAAGAAAAAAGAAATTGCTTATTTTGAACTTAAGTAAGGTTTGATAAGCAGTTGCAAGTCCAAATTTTTATCCAGTTTATTAAAACTGGAAAGTGATTTTTACCTGCCGATGAGGCAGGTTAGAGTTAGGACCAAACAAGAACAAAAAAGCTATTTTTTGTTTTGTTCCGTTCTAAACCCATACACTTATTTTAATAAGTGTGTTGGGTAAAAACTAATGTAAATACCTTTTGGTATTTAATTTTAGAGTTTGATCCTAGCTCAGGATGAACGCTGGCGGCGTGGATAAGGCATGCAAGTCAAGGGGGCCCTTCGGGGCAACCGGCGAACGAGGTAGTAACACGTAGGCACATACCCTTTAGTTGGGCATAGCTAATCGAAAGGTTAGGTAATTCCCAATAGTCTCCATTTTATATGGAGTAAAGATTTATCGCTAAAGGAATGGCCTGCGACCTATCAGCTTGTTGGTGAGATAATAGCTCACCAAGGCTATGACGGGTAGGGGGGGTGAGAGCCCGATCCCCACCGATGGAACTGAGAAACGGTCCATACACCTACGGGTGGCCGCAGTCGAGAATCTTCCGCAATGGGCGAAAGCCTGACGGAGCGACGCCGCGTGGTTGATGAAGTCTTTCGAGACGTAAAAACCTTTTATGATTAAGAAAGTTTATTGATCTGATCATGAATAAGGGGCTCCAAACTCTGTGCCAGCAGGAGCGGTAATACAGAGGCCCCAAGCGTTATCCGGAATCACTGGGCGTAAAGGGTGTGTAGGTGGTTTTGTTAGTCTCTTGTTAAAGCTCCCGACCCAATCGGGAAAATGCGAGGGAAACGGCAAGACTAGAGGATGCGAGAGGTATATGGAACTCATGGAGTAGGGGTGAAATCCGTTGATATCATGGGGAACACCAAAAGCGAAGGCAATATACTGGCGCATTCCTGACATTGAAACACGAAAGCGTAGGTAGCGAACGGGATTAGATACCCCGGTAGTCTACGCCCTAAACGATGATCGCTAGCTTTTCGGAGTATCGACCCTCTGAGAGGCGAAGCTAACGCGTTAAGCGATCCGCCTGGGTAGTACGAGCGCAAGCTTAAAACTCAAAGGAATAGACGGGGACTTGCACAAGCGGTGGATTATGCGGTTCAATTCGATGATAAACGAAAAACCTTACCAAGGCTAGAAATTCAGATGAATGCCAGAAGAAACTTTGGCAGTCTCACAAGGACATCTGAACAGGTGATGCATGGCCGTCGTCAGTTCGTGATTTGAATTGTTCCCTTAAGTGGGGTAACGAACGCAACCCTTGTTGGCTGTTACAAGTGTCAGCCGAGACTACTCAGCACCAAGCACACTTCGTGTGAATTTAAAAATTAGAATTTCCAAAATTGAAAATTGAGAATTTTAAATTAAAAATTAGCGAAGCGAATTTGGTGCTGAGAGGAAGCGAGGATGACGCCAGGTCAGCATGTCCCTTGATGCCTTGGGCTACACGCATAATACAATGGTCACTACAACGGGTCGCGACAGCGTAAGCTTGAGCTAATCCTAATAAAAGTGGCCCCAGTTCGGATTGAGGGCTGAAACTCGACCTCATGAAGTTGGAATCGCTAGTAATCGCGGGTCAGCTATACCGCGGTGAATACGTTCTCAAGTCTTGTACTCACCAGTAATACGCGCCCGGCAGCGCATATATCTAAGTGGTTAAAATCCACTTCTCTTCTGAGTCTAGAAGAGCATAGTTGAAAGGTAGTTATTTCCCGCGAGGTAAATAGCGGAGGACCTGAAAACAAAAGTCAGCCCGACTAAATTAAAAGCTTCTATCGACCTACCACTGGGTGGTGAGGGTAGGGAAGATAGCTTGGAAAAAGCTTGTTGGGATGTCTAGAATAGAGATATGCGTAACCCGGGGAGACCTGATGCTGTTCACAGTGTTTATACTGTGATAAAATTGAAATTGACGCAGTGTCAGGAGTCAGCTGAGTCGTAGTACCGTAGTATTATATACTCGGGAAGGACTCTCTCTTATGCATTTTAAATCTAAAATACTTAGTCCCGAATACATCGTTGGTCTTGTTGATGGAGAAGGAAGTTTTACTGTTTATGTAAAAAATCCAAATACTTCCAATAAGACAATTAGGCGTGTTTGTGCTGAACCAAAATTTTATGTTAAATTGATTGAGAAAGATAAAATAATTCTTTTTAGTCTTCAAAAATATTTTGGTTGTGGAAATATCTATTTTCAAAAAGATACTCGTCCAAATCATCAACAATGTTACAGATATGAGGTGGGAAAAAGGGAAGACCTTCTTAAGGTTATTATTCCTTTTTTCAAAAAATATTTACTCAAATTTCCTTCTAAACAACACGATTTTGTTTATTTTTGTAAGATAATTGAGTGTATGGAAAAAGGAGAACACCTTACCAATAAAGGACTAAAGAAACTTTATGATTTAAAACAAAAAATGCATTAGAGCTCGCTGTGTGCGGGAAATCTGCATGCACAGTGGGAACGTCAATGCCAAATTTTATGGTAAACTTTCGCCCGTCAAGTCAGGGAAGTTGGGAGTACCCAAAAGCTCACTTTTTGTGGGACTAAGGTAAACTCAATAACAAGGACTAAGTCGTAACAAGGCACGGCTAGCGGAAGCTGGTCGTGGAATATTTCAAGGTGAAAATCCTCCTACAACTTTTTTAAAGTAGTAGTGGGTGAATGAGTCGATTTTGTATATCTCGATTGAGTATACAAAGGTTTGTATAACCAAAAATACATGACTATTTGGAAAGACAAATAACAAGAACGGAACAAAACAAAGGATAGCTAATAACTCATCCTTACCCCTCTCTTACAACAAGAGAAGGGAACAGGAACAAAAAACTGCCTATAAGCAGTTTTTTGTTGTTTAAATTTCTTATCCACTCCCAATTCTTGACTTTTTATTTAATACTGTGCTATAATTAAAGGTAGGGAGTACAAAATGAACATACTGAAAATCTTCCGAGCGACAGCAGTGTTTTTTGCAGTCATTTTTTTATTGGCTGCTATGGTAATTAATGGCGACAACATCGGTGACCGGCTCGCCGTAGAAGGATTAAGGTCGGCAGGACAATTTGCCGAGGATCCGGTGGACCCCTGGCCAATCCAAGTCATTTATCTCAAAGGATCTGCCGTTTTTGGGGTAGGATTCTTCTTCTTTCAATCACTCATTTGGGGAATAGGGCTGTCTAAAAAAAGACACGCCCAGATAATGATTGATAGGGTGGTTGAAATAGACCATCCCTTTCGACCAAGGAATGTTTGGTGGGGAAAAGGAACCTAAACTCCGCCAAATAATGAGCCCACATTTGCATACGTGCAGAAGTGGGCCTTCTCTTTTATATTTCTCTTTTTTTTGCTATATTTTAGAAAGTAAAATGCGACTGTAGCTCAGCTTGGTTAGAGCACTCCACTGATAATGGAGAGGTCATAGGTTCGAGTCCTATCAGTCGCACCAAAAATTTCAATAACTATATTACCGAAATGTAGCGATGCATCGCTACAAATATGTTATAAAAGAATTATGTATTTAATTACATAATTCTTTTATTCCTTCAAACTTTCTTCTATTCTTAAAAGTTCATTATATTTGGCGATACGTTCACCACGAGAAACAGAACCAGTTTTTATATATTTACTGGAAACGCCCACAGCCAAATGAGCGATAGAAGCATCTTCAGTCTCTCCCGAACGATGCGAGATAACAGTTTGCCAACCAACTTCTTGAGCTTTTTTAATCACCTCTAAAGTCTCACTCAAAGTTCCCACTTGATTAAGTTTTATTAAAATACTATTGGCCGCTTTTTTTTCAATTCCTTCTTCAAATCTTTTTATATTGGTAACAAATAAATCATCCCCAACTATCATAATTTCTTTGCCGAATTTTTCCGTAAATAAAATATTTCCTTCCCAATCATCTTGGTCAAAAGGATCTTCTATTGAAATAATTGAAAAATCTTCAATAAGTTTTTTATAATAATTTAAAAGTTCAAGACTGGTAAATTCTTTCTTTTCAGATTTTAAAATATATTTATCTCCATTGACTAACGGATTATAAAATTCCGAGGCGGCAGCATCTAAGGCTATACCAAAATCTTCTCTTAATTTGAAACCGCTTTTTTCTATTGCTTGCTCAATAAATCCTAAAGCTTCTCTGTGAGATTTTAATTTTGGAGCAAAACCCCCTTCATCTCCCACTGCGATTGAAAAAGAATTTTCTTGAAGTATTTTTTTTAAATTTTGAAAAACCTCATCACATTGACGCAATTTCTCGGCAAAACTTTCTTTTCTAAGAGGAACAATCATAAATTCTTGAATATCCAAACCGCTATCGCTATGAACTCCACCATTTATTATATTGACCATCGGAGTGGGTAATGAAGAAATTTTATTTTCAGAGAGGGAAGCAATATATTTCCAAAGCGGTAAATTTGTCAGCGACGCTTCCGCTTTGGCAAAAGACATTGAAATTCCCAAAATAGCGTTGGCTCCCAAATTTGATTTATTTTCTGTCCCGTCTTTTTCAATTAAAAATTTATCCAAAGTTTCTTGGTTAAAATCTTTTCCTAAAATATCCGGAGCGATTTCTTTCTCTATTCTTTCCGCTAATTCTTTCACTCCTTTACCTCTAAAACGTTTTAAATCCCCATCTCTTTTTTCCAAAGCTTCATATTTGCCGGTGGAAGCTCCGCTAGGAACAGAAAAACGCCCTTTATTTTTATCAATATCTGCCTTGCCGGCAGACAGGTAAGTATCAACTTCCAAAGTCGGATTACCTCTTGAATCAAGTATTTCCCGAGCTTCTATTTTGGTTATTTTAGACATTTCATTTTTTAATTACCGAATTTTTAATTTCTCCCTTAGCGAAAGAGTTTATATTTTCAACAGTGGTATCTAAAATTCTTTTTATAGCTTCGTCGGTATTAAAAGCGTTGTGGGGAGTAATAATTACTCTCGGATGGTCAATTAAATAGTGATTTGAAAGAACATTTCTTAACTCTTCAAGTTTAGGATGGTCGGTATTTAATAAATTCATTTCATCTTTCATATCGCCCTCTTCTTCTAAAACATCAAGTCCAGCACCGGCTAAGATACCTTTTTTAAGAGCCTCTACTAACGCTTTAGTTTCTACTATGGGACCTCTGGCAGTGTTTATGAGATAAGCTCCTTTTTTAATTTTTTCTATATTATCGCTATTTATCATATGATAAGTAGAATCTGTATGTGGCGCGTGAATAGTAATGATATCTGACTGTCCTAAAAGTTCATCTAAAGAAACATATTTAAATCCCATTTTTTTTGCCACATCTTCTTTGGGGTATAGGTCATAAGCGATAACATTCATACTAAATCCCTTAGCTATGGCTATTGAATTAAGACCAATATTTCCGGTGCCTATTATGCCAATAGTTTTACTTTTGAGATCAAATCCTCTTAATCCTTCTTGAGAAAAAGAACCGGTTTCAACAATTCTGTTGTAAGCGTCGTAAATCTTGCGGGATAAAGACAAAAGTAAAGCAAAAGTAAATTCAGCTACCGTATTTTTTCCGTAAGAAGGAACGGAAACCACTTCAATTTTTTTATTTTTTGCGACCTCTATATCTATATGATCAAAACCGGTTGAACGAGTAGCTACTAATTTCAAATTTGGCATTTTATCTAAAACTTCTTTACCAATGGAATTACTTATAAAAACAGATAAAACTTCAGTTTTCTTTAAATTTTCTTCTGAAACTTCTTTTAATGATTTAGCAAACTGAATACTTGCTGCCGACAATTTATTACTAATATATTCTTTCTCCCACTCTTCATTGTATAAATATAATATGTTCATAATTTTATTATAACTTAACCTCAAAGATGCCCATTGATGTTTTCAATTTTGTTTCTTTTCTTCTTCAGCAATAGCAAGAATCATAGGAATAACCGAATCCGGATTGAGAGAAATAGCTTCAATATTATTTTGAACAAGAAAACGAGTAAATTCTGGGTAGTCGGAAGGAGCTTGTCCGCAAAAACCGATATATTTACCTCGCTCGCGACATTTTTTAATAGCCAAAGCAATCAATTCTTTAACCGCAGGATCATTTTCATTTGATACCGGAGCGACAATAGCCGAGTCTCTATCCAAACCCAAAGTAAGTTGCGTTAAGTCATTGGATCCGATAGAAAAACCGTCAAAAATATCCAAAAATTCATCCGCTCTTAATATGTTTGATGGTATTTCGCACATCACATACACTTTCAAACCATCCTCGCCTTTTTTCAAATCTTCCGACTCCATTATTTCCAAAACTTTACGACCTTCATTCGGAGTGCGACAAAAAGGAACCATTGGCACTATATTTTTTAGACCAAATTCTTGTCTGATTTTTTTGATAGCGCGACATTCCAATTTAAATGCCTCGGCAAAATCCGGATGATAATAACGCGAAGCTCCTCGCCAACCGAGCATCGGATTTTCTTCTTCTGGTTCATATTCTTCTCCGCCCAAAAGAGTAGCGTATTCATTAGTTTTGAAATCAGAAAATCTGACAATAACATCATTTGGCCAAAAGGCGGCGCCAATTTGACTGATACCTTCAGCTAATTTGTTAATATAAAATTGAACTTTATCATCATAACCGAGAGTGGCTTTTTCAATTTTATTTTTCAGACTTTTAGATTTTATTTTATCAAAATTTAAAAGAGCGTTTGGATGAACTCTAATAGTGGAAGCGATAATAAATTCTTCTCGCGCCAAACCTACTCCTTTATTCGGAATAAAAGAATGGATAAAAGCACCTTCTGGAGAACCTATATTCATACAAACTTTAGTTTTAATTTTCGGCATAGCGGAAATGTTGTGAACTTTTTCTTGCCACTCCAATTTTCCTTCATAAACTTTACCATCAGTGCCACTGGAAGTATCCACCGTCACCAACTCGCCAGTTTTAAGTTTAGTTAAAGCATTGCCGGTGCCAATAACCGCCGGAATACCAAGTTCACGAGAAACAATAGCGGCATGACTGGTGCGACCGCCTTTTTCGGTAATAATAGCCGAGGCAATTTTCATTATTGGCTCCCAATCTGGATCGGTAATTTCCGTTACTAATATTTCTCCTTTTTGGAATTCATTTAATTTAGCTACCGAAGTAATCGCTCTCACTTTACCGGAAGCGATTTTAGCTCCTACTGCAATACCAGTTACCACTGGTTCCTGCCTGCCGGCAGGCAAGGTGGCTTCAGTGGAAAGAGAATATTCAATTATATTTAGATGTTTCTTTTCAGATTGAACAGTTTCTGGTCTGGCTTGAACAATAAAAAGCTCTCCTGTTACTCCATCTTTAGCCCATTCAATATCCATCGGAGTTTCTTTGCCATTTCTTTCGGAATAATGTTTTTCTATTTCCAAACCCCAACGAGATAAAGTTAAAATTTCTTCATCGCTTAAAACAAAAATCTTTCTATTTTTTTCGGCTACCGGCACTTCTTTAACTGAATTAGTTACAGAAGTTAAGCCCGAACTTGCCGAAGAATAAATCATTTTGTTTTCTTTGGAACCGATTGATTTTCTAATGATGGGAGAAAAACCCTGTTCTAAAGTTGGTTTGAAGATTAAATAAGCATCAGGAGTAACTTTGCCTTGCACTATCATTTCGCCCAAGCCCCAAGAAGCGTCTATTTCAATCACTCCGCGAAAACCGCTTTCCGTATCTATGGTAAACATCACTCCAGAAGCAGCTTTGTCCGAGCGAACCATTTTTTGGATACCCACTGATAAGGCTACATCAAAATGATTAAAACCTTTATCTACTCGGTAAGAAATAGCTCTATCGTTCCAAAGAGAAGCCATACACATTTTAGTCGCTTCCAAAATATTTTTTTCTCCCACCACATTCAAATAAGATTCATGTTCGCCAGCAAAAGAGGCTCCCGGTAAATCTTCGGCGGTAGCCGAGGAACGCACTGCGGCATCGGCTTCTTTCATATTGTAAGCATTTGAAAGATCTTTATAGGCTAAAATTATTTCTTTGATTATTTCATCTGGAATATCCGCCTTAACAATTTTTTCTCTAATGGCTTTTCCTTTTTTCTGTAAATCTTTAATGTCTTTAGTATTTAAATCTTTTAAAGTATCTTTAATAAAAGAAAGCAGTCCCGCTTTTTCTATAAAATATCTGTAAGCATAAGCGGTAACGGTAAAACCGTTGGGAATTCTTATACCTTTGGGGGTGAGGGTGGAATACATTTCACCCAAAGAAGCGTTCTTACCTCCAACTAAAGCGACATCATCGTTATTTATTTGGTCAAACCAAAAAATAAACTTTTTATTTTTATTTTCCATTTATAATATTCATTAATTATATAACAGTATATACAAATCTGAGACATTACTCCCTGTTATACCTGTGGATATGTATTCGCCTACTTCTTTAAAAAAGTGATAACTGTTATTTTTTAATAGATAATCTTGAGGATTTTTTGAAAGGGAAGTGGCTTTTTCCGCAAGTTCTTTATCAACCAAAGCGCCAGCAATATCAGTATTATCCCAACCATCCGAGGCAACGGAAATAAAGACCGCTTTTTCTGGCATAAAAGATAAAGCGGAGAGAGCTGTTTCTTGATTACGTCCGCCTTTTCCTTTTTCATTTGTAATAATAACGGTAGTTTCTCCTCCGGCAAGAATACAAGTTTTGGGTAAAAATTTTCTTTGAACAAAATTTTTACCCACTTTTCGCGCTTCTCCAGAAAGGCGATCGGTTTCAATTTTTGTTTGGTAACCCATTTTTTCCGCTTTTTCTTTCATAGCGTTTAAAGCATCTTGATTAGTGACAATTAAAATATTTTTTACTTTTTCAAAAATCTTTTCATCTTTGGGAGTTTCAATAAGATTTATTTTATTTTTATCAAAAACCTTATCTCCTTTCCCAGAAGGGAGAGAAATATGATATTTTTCTAATATTTTTTTGGCATCATCTGCCGTAGTTTTATCCAAAACAGTTGGTCCGGAAGCAATCACTGAAATATCGTTTCCAATAACATCAGAAAAAATAATGGAAATTATTTGAGCCGGAAAAGCTAAAGCGGCTAACTGACCCCCTTGTATTTCAGAAAGATGTTTTCGGACGGTATTCATTTCATATATATTGGCTCCTTTTTTTGTAAGATTTTTAGTTATGTCAGTTATATTTTCACAAGTAGTATTATAAGGATCGCAAAGCAAGGAAGAACCACCACCGGATATAAGAACAAGTGCCAAATCTTTATCGGTCGCTCCTTGGACCAATTTTTCTATTTCTTTGGTAGCTAACATATTTTTTTTTGAAGGATAGGGATGAGTGCCGGCAAAAGATTTTATTCGTTTTAAAATTCCAGATTTAACATCTAAAACAATACCTTCCGTTAAAAAATCTCCCAAAATATCTTCAATCACTTTAGCTCCTTCAAAAGCACATTTACCTATACCGATAAAAAATATTCTTTCGTATCTTTTGCATATATGACGGTCTTCGCCAATACATAATTCTCCATTTATAAATTTAATTTTATTTCGCAAAACTTTTTCTGTATTTATGGCATCAAGTCCGGCCTCTAAAATTTCTAAAGCATCTCTTCTTAAAGGAGTAGTCGCTAATTCTTTTTTATTTAAAATAATTGACATACATAAAATATATTACCATTTTAAAATATTAAAAATGCTTTATATCGTGGAAAACTTTTTAATTTGACTATTTTTTAATAATCTGTTAGTCTTGCTTTATAGTGTTAAAAATAAGACTTCAAAGAGTGGGTAGAAGACACGAACCGGTTTTTCGGTTTGTTTTAACTGATTCTAAAAACGGTCCCAAAAGTGGCAAATTTTTGGAAATACTGGGACATTATGATACCAGAAGAAAAGAAGAAGCGAAGTTTAAAGAGGAAAGAGTAAAATATTGGATAGCCAACGGAGCCCAATTATCAAACACCGTTCACAATTTTTTTGTTGAAAAGAAAGTAATAGAAGGAAAAAAAATAAATGTTTTGCCTAAAAAATCGCCTATAATCAAAGAAGTTAAAGAAGAACAAAAAACAGAAACACCTGTTCAGGTTGATGATAAAAAAGAAACGGAAAAAGAGGTGGTGGTGAAAGAAACGACTGAATAAAGAATTTTGCAAATAATTTGTTTTTATAATATACTTTGGAAGTGGTTGGAAATTATAAGATTATTAATTTAATAAACTGAAATGGAAAATGACGCTCAATTTTTAGATTATGTTGTTAAGGGATTAGTAGATCATCCGGAGTCCGTAAAAATAACTCGGACAGTAGATGAAATGGGAGTGCTTCTCGGTCTTGATGTGCATCCAGAAGATATGGGGAAAATTATCGGTCGCTCCGGCAATACCGCTAAAGCAATCAGAATTTTGCTTAGAGTGGTTGGTATGAAAAACAATGCCAGAGTAAACTTAAAAATCAATGAACCAGAAGGAGGCAAAAGAAGTGAATCTAACGAAACTCCCGCTGAATCTCCTAAAGTTGAATCAGTGGATGATGTAATAGAAGACCTTAAAATTTAGTTTATAACCAATAGACTTAAAATAATAAAACTGCGTTTATTTGAAAAACATAGACGCAGTTTTATTATTTTAATCACAAATTGAAATAAATTTATTAACATAGTTTATCTAATGACTTTTCATATAATTACATTATTCCCAAATTCTTTTGATTCATATCTAAGTGAGTCTATTTTGGCACGAGCAATAAAAGATAAAAAAATTAAAGTAAAATTTTATAATCCGCGTGATTTTTCTGATAATAAATTCAAACATATTGACCAAAAACCGTATAGCGGAGGTCCAGGGATGGTTGTTCAAGCTTTGCCTGTTATTAAAGCCACAGAAAAAGCTCTAAAAGGAATAAACCGCAAAAAAAACGCGAAATCAAAAATAATTTTCTTTTCACCTAGTGGTAAACAATTTATAACTAATTATGCCAAAAGAATTTCAAAAAAATATACTGATATTATTATGATTGCCGGCAGATATGAGGGAATAGATGCACGAGTTAAAAAAGTTTTTAGAACAGAAGATATTTCTGTCGGTCCATTTATTTTAACCGGAGGAGAATTACCGGCAATGGTTGTTATAGATTGTATCTCCAGACAAATAGAGGGAGTGCTTGGAAATTTTGATTCTTTGGAAGAGTCTCGTGTCGTGGCTCAAGATGTTTACACCCGTCCGGAAATTTTAGAATATAAAGGTAAAAAATATAAAGTGCCAAAAGTATTATTGTCAGGAAATCACGCAAAAATCACTAAATGGAAAAACCTAAAGAAAAAATAAATTACACCACACTTCCTAAACCACAAAGGGCATCTTTGTTGTTTTTTGTGGATGCTTTTTAAAATAAAAAAAGGTAAAATGTATCTAAATTATTAGTTATTTTTTATAAAAATAATATGGAAGGATTTAAACAAAAAAAAATAATAACTCCGGAAACCGAAGTTGAAACTAGAGATGGAAAAATTGAAGAAGCAGAAATGAGTGTAAAAAGTATGTTTGATAAAAGAATGGAGGCAGTCGGTGTAATAAGGAGTATCGATGAAAATCCATATTTTGAAAATGTAGGAGAGAGAAATCTATAATTTTATATAATATGAAAAATCCCATAAAAGATGAAATAGATTTTTTAATTGCTCAAGCCCAAACAGAGACTGATATAGCTAAAGAAATAGTGGAAAGTATCAGAGGAAAAGGTATTGATGATGATAAAAAATATTATGAAGAAAAACTTTCTTTAAAAATGCTTGAATTTTTTAAAGAAGAAGAAAAAGTTATTTCTTTATATACCGAAGCTAAAAAAAATTATCCCATTCTCGCCGACTTGATGGAAAATAAAAGACCTTATCTAAAAGAAATGTTAGCAGAAGCAAAAAGACTTTATGAAAAAAATATTTTAGATAAATAAAAACCAAGGGTAACCCTTTGGGTCAGGGCAGTTCAAGGGTTACCCTTGGTTTTTAAACAAAATCATGCAAATAAAAGAAGACATATTGGAAAAACATCTTGATAATATTCGTGCTTTACAATCAGAGAGCGGATTATTCTTAGCATCCAGATCGGATGTTTCCACTGGTTATAATAAAGCCTGGTTGAGAGATAATTTTTACACTTGTTTAGCGTTTGAAGAAATAGAAGATTGGCAAACAGTTAAAAAAGTTTGGAAAGCGTTGCTCTCAATTTTTGTAAAACATAAAAATAAAATAAGTTGGGCCGTTAAAAATAAACCTTATAACACTTATCAATATATACACGCCAGATACAATCCGGAAACTTTTGAGGAATTTTGGGAAGAGTGGGGCAACAAACAAAATGACGCTGTCGGAGCCATCATTTTCAAAATAGGAGATTTGGAACATCGGGGCGTAAAAATTATTGAAACTGAAGAAGAAAAAGAAATACTCCAAATTTTAACGGATTATTTAAATTCAATAGAATATTGGCATGACCCCGATAACGGAGTTTGGGAAGAATATGAGGAAACGCACGCTTCTTCCATTGGTGCTTGTTTAGCCGGATTAAAAGCGATAGCCAAATTGGGTTTGGTAAAAATACCACACGGTTTGGTGGAAAAAGGAGAAGAATCTTTAAAAAAACTTTTACCGAGAGAATCTAAAAGCAAGTTTACAGACCTAGCACTTTTGTCACTTATCTATCCGTTTGATGTTGTTCCGGAAAAAACAGCTCGTGAAATTGTTAGACATCTAGAATATCATTTAGAAAAAGACAGAGGAGTTATCAGATATAAAAATGATAAGTATTACAATAAAAACCAAGATGAAGTGAGTGAGGAAGCTGAATGGTGTTTTGGTTTTTCTTGGCTTTCCATTATTTATAATAAATGGTCTGAAGATGATAAGAAATTTGGAGATATTACCGATAGCGATGATGCTAAAAAAGCGGCGAAATATTTAGAAAAAGCTTTTAAAACAATTCACAATAATCAAATTCCCGAGCTTTATTATTCTGATTCTGATAAACCCAACGACAATACTCCGCTCGGCTGGGCCGAATCTCTTTTTATAGTCGCTTTACTGAAATCCGGTAAGTAACTTTGAATATTAAATGTAGCGATTAATCGCTACAAATTATAACACAAATCACTTAACAACAATGGTCATCTTTGTTGTTACAAAAGCTTGACAACTTTTTTTAAAGGTATACACTAGTGTTTAACATTGAACGATTGAGTTGTGGCTTGTCAATGGTGAGTTGTTTATAACAAAAATAGCTTCCGTCAATTGACGGATTACAAGCAAAATCTTACGCTTTGATTTACAAAATAAAAAATAGTTGAAAAACGAAGGAAATAGAAATTCCCAAGAGCTTGGGTGTTTCTTTGTGTGTATTTTTTATTAATTCGCGAAAATTAATTTTCATTATAAATCACGATGTTAAATACAAAAGAAAAAGTTGGTATAAATAAAATCTTGCCTAAAAAGTATTTTAGTAAATTTAAAAAAACTTTGGCTCCAATTCCAAATTTAGTGAAAGACCAAGTGGATTCTTTTAAGTGGCTTATTGAAGAAGGAATCAAAGAAGTATTTGATGAATTTAAAGAAATAAATGATTCTACCGGTAAAAAATTCAAATTTGAATTTTTAGGTTTTGAATTGGAAAAACCTAAATACGATGAGTATTACGCTAAAAAGAAAAATATTACTTTTGAAGCTCCACTTAAAGTGAAAGTGCGTCTTACCAACAAAACTCTCGGCACCGAAAAAGAACAGGAACTTTTTATGGCTGATTTTCCGGTAATGACTTCTCACGGCACTTTTATTATAAGCGGAGTAGAAAGAGTAATTGTGCCTCAATTGGCAAGATCTTTTGGTATCTCTTTTACCAAACTTGAATCAAAAGGTGCGTCTCTTTTTGGAGTAAAAATTATACCGGCTCGCGGTGCTTGGATTGAAATTGAAACAGATATAGATAAAACCATATATGTTCGCATTGATAGAAAAAGGAAATTTCCGGTTACTTCTCTTTTGCGAGCTTTCGGTGCCGGATTCGGAAATATTTGAGCTTTTTAAAGATAATAAAGAAGCCAAGGAATATATAGAAAAATCTTTAGCTAAAGATCATGCTAAAACAGCGGAAGAATCTTTTATTGAAATATACAGGAGACTCCGAAATGGAGATTTGGCAACAGCTGAAAACGCAAAAGGATTCTTTAAAAACTTGTTTGAATCTGAAAGATACGACCTCCAAAAAGTAGGTCGGTTCCGATTTAATTCCAGATTTAATCTGCCAACTACCGGTAAGAGTGCCGACCGAAGAACTCTCAATCTTGAAGATTTGAAACTGGTGGTCAATCATATAATATCGCTAAACACCACCCCAGGTGCCACCGAAGATGATATAGACCATCTTGGCAGTAGGAGAGTCAGATATGTCGGAGAGATGATGCAACAAAAACTTCGCGTAGGTATGGCTCAAATTAAAAGAAATATGCAAAATAGAATGTCAACTATTGACACTGATATAACTTTGCCAGTGCAATTTATAATACCTAAACCTTTGCAAGCAAGAATTAAAGAATTTTTTACCACCAACCAACTTTCTCAATTTATGCAACAAGAAAATACTTTGGCAGAGATAGAACATTTACGTTTGCTTTCTGCTTTGGGTCCAGGAGGTTTGAACAGAAGCCGAGCTGGTTTTGAAGTTCGTGATGTCCATCCATCGCATTATGGTAGACTTTGTCCTATTCATACTCCAGAAGGACCAAATATCGGTTTAATTCTTCACTTGGCTCTTTACGCTCATATCAATAAATTCGGTATGATAGAAACTCCTTATGTAAAAGTTGAAAACGGACACTTAACTAACAAGATTGAATATTTAAACGCTCTGGAAGAAGAGAAATTTGTTATCGCTCACGCTGCCGTTTTAAGAGACGATGATGGTAATATTATAAATGAAGTAGTAGAAGCTCGGGTTAATAATAACCCCGGTATGGTGCCAAAATCCAAAGTGGATTATATAGATGTTGCTACTAATCAAGCCTTTTCTATCGCCACCTCAATGATACCTTTCTTGGATCATAATGATGCTAATCGTGCCCTTATGGGTTCCAATATGCAAAAACAAGCTATTCCTTGTGTTGAACCCGAAGCTCCTTTAGTGGCCACTGGTATAGAAAGTCCTGCTATGAAAGATACTGGCAGATTGGTTATCGCTACTAACGAAGGAGTTGTTTCAAAAGTTGATGGAAATATTATTGAAACAATAGACACCAAGAAAAAAAAGACTTCATATAAACTTATAAATTTTGCCAAAACTAATAATTCTACTTGTTTTCATCAAAGACCTATTGTCAATATAGGAGATAAGGTTAAAAGCGGGGATATATTGGCTGATACTCTTACTTCTGTTCAAGGAGAAATGGCTTTGGGTCAAAATATTTTAGTCGCTTTTTTATCTTGGTCCGGCTCAAATTACGAAGACGCCATCATACTTTCAGAAAAACTAATTAAAGAAAATAAATTTACTACCATTCACATAGATGAAGTAGTGGTAAATGTGCGTGATACCAGATTAGGACCGGAAGTTACCACTTGCGACATCCCGAATGTGGGAGAAATAAAATTAAAAAATCTGGCTGAAGATGGAATTATCAGAATCGGAGCCGAAGTAAATCCGGGTGATATTTTAGTCGGCAAAATTACTCCCAAAGGAGAAAGTCAACTTACTCCGGAAGAAAGACTTTTGCGTTCTCTTTTTGGAGAAAAAGCCAGAGATGTTAAAGATACTTCCAAAAGAGTGGAAGGAGGTAAGAAGGGGAGGATTATAAATGTTCAAGTATTCTCCAGAGAGCAAGGTGATAAACTTCAGTCGGGAATTATAAAAAGAATTCATATAGAAATAGCTCAAATAAGAAATGTCTCGGTTGGAGATAAACTGGCCGGTCGGCACGGTAACAAAGGAGTAATCTCAAAAATATTACCAGTGGAAGATATGCCTTACACCGCCGACGGTGCACCAATTGATATGATACTCACTCCTCTCGGAGTGCCTTCAAGAATGAATCTGGGACAAATACTTGAAATACATTTAGGTCTAGCCGCTAAGACTTTAAATTATCAAGCTATTGTGCCACAATTTGCCGGAGCGACTGATAAAGAAATTAAAGAAGAATTAAAAAAAGCCGGTTGGAATGAAAATGGCAAAGTGCAACTTTACGACGGTAGGACGGGTGAAGCTTTCAAACAAGAAACCGCCATCGGTTATATGTATATATTAAAACTCAACCATATGGTGGAAGATAAAATACATATGCGTTCCATCGGTCCTTACTCACTGATTACTCAACAACCTTTGGGTGGTAAAGCTCAAGGAGGAGGACAAAGATTTGGGGAAATGGAAGTCTGGGCTTTATTGGGTCATGGAGCCGCTTATACTTTAAGGGAAATGCTCACTATAAAATCAGATGACATTCTTGGGAGAAGTGCTGCTTTTGATTCTATTGTGAAAGAAGAAAGGATAAGAGTGACAAACTTGCCGGCCGCTTTCAATGTTCTCATCAGCAACTTAAGAGGTTTAGCTTTAGATATAGAACTTTTAAAAAGTAACAACAAAAAATTAGAAACCGACGAGAATGTTAACAATTCATTAAAATGAATAATAAAAACTCAAACCAAACAACAGATTTTGACATTGTAAAACTTTCACTGGCTTCTCCGGAATCAATTAAAGATTGGTCGCATGGAGAAGTTACCAAACCGGAAACTATCAACTACCGCACCCAAAGAAGCGAACGCAACGGTCTTTTTGACGAAAAAATATTTGGTCCGGATAAAGATTACGAATGTTATTGCGGTAAATATAAAGGCATCAGGTATAAAGGAATAGTTTGTGAAAAATGTGGTGTTGAGATAACGCGTTCAGTAGTAAGAAGAGAAAGAATGGGTCATATTGACCTGTCTGCACCAGTGGCTCATATTTGGTTTCTTAAAAGTATGCCTTCTCGCATCGCTTTACTGCTCGGCACTACTTCCACTAATGTTGAAAAAGTGATTTACTTTGCCGGCTATATTATTACCAAAATATCAAATGAGGATAAACAATCAATACTTCGAGATTTAGACGCGGAATTCAAATCAAGAATAAAAAATTTAACAGAAGAAAGCGAAAAAGCCGATTTAAAAGAAAAACTCCTTTCAAGAAAAAAAGAAATTGAAGATATTGTTGAAGGTAAAGTAATAGACGAAGTCGCTTATCATAATTACTCCATAAAATATGGAACTTTTTTTGAAGCAGAAATAGGAGCGGAAGCTATTTACAATATATTTAGAAAAATAGATTTAAATAAACTAGAAGAAAAAATCAAAACAGAACTTGAGAAATCAAAATCCATTGAAGCGATAAAAATGGTAAAAAGATTATCACTTGTCCAATCAATGATTAAATCAAATACCAAACCCGAGTGGATGTTTCTTACTAGAATTCCGGTCATTCCTCCAGCTATGCGGCCAATGGTTCCTCTTGACGGAGGTCGATACGCCACCTCCGATGTTAACGATCTTTACCGAAGAGTTATAAATAGAAATAACAGATTAAAAAAATTAAAAGAAATCAACGCACCGGATGTTATTTTAAGAAATGAAAAAAGAATTCTGCAAGAAGCGGTGGACGCTTTGATAGATAATTCTATTAGGCATAACAGCAGTCAACAAACCGCTTCCAAAACAAATAAATCCAGAGAACTCAAATCGCTGGCCGATAATCTTAAAGGTAAAAAAGGTCTTTTTCGCCAAAATCTTTTAGGTAAGAGAGTTGATTATTCCGGAAGGTCGGTTATTATTGTCGGACCGGAACTTAAGCTTCACCAATGCGGTCTGCCAAAACATATGGCTTTGGAACTTTTTAAACCATTCGTAATATCGGCTCTTTTGAAACAAGAACTGACTTATAATGTTCGCGGTGCCAGCCGATTGATTGAGGAAAAAATACCGGAAGTTTGGGCGATTTTGGAAGAAGTAATCAAGGATAGGTATGTTCTTTTAAATAGAGCTCCAACTTTGCACAGACTTGGTATTCAGGCTTTTAAACCGATTTTAATTGAGGGCAACGCTATTCAAGTGCATCCTCTAGTCTGTAACGCTTTTAACGCGGACTTTGACGGCGACCAAATGGCTGTGCATGTGCCTCTTACCCCAGAAGCTCAACTTGAAGCTAAAGAAATTATGGCTTCAGATAAAAATATATTAAAACCGGGATCAGGTGATCCAACTATCTCAAACAAACCTTTGGATATAATACTCGGTTGTTATTGGATGACCAAAGAAGTAGAAGGGGAGAAAGGAGAAGGACTTGTATTTCCAAGCCCCAACGAAGCTATAACCTCTTATGATTTTGGTATCGCCGAATATCGAGCCAAAATAAAAGTTTTAGGAACAAATTCTCCTAAATATATCGGATTCAACAATAAGTTGTTTGAAACTACTATCGGTCGACTTTTGTTCAACGCTGTATTGCCTAAAGATTATCCCTTTGTCAATATGGAAATAAATAGAAAAAAATTAGCGACAATGATTGATGATTTAATTCAACGATATGGCATAGAATCCATTTCCACCATAATGGATAAAATAAAAGAATTCGGTTTCCATTACGCCACCATATCCGGAATTACTTGGGGTATTGACGATATTATGGTGCCGAAAAATAAATATGAAATTATAGCCAAAGCTCAAGCTAAAGTTTCTTTAATTCAAAATCAGTATAATTCCGGATTACTCTCTCGCAATGAAGAAAAAATAAAAAATATTGAAATTTGGACAAATACCAAAAACGAAATAGAAAAATCAATGCAAGAATCTATGGACAAAAGTGGTTCCGTTTACGACCTTGTTATGTCCGGAGCCAGAGGTTCAATGGGACAATTAACTCAGATGGCGGGTATGAAAGGACTGATTGTAAATACGACCGGAGAGATCATTGATTTTCCTATAATTTCCTCAAATAAAGAAGGATTAACTCCGATAGAATATTTTATCACTACTCACGGTGTCAGAAAAGGTTTGACCGATACCGCCTTAAATACGGCTAAAGCTGGTTATTTAACCAGAAAGCTTTTTGATGTTTCTCAAGATTGTCTTGTAACTGAAAATGATTGTGGTGGAAAAGATGGCATAATATTAAGTAAAATCACTTCTTCCGGTATTGAAATATCAATCGCTAAAATCGCCAAAGGCAGGTTCTTGGCGAAAGATGTTAAAGATAAAGATGGTCATATATTATTTAAAAGAAATCATTTTCTTTCTAAAGACGATGCCGAAAAAATAGAAGCTACCGGCATTTCAGACTTATTAGTCAGATCTCCTCTTACTTGCAAAACTTTGGATGGCATTTGCATTTACTGTTATGGAGCGGATTTGGGTAAAAATAAAATAATAGAACTCGGAGAAGCTGTTGGAACGGTAGCCGCTCAAGCTATCGGAGAACCGGGAACTCAACTCACTATGCGTACTTTCCACGCCGGAGGAACCGCTTCGGTCGGTGGAGATATTACTCAAGGATTACCCCGAGTAGAGGAAATCTTTGAGAATAGATCGCCTAAAAATCCCGCTGTAATTTCAAGAGTAAACGGAGTAATCAGTGAAATAAAAACAGAAGGAAAGGGTAAAATAATAATGATTATACCGGAAGAGTTGGAAAAAACAAAAATAAAAGCTAATACCGAATATCCGATAAATTATCACCGAATGGTTTTGATTCAAGTTGGAGATAAAATAAAAAAAGGAGATTTATTGACTGATGGTTCTGTTAATTTAAGCGAGTTATTTAGATACGCAGGCAAAGAAAAAACTCAAAATTATATTATTCACGAAATCACAAAAATATATGAACTTCAAGGGGAACCAATATCTCGCAAACATATTGAGATAATTATCAAACAAATGTTTTCCAGAAGAAAAATAAAAAAAGTTGGAGAAACCAAATTTTCTGAAGGAAATATTGTATCTCAAAGCGATTTTATTGTAGAAAATGAAAAAGTTAAAGAAGCAAATAAAGAAGAAGCCAAAAGCGAGGATTTGCTTCTGGGTATTACCGAAGTATCTCTTTCAAGAAAAAGTTTCCTTTCATCCGCGTCATTTCAGCATACGACCAGAATGCTTATTCAAAATTCTTTGCGTGGTGCCGAAGATGAGCTTAAAGGTCTCAAAGAAAATGTCATTATCGGCAGACTCATACCGGCTGGCTCAGGATTTGAAGGCAGTGAAAAATACAAAATGATCAAAGAGTTGCAAAAGAAATTGGATATGGAAAATTAAGATACAACAATCAAATTGCCAATTTTTATAAGTAAAAGATATTAGGAATTAAAAAAATTGACTCTCGCTTTCGCAAGAGTGTTGTCTCTGATAGGAATTTGTAAATATAGTATAGCAAATTAAAAAATAATGTCATTAGATACAGAACAAATAAAAGAGAAATTGGATATTGTGGATGTTATATCCGCCTATATAAAAGTGGAAAAAGCGGGAATTAATTTTAAAGCTAAATGCCCTTTTCACAACGAAAAAACTCCTTCTTTTTTTATATCACCAACTAGACAAAGTTTTTACTGTTTTGGTTGCGGGGAAAAAGGAGATATTTTTTCTTTTGTTGAAAAATTTGAAGGACTTGATTTTAAGGGAGCTTTGGAAATTTTAGCGAATAAAGCGGGAGTGGAATTAAAAAACTTTAGACCCAATAATGCAGCTGAGCAAAAAGAGAAAATAGGAGAAAAAGATAAGTTGTTTAAAATAATGGAAAAAGCTACAAAAATATTTGAAAAACGACTGGCAGAAAATAAAAAAGCTCTGGATATTTTAAAAAAAAGAGGAGTTTTACCAGCTTCCATTACCAAATGGAGATTGGGATTTGCTGAAGATGAGTGGCGAAATTTATATGATGAACTAATCCAAGACGGTTTTTCCAAAAAAGATTTACTTGAAGCCGGTCTTATAAAAAAAGTTTCCAATGAAGAAAAATATTATGATACTTTTAGAAATAGAATAATATTTCCCATAAGTGATAACGCTGGCAGAATAATCGCCTTTTCCGGCAGAACATTGAAAAAAGATGATAAAACTCCTAAATATTTGAATTCGCCGGAGACTAAATTATTTTATAAATCGGAAGTCCTTTATGGGTTTAATATAGCTAAAAATCATATTCGCCAATTAGATTATGCCGTTTTAGTGGAAGGACAGATGGACTTAATAATGTCTCATCAAGCTGGCATTTTGAACACTGTGGCCTCATCCGGAACAGCTTTGACCAAACTTCATTTAAAAAAAATAAAACGGTTGTCAAATAGAGTGGTAATCGCTTATGATTCGGATTCCGCTGGAGAAAAAGCGACTGGGAGAGCAGCTGAAATAGCTATGTCTTTGGGAATGGAAGTGAAAACAATTTCTCTGCCAAAAGGAGAAGACCCTGCTTCGGTCATAAAAAAAAGTCCTGAAAATTTCAAAAAAGCTCTAAAAAAGACTGAAGGATTTATGGATTTTATTCTCAATAAAGCTTTGAAAGAAAAAGAAGACAGAAATAAAATAAAAGAAATCACAAAAAATGTTTTACCTCTGGTTCCTCTCATAAAAAGCGATATAGAAAAATCTCAATTTATAAAAAAAATAGCTCTAAAGATAAAAGTTCGGGAAGAAGATGTGCGAAATGATCTTAAAAAAATAAAAGAAATAAAAATAACAAAAGAAATTAAACTGCCGGAAAAATATCCAAAAATCATAAATCTAGAGCGTATTCTCGCCGGTATTATTTTATTGGGAGAATCCGGTAAAAATAAGAAATTTGAAAATTTGAAAAAAAAGTGGCAAAAAATCGCAAATAAAGATAAAGTAGAAGAAAGTTTGAAAAACTTTGAAAAAGATAAAGAAGCTCTTATATTTGAAACTGAAAAATATGGTGAAGAAGGGGATCTGGTTGAAATTGCGGAAGATATTTTAAGACGAATTGAATTGAAAAATTTAAAAATAGAACTTCAAAGAATAACCATTCAACTGGACGATAAAAATCTCTCAAAAAGAGAATTGAAAGAAACTGAATTAAATTTTAATAAAATACAAAAACATATCAAAGAAATTAAGAATTAATTATAAATGAAATGATTAAAAAATCTCAAAAAATAAAAAATAAAAAGAAACCTATAAAAAAAGTCAAAAAAATCAAACTGATTTTAAAAAAGAAGATATCAAAGAAAACAAAAAATACCAAGCCAAAAAAAAGAAGCGTCCAGAAATTTTTATTAGAGATAAAAACAAAAAAAAATAGATTATTTAATAAAGGTAAGGAACGCGGTTTTATCACTTATGATGAAATTTTAAAAGAATTTCCAAATATTGAAAATAATATTTTTCTGCTTGAAGAAATATATGAAGAATGTTCTATTGCCAATATAGATATCCTTGAAAATAACCGATTATTGGATGAAATTTCCGTGAAAAAAAAAGACCAATCTAAAGATGAAGTGTCGCATGATTCTATTCAAATGTATCTTAAAGAAATAGGGCAACACTCGCTTATTTCCGGTGCTCAAGAAAAAGAATTGGCTAAAAGAATAATAAATGGAGAAGAAGAAGCTAAAAATATTTTAGCTCGAGCTAATCTTCGTTTAGTTGTTTCCATCGCTAAAAAATATGTTGGGCGAAGTTCAGATCTTACTTTGCTTGACCTTATCCAAGAAGGAAATCTGGGACTTTTTAAAGCTGTTGATAAATTTGACCACACCAAAGGTTATAAATTTTCCACTTACGCCACTTGGTGGATTAGACAAGCTATTACCAGAGCTTTGGCGGATCAAAGTCGCACTATCAGAGTGCCAGTGCATATGGTTGAGACCATCGCTAAATACAAACAAGTGGTAAGAAGACTTTCTCAAGATCTTGGCAGAGATCCTTTACCAGAGGAAATTGCGGTGGAAATGGATTTAGATCCAAGTAAAATTTATATGATAGAAAAAATCGGTCAAGGCACTATTTCTCTTGAAACTCCAATTGGAACGGAAGACGACAGTAAATCAACTTTAAATGATTTTATGGCAGATGAAAAAATTATCGCTCCGGATAAAGAGTCAAACCGTCGCATCATTCGCGACCAATTGCAAGAAATATTGGCTGATTTGCCGCCTAAAGAAAAGAAAATAATAGAAATGCGTAATGGTTTGATAGATGGGGTTTATCATACTTTGGAAGATGTAGGCAAAGAATTTGGAGTTACTCGCGAACGCATCCGTCAAATTGAAGCTAAAGCCTTGGAAAAAATGCGTCAACACAAAAAAATTAAACGCCTCCAACATTTTTTTTAACCTCCCCAAAAACAACAAAGATGCCCTTTGTGCTAAAGTCATTTGTGGTATAATAATAAAGTGATGATAAAGATTACTCTCTGATAAGAAGCTTTCTTATGATATTATGATAAGAATGATTACTCCGGAATTTAAAAAAGCATACGCCAAACTTAATCCAAAACAAAAAGAAGCGGTAGATACTATAGAAGGACCGGTAATGGTGGTAGCCGGTCCTGGCACAGGCAAGACAACTATTTTGACTTTGCGAATCGCCAACATTTTATTAAAAACTGATACTACACCCGAAAATATTTTAGCTCTGACTTTTACTAATTCCGGAGTGAGTGCTATTAGGAAAAGATTGATTGAATGTATAGGGGATGTCGCTTATAGAGTAAATATTTTTACTTTCCATGCTTTTGCGGAAAATATAATAAAAAATTTTTCTTTTTATTTTAAAGATTTAGAATTTTCAAAAGTGATAA
Source organism: Candidatus Zambryskiibacteriota bacterium (assembly GCA_003233455.1). Taxonomy (GTDB): domain Bacteria; phylum Patescibacteriota; class Minisyncoccia; order Phycocordibacterales; family WO2-35-19; genus WO2-35-19. Next base: position 6,001 of record QILQ01000031.1, on the reverse strand, counting down.
ACGATTTGGATAAAGTGGAAATTTTAGAAGAAATTATAAAAAAAGAAAAATTTACGGAAATAGTTTCTAAAAATGATTTATTTAGTTCCTTATCACAAATAAAAAACGCAATTGAATCTATAAAAAAAGAAGGTCTTAGTCCCGAAGAATTTAAAAACAGAATTCCCAAATGGGAAAAAGAATTATTATCTGATGACAATTTATTTTATAAAAAGAAATTTGGAAAATATAATATTGGAGATATAAAACCAGCCGAAAGAGAAAAAATAAATAAAAAAATCGCCAAAGCGGAAGAAATTTATAAAGTTTTTGAAAAATATCAAGCAATAATAAAAGAAAAGGGATTTTATGATTTTAGCGATATGATTTTGAATGTTTTAAAAGAATTGGAAAAAAATGAAAATTTGAAACTGGATATTCAGGAGCAATATCAGTATCTATTAATTGATGAGCATCAAGACACAAATGATGGTCAAAATAAATTGATTGGATTGCTGACGGATGCCGAACATTTGAATGGCAAACCAAATCTCTTTACCGTTGGGGATGAAAAACAATCTATCTACAGATTTCAAGGAGCCAGTGAAAAAACATTCCAACATTTTAACGAAAAATATAAAGATATTGAGATAATCAATTTGGAAAATAATTATCGTTCCACTAAAATAATCTTAGATTCATCGCATAGTTTGATTCTCCACACTATCAATCAGCCAACCAAACTTAAAACTTCCAATAAAAATTCAAATGAAAAAATAAATTTTCTTGAATTTTCAAATTATAAATTTGAGCTTTTGTATTTAGCTGATGAAATAAAAAATAAAATTGAAAAAGAAAAGACAGACCCAAAAGAAATTGCTATAATTTATCGTTCAAACAAACATGTTGAAGATTTAAAAGGTATTTTTATACAAAAGAATATTTCTTTTACCATTCTTTCCAAAGAATATTTATTGGAAGATGTAAATATAAATAACCTGATTTCAATACTCAAAATTATCAATAATCCCAAAGATAATTATTATTTGGCAAAAGTTTTATTTATAAATTTTTTAAATTTTGATTCTTATGAAGTGGTGAATATTCTTAATAAATTTAATAGAGAAAACAGAAGAGAAAATAAAGCTTTATTTGATTTTATCGCTGAAGAGAAAATTTTTAAAAATTTTGTAAAAATAATAAAAAAATTGAAAACAAAGTCAGCTAATGTCAGCTTTGGAGCTTTTTTTAAAGAATTTTTGAATGATATCGGATATATTGAATATATGCTCGCCAGCAAAAATAATCGGTATCAGTTGATAAAAATCAACAAACTGTTTGATGAAGTAAAAAAACAGATTAAAAATAAAAAAGGTTATGCTCTTTATGATTTTATTAAATTTATTGATTCGTATAAAAAATATAATTTAGACATTGAAACCGAAAACCAAGAAGTGATTGATGGAGTTCAATTGATGACAGCGCATAAATCAAAAGGTCTTGAATTTGAATATGTTTACATTATCAACGCGACCAGAAAAAATTGGGAAAAGAGTAGGGGATTTGGAAAAATAGCTTTGCCAATAAACGATTATAAAGGCGATGTTGACGATGAAAGGAGACTTTTTTATGTATCAATGACCAGAGCTAAAAAAGATTTGTTTATAACCAGCTCCTTGACCGATTGGGAAGGAAAAGAACAAGATAAAAGTCAATTTATCACAGAGATAGATAATAAGCTGATTGAAAACATAAATACGAATAAATTTGAAAAAGAAAATATTGATAATCTGTTTTTGTTTGTTAAAAATACAAATTCAGACAAAAGTTTGTGGAATAAAAAATATCTAAAAGATTTATTTCTTGAAAAGAATTTGAATGTGACTTCTCTTAATAATTATTTGGAATGTCCGATTAAATATCTTTTTAAAAATTTAATACAACTTCCTAGTGAGTATTCTCCCAATTTTTTATATGGGAATTTAATTCATAATACTTTAGAGAAATTTTTTGAAGAGAGCAAAAAAAATAAAAAAATTTCCGGTAAAAATAATTTAATTAAATATTTTGAAAAATTCATAGAGAAATCTTCATTTTATGGTGAAGAATATAAAAGATATTTAAAAAGAGGGAAAGAAGAGCTTAAAGAATTTTATGAAAAATATTATAAAAATTGGACCACTCAAATTGAAAATGAAAAAAATATTAAAAAAGAATTCAAATTAGATAACGGAGAAATAATAAAAATTAGCGGTCGTCTGGATAAAGTGGAATTTCTGGATTCTGAGATGGAAGGAAAGATAAATATTATTGACTATAAAACCGGCAAGCCGTTTAGCGATAAAACAAAAAAAAGTGATAAAGAAAATCTAAAAAGGCAGCTTATTTTTTATTATATTCTTTACGAAAATTACGCCGACAATAAATTTTCCATAAATAAAGCGGTTTTAGATTTCATTGAAAAAAATAAAAAAGGGGAATTTGAACAATATATTTTAGACGCTTCTAATAGTGATATAAATGAAGTGAAGAAACAAATAAATAAAATGGTTGAAGAAATTGTCAGCGGAGAATTTCTCAAAAAAGGATGTGGTAAAAGAGACTGTCAATACTGTCAATATCAAATTTCTTAATTATATTATACCACAAATGACTTTAGCACAAAGGGCATCTTTGTTGTTTATTTATCAAAATCAAAATAAAGATCTTTAAATGAACTTATCCTATTGTTTTCTTTATCTTTAAAATATTTTAAATATGATTTTGGAGAATTAAATTGTTCAAAAATAATATTCTTATTACAAAGTCCGTTATCTTCTTTGAAATTACAATACTCTGAATAACTACTCCATTTATAATTATTAAGAGATTTAACCAATTTTGCTTCTAATGGATTTTTATGAATATAAAAAGAAGTCCAAAGTAATTGTTCATTATTCTTAATTAAAACTGCTTTAAATTGATCTTGAAACATAGCACCAACTCTATTATATTTTTTATTAAAATATATAGCATAACTGGTGCATATTTTTGAGATTAATTTAGTTATTGATAAATCGGTCTTTTGTTGAATAAGTAAATGAAAATGATTTGGCATAAGACAGTAAGAAATTAAATCAAAAGAATGAGAGGGAAGTAACTTTCTTCTTTTTTCTAGCCAAGATAACTTTGATTGATCAATGAGTTCTGGAAATATATTTTCTTTTAAACGTAATAAGAAAACAAAAAGATCTTGCGAATCTTTAAAAATATCCATTTTACCAACACCTCTATTATAAAGATGATATATTTCTTTTGGGGCAAATTTTTTATAATCTCTATAATTCATTTAAATATTATACCATACATACAATAACAACAAAGGGCATCTTTGTTGTTAAAAAGGTAAGGTGCGGTTGAGGGTGGGGAAAGTTGGAGGAGTTTCCCAGTTAGAAATATCAAGTTTGACTTCATTTAAATTTGGACCTTCTTTAAAAATAAGTTTGCCATTTTTGAGAGCGTATTCATATACATCTTTGGTAATGCGAACATCATCTAAACAGTATTTTATTACTTTTTTCACTTCGCCCTCTCGCCACCACCTGACCGCGTCCAGTCCGCCACCGCTTTTGTTTATACCCAATGTTCCTTCGGCAATCTGGTCTAATTTCATCCTTCTGCCAGCCGACTCGCGCAATTCTTTCAAAAGATCCAAACTTTTTATTTTAAGCAAATCACCCAGATAATATTTGTTGAGAAGAGGAATATCAAAATGGTCGCCATTGTAGGTGATAAACATATCTGTATTTTCAATAATTTTCCAAAGTTCGCCAAACTGTTCTTGGGTAAAAGAGCTATATTTATCATTTTCGTATTCATAAATACAAACTACTGAGATATCCAAATCAACAGGATTATTTGACCCCACTTCTTGAAAAATATTTGAAGTTTCTATATCAAATACTACTTTATGCATAGTTTTTTTAAGTTTCCTAAAAAAAGCATTTCATTAAACATTTTCTAAAAATTTAATAATATCACTAATCCCGCCTGATTTCTCTTCTCTGGTTTTGGTATTTCTGATGGTGAAGTTTTGATTTTTTAGTTCTTCACTGCCTACCGTCATCACAAATGGAATTTTTCTTTTGCTCAAAGATTTTAATTGGTCGGCAAGTTTTTTAGCTGAAATATCAACCGAAACATTTATTCCTTTTTCCCTAAAAATTTTAGCTATTTTGTATACTTCTTCTATATTGGTTTCCGGTGCGATACAAATGCAAACATCAACCGTAGAATTAATCTCAGGTAATAGGTTGTGAGTTTTTAGAAAATCTTTAATAGTCACATCTCCCATCCCGAAACCAAAAGCGGGAATTTTTTGATTGATAAAAGAATTTACCAAATCGTCATATCTGCCACCACCAAAAAGAGAACGGGGATTTTCTTTATTGGTATCAAAAACTTCAAAAACTACGCCAGTATAATATTCAAAACCGCGAGTCAAAACCGGAGTGAAAATAATATTAGAGATACCCCTACCACGAAGAATATCAATCATTTTGTTTAGATTTTTGGCGGCAATGCTTTCATTCATTGAGACAAGCAAAGCTTCTCCTAAATAAAAATTTTCCAGTAACTTTTTCGCACTTTTTTCTCCAATAAGAGCCCCTAATGAATGTCTAAAATCTTTATCGGAAAGTTTCTCTTTTTTGTCTATCAATCTATAAACAAACTGCTTTTTATCTTCATTTATATTTATTTTTTTAAAAAGGTCATCCAAAAGTAAACGGCTGTTTATTTTGATTTGAAAATCTTTCTCTTCAGCTCCAAATTTTTTCATAATATCAAAAGCCAAAGAAATAACTTCCACTTCCGCCAATAAATTTGGAATCCCAAACAGGTCCACATTAAGTTGCCAATGCTCACGCAAACGACCACGTTGAGGTTTTTCATAACGAAAAAGATTTGGAATAGAATACCAACGAATAGGAACAGGCAACTCTTGGATTTTAGAGGCTATCATTCTGGCCGAAGTGGGAGTCATCTCCGGCCGCAAAGCCACTTCTCGTTCGCCTCTATCGGTAAAAGAGTAGATTTGTTCATTTACGATTTCTTCGCTTGATTTTGATTTGTACAGTTGCAAAGGCTCCAAAACGGAAGCTCCATACTCCACATAACCCCAAGATTTTGCCACTCCAGCCATCACTCCAAAAATATAATTTTGAATCGCTTGGTCTTCCGGATAAAAGTCTCGCACTCCTTTATAACTTTCGGTTGATATTTTTTTGTTGCCGATACCAAACATCTTGCCTTAGATTATAAGAGATTTAACCAAAAATCACAAGAATGATTTATTTTTTATAATATATTTATTCGTAGTTATTAAAATTTTATTTAATTATTAAATTTTAATTTACCGTATTAGATAACGCACTTCCTGCTTTAAATTTAACAACTTTTTTAGCGGCAATTTGAATAGTGGCTCCAGTTTGGGGATTTCGCCCAGTTCTGGCACTACTTAGAGGAAATTCGGTGAAGACATTAAAAAATGAATTTATTGTCGCCTCGTTTATTATTTTACCCCTGAGAAATAAACGCCCCATTCTCTTATTTTTAACCACACTCCTAAAATGAGCACCGCTAGGATTATGTGTCCTAACTGATGGATTATAATTTTTACCTACTTGAGCAAAACTAGTGTTAAACGCAAAACCACTGACCATAACCATTAAACCAGATAGAAAAATTATTTTTTTATTCATTATTATTTAATTAAGACTATTAAATAGCTTCCTACTATATCCATTATACTATAACTTAACTTTTAAATGTCAAATCCGCACTTTTTTAATATAATCCTTTCAAAAGATACCAAAAAACACCAAAACACTAATGTATTTCAACATCCCTCAAAGATATATTCATTTTGTTTATTAACATATTTTTTTGAAAAAATAAATTTATTAATGTATACTACAGTTAGCATATAAGATATTTTATCCTCTTAAAAATAATTTGATAATAATGGTAAAATATTAATAAT
>QILQ01000049.1 GCA_003233455.1 Candidatus Zambryskiibacteriota bacterium | reverse complement strand
ATCTTTTCCATAAATTCAATACATACTTTTCATTTTTAGCTGGAGTAACAATACGCAAGAAATCAGAAACTCCGTCAGATTCAACTGATAAGTAAAAAGAAAGAATTACCACCAACAAAAAACTTAAGACACCGCCAAAAACTCTACTGACCGCGGAGAAAAATCCATTTGATAAACTAGATATAGTGGTATCTATTTGTTCAACAATTTGAGAAAGAGAAAAAGTTTTAGAAAATCCTTCTATGGCCGGATTTGAAGATAACAATTGACTATTTTGTAAAGGATTCCACACTTGAAGCTCACTTAAATACCCCGGCAAAGAAGAAAGAAAGGCGGCTGATTGATTTAATAATGGCAGAAATAGAAAATAAAACATCAATACTAAAATCATTACCGCCACAAAATATATCAAAAGGACAGCCAAGATTCTAGGTATCCGACGACGCAAAAACCATTGGGTGCCGGGCTCTATGGCTGATGCGATAACCACCGCCAACAATACTACCAACACAATATCTTTCAGATAATAAAAAGCTGCAAAAGAAACAAGAATAAGCAGAGCTTTTATAATAGTCCCCGAACTTATTTGGATTACTTTTTCACTTGGGCGAATAGACATATATTATTAGTATATCATTTTTTATTTATAAATATCATGTGTGCCAACCGCGTGAAATCGCGTGTGATTAGTATCAACAAAAGTAAAACCAATTCTGTATGAATAATTTATGGAAAAAGCCCAATAATCTTTCATTGAACCGTGTAATTTATGAGTTTTTAATCTTGGATCAAAAGGATTTTTTCTAAATATTTTTTCAATTTGCACTGACTTCACTTTTACATTCTTTGGAAGTTTTTTAAATTGTTTTAAAAATTTAAAGGAATAATCAATTACCATAATTTTAAATTAAATCCTTCAAGGAACGTAATCTCTTAAATCTGCCAACAACAAAATCTCTCTCACTTTCTATTATATCTTCTACTAATTTTTGATCTTCAAGTGCGCGAATCGCATCACGAAACAATTCGCTTACAGAAGCATAATCATTATTTTTAATAAGTTTATTCACTTTTTTCTTCAAGCTCGGTGGCATTGAAATATTTAATGTAGTTCTCATATCAGCAATTGTAGCACAATGTGCTACAGGATGCAAAAAATAAACTGAGTTTATAAAAATTATTTTAAGTAAATTTTTCTTTTAAATATGAAATTAAATCTTTTTCGGAAATTCTTTCTTGCTTGCCAGTATCGCGGTTACGAACCGTTACCCCTTCCTTTTTTTCCAGAGTATCAAAATCAATAGTGATACAAAAAGGTGTTCCAATTTCATCTTGCCTTCTATATCTCTTACCAATATTACCATTATCATCAAACTCAACCGCTCCAAATTCTTTTTTCAAATTTTTATAAACTTCTCTGGCTTTTTCTACAAGAGCAAGTTTGTTTTTCAAAAGAGGAAACACTGCTATTTTTACCGGAGCCATTTTTGGAGAAAGTTTTAAATAAACTCTCTTTTCTTTTCCAAGTTCATCTTCTCTGTAAGCCTCAAGTAAAACAAAAAGAAAAGCTCTATCAACTCCGCCGGAACATTCAATATCCCAAGGAATAAATTTTTCCTTTGTCCCTTCATCATAATAAGACATATCAATCTTAGAATATTCTGAATGTCTCTTCAAATCCCAATCCGCTCTATGGTGAATACCCCAAGCCTCCTTCCAACCGCCAAAAGGAGTATTGTATTCAATATCCCATGCATCCTTGGCATAATGAGCTCTCTCATCCAGCGTATGTTGGCGAAAACGAAGATTTTCTTTTTTGAAACCCAAACCAAGATACCAATCAAAAGCAAATTGTTTCCAATATTCATATTGTTTTTTGCCTTCAACTTCGTTTGGTTTTATATAATATTGCAATTCCATTTGTTCAAATTCTCTTTGGCGGAAAAGAAAATCTCTGGGGGTAATTTCATTTCTAAAAGCTTTGCCTATTTGCCCTATGCCAAATGGAATCTTTGGACGCATTGAATCTAAAATATTTTTAAAATTTACATGCGCGCCCTGAGTAATTTCCCCTCGCAAATAAACTTGAGTGGCGGTTTTTTCGGAAGCTCCAAGTTTGGAACCAACCAATAAATTAAAAGTTGTTGCTTCTGTCCATTCTACTTTCTTTTTTTCATTCTTATGAATTTTTTCGTGCTCAACAATAGCCTCAGGTTGGTCAGCCCTCACTCTTTCGTGGCAGATTTTACATTCCACTAAAGGGTCGGTAAATAATTCTGTATGACCAGAAGCTTCCCAAACTTTTTCCGGCATTAAAATAGCCGCCCCTATTCCATAAACATCCTCCCGTTCAATAATAAATTTCTGCCAAAAATATTGTTTGATATTATTTCTTAACTCTACTCCCAAAGGTCCATAATCAAATATACCCGCCAAACCACCATAAATTTCCGAACCTTGAAAGACAAAACCTCTTCTTTTACAAAGAGATACTATCTTTTCCATTTTGTTATTTTTCTCATCCATATTGGAAATATAACACAAAATTAAAAATTATTATGGCACCACTCTACTATCTCCAGCTTTAAAACTGGCGTCTCCGGAAAAATCAGTGGTAATTGCCGGCACCTTGGACTTTATTCTCAACTCTGTCACTTTATCAATACCGGAAAGAGAGGCTTGACCTAATATAATGGGAGCCTGACCGATTTGACTAACACTTGGCAAAAATTCCAACTGAAATTGAATTTTTTTAGAGGGAGAATTAAAACCAGTATTTGCTAAAATGGAACCAACATTCCAAACCACTTCATTAGTCGCAGGATTAAATGAAAATATTTCACTGGAAGGACTTTTTATTTTAGTCCATTTTACATATGAAGGCAAAATGGCTCTAACTTCCACATTGCTTGCCTGATTGAATGAATTACTAACACTCCAGATAATAGTATAAGTGGTGGGGATATTGACTTTGGGCGGTATGGGTCCGGAATTTTCAATATTACCAACAGCTCTCACAACTTTTGACGATAAATTTAAATTGGTAGCCAAAATAATTTTCCTTGTTTCTGTGGCGAAAACTTGTTCTACCGAACCAGATTCCAGTATTCTTTCTCCTTTGACGGTAATAGTCATCTCAATTTCCGGTTTTGCTCCCTTTGCCACCTTTGTATATAAAAGAGGCGACAAACGAAAAGATAATTTCTTTTCGGAACCCGGTTTTAATTCAGAAAGTGCCGGCACCGATCTTTTATCCCATAAAATAGTATTATTAAATGATTGGAAAAATCCATTATTATCCGCCAAAACACCCAGCTGATTAAAAGCACCACCTTTAAAAGCCACCTCAACCGAGCTATTAAATAATACTGATGGTAGATTATTCCTAATTGTAAATTCGGTAGTTATCTGATGACCATCTTGACCGGCAAAATTTCCTTTCTTGCCGTCAATGGAAACATCCAACCCAATAAAAGGTTTTTTTACTAAAATTGATTCAGTTAATTGTGAGAATGGTATAGCTATTACCCTTTCATCATTTTGACTGGCAGCACCAACAATTATTTTAAAAACTTTTTCTTCGCTATTTTGACCGATTATTTTTCCTTTTATTGAAATAGTTTTCTTTTCTCCAGAGTTAATACCTGAAAGTTGCCAAACATTGTTATTAAAAGAAGCATCGGGAGAAGCTTTTTTAAATACAAAACCAAACGGATATTCCACTTTAACCAAAAAATTATTTATTTTATTTTTAGAATTAGAAGTTACTTCTACATTAAAAGATATATCTTGATTTGAATTAACTTCTTTAGGATAAGTGGGAGTAATGATAATCGGGGCGGAATTTATAGATATTTCATATATTTTTTCTTTGTAAAAAAGAGCGCTTGAGTTTTCCAATCTATATTCCAAAGAAAATTTTATTTTTTTTATTTTCCCTTTTTCTCCAAAGAAAACCGCTTTAATATTTTGATTATAACTTTCTTCGGATTTTATTTTACCTAAAGCGAATCTTTCTTGATTAAGTTTTTTAGTTAAATCTGTAGTCATTCTAGTACCTGTCGGATATTGTATAAGCAGAGAAGCAGAGTCAAGATTTGCATTATTATTGTTTATAATATTTATATCAAAAGACACTTTTTGACCACCGGCCACCGAAAGCGGTCCGATTACTTTAATATCCACATTTTTTGAAGAAACTAAATTCATACCATCCCAAAAAACAAAAGCGGCAATACCGGCGGCGATTACAAAAAAAGATATTGAGAATATAAAAATTTTTTTTACAAAATTATGTTTTTTTTGAGCCATTTTTGATACTTTAGAGGCCATTTCATCAAAAGAGTTAGCTTCTGGATTTTCCCAACTTTCTCTTATTTTTTCATGTATTTCTTCTCTATCAGAGAGTGCTTTTGGTTGCTCTGGCGTTTTGTTTTCAATAATATCTGGGGCATTTCTTGAATACAACTTCTTTTCAAGTTCGTTTAGTTTTTCCTTTTTTTCATCGTCATATTCCATCCCGTATATTATATCACGAGTAAAATCAGTTTAGTAATTTTTGATATTATGAATTACAAAAGTTTTTTGAATTCTTTTCTATATACTTACAACAAAAGGACTAATGCGAGATTTTTCAACCGGAATACGCTTACCTCGATCTACTAAAACACTAATAAACTCAAAAATTGCATCTTGAGCCATTTTAAGAGCTTCATCAAAAGTTCGCCCTTGAGTAAGACACCCAGGTAAAGCAGGTACAGATACCACATAAAGACCATCTTCATCTCTTTCTATTTGAATATTATATGTAAGTCGTTTTTCCATAGTGTTTATTATTATATCATAGATTATAAGAAAATAATTAAATCAAAGGTTTTTACTATTTATGTCGCTTTGAGAGATTCGTTTATAAGTTGGATCATTTTTGAACGACGTGGAGCAATGGCTTCCAAATCTTTTATTTCTATTTCACTAGATGTCATAGGAATAATAAATTCCGGGTCGTATCTCATATAACCCAAAGAGTGTAATATCCGAATAAGAGTTAAACATTCTGCCAGAGCAACACTCTCGCCGTCAAAGGTCGCCTTTTGGGACTGAGGCATTTCAAAGGCGACCCTTGACGGCTTGTTTGTTAAAAAAATTAAAAAATTGGAAACAATAACAAAAAGCTTATTGTTAGTTTCCTGCCCGACTTCGTCACTTAGACGAGCTTCTTCAGCTACAAGTTTTTTAATTAAATTTAAAACATTACTGATAATTTTTATTTTATCGGGAAAATTTCTAAAAATTTCATAAAAATTTTTCTCCGCCCTACCACTCACTACTCTCCAACCAGTTTTACCATGTATAAGAGAAAACTCTCCAAAAGAAAAGTCTTGAACAGATGCTCTAAGTTTTGAATGCATATTTCTAGCTCCTTGAACTTTGGCATTTATTAAACCAAAGTGCTCAGTAAAAATATTTATCCGTTTATTGCTATCTCCTTCAATTTTACTGGAAACAACAATACCTCTGGTGTGATGTTTACGATACATAACATAAGTATAAGGTTAAAAGTATAAAGTTAAAAGCTAAACACAAAATATGTTTATAAATAAGGATTTTTTAGGAAAATTAAAAAGAAAATATAAAAAACTTGACAAATTTTGTGAGTTTGTTATACTTAATATTAGGTGGGGGTGGTGGTAGCGGCTAATCGCTTCCTTCAGATCAAGGAATCACTCCCTCACCAAGTTCTTAAAGGAGGTGCCCGCCGTGCGGACACAACAGGTTCACAGCCTAACCTACCGACTTTGTCCGTAGGTCACGGCAAAAACCCGCTACGAGAGTGGCGGGTTTTTTTGTTATATTTTTAATTTAAAAACCATTTTCCCAATTTTAATTTCTCCCCCATCATTTTCTTGAAAAACCACTTCCGACACATTTGTTGGTTTTTTTATTTCTTCTAAAACAGAATTTATAAATTCTTTTCCTATTTTATCCGTCTCTATTAAAAGTTTTATTGTATCTGACGGTTTTAATTTTTTTTCTTTTCTCAAAATTTGAATAGCTCTAATTAAATCTCTAGCATTCCCCTCTTTTTGCAATTCTGATGTTATTTCAGTATCTAACTCAACTTCTTCTTCCAAATTTTCTGAAAAACTTATTTCTTTTACATTTACTTCATCTTTAATAAGTTTTATATATTCTTCTTTATCTTTTAACTTTTCACTTTTCACTTTTAAACTATTTAATGGTTGTCTTACTTTTATACCAGCAACCATTCTTTTTTCCAGAGCCAAAGATACTATGTTTCTCACTTCTTTCATTTCCTCCAAGACTTTCAACTTTTCACTTTCAACTTTTTCACTCTTCGGCCAATCGCAAAGATGCACACTCTCCAAATCTTTTTCTGATTTTAATTTTATATATATATTCTCTGCTAAAAATGGAGTAAACGGTGCTATAAGTTTTGCCATTTCCAAAAGAACAAAACGCGTAGTAGCTAAAGCATTATTTCTGTCTTCTATGCTTCCAGTACCTTCGGCATCTTCAGATTTGAATCTATCTCTAGAACGACGAATATACCAAGTAGAAAAATCTTCAACAAAATCTATGAAAGGGCGTGATGCTTTATCTAATTCATATTCATCCAAAAATTTTGTAACCTTGTCAGAGAGTTCATTCAACCGAGCAACAATCCAAATATCTAAAATATTTTTACTATTAGTCTTTTTTAATTTTTGATCATCATTATAGAGTTCATAAAAAGAAATAATATTTCCAAGTTTTAAAATTAATTTTTTATATATATCATCAACTCCATTTTCTGAAAAACTAAGATTTTCAGCTCGCACCACTGGAGAAGATAAAAGATAAAATCTAATTGCATCAGCTCCATATTTATCAACCATCATAACTGGATCTGGATAATTTTGTAATCTCTTGGCCATCTTTTTACCATCTTCAGCAAGCACAATTCCATTAACAATCACATTATTAAATACTTGTTTTCCAAATAAACCAGTAGCAAAAACATGCTGATAATAAAACCATTTACTAATCTGATCTAGTCCTTCTGCAATAAAGTCAGCTGGTATCCTACTCTCTACTTTATCCTTATTTTCAAATGGATAATGATAAGAAGAGAAAGGGACAGAACCAGAATCAAACCAAGTGTCTAGCACATCAGTTATTCTTTTCATTACCGCACCACAAGAGCACATAAAACTAATCTCATCTATATACGGTCGATGAAGATCTAATTCATATTCTTTATTATGGGGCAGTGGTGCAAACTCAACTTCTTGCACAGATCCGGTTGCGATTGCTTCTGCATCACCTTTCCAAAGACCAACTGCCTCTTGCGGTACAACCCCTTGTACACCAACAAGTAAAAGCCATGCAGGTGTTTCGTGTGTCACTATTAAAATATTCTTTCCTGAATATTTTCTTTCTATTTCATACAATAGATCCATAACACGCCTTTTGATATCATATGCAGTTTCTCCCCCTTTGGGTCGATTTGTAAAACGTCCCAGTTGTGAACCGACAAACGAACGATATACTTCCACTGATTTTCCCTCCATTTCCCCTGTCCACAATTCTTTCAAACGTTCATCGTACATAATTAACTCCGAAGAAATACCAAGTTCTTCTGCCACAATCGCCACTGTTTCTTTTGTACGCACAAATGGCGACGCAAAGATCATATCAATCTTCTTCTTTTCTAAAAATTGTGAGGTTTTGACAACTTGCTCTTTTCCTAATTTTGTCAAATGATGATCATTGTCTGCTTTCCCACTAAGCACACCTAAGATATTATGATCCGCTTGTCCATGTCTCATAACAAAGTATGTATTACCTGATTTAATACCATATTTTTTAATGTCATCAACAGAGCCTACAACCTTACGTTTACCACATTTTTCACACTCCCAAACAGGAATAGTGTTTGCCCAAAAGCGTTGTCTACTAATAGACCAATCACGAGCATTTTCTAACCAATCAAGCCAGCGTCCTTCTTTGATATGTTTTGGTTGCCAATTTATATCTTTTGCATGTTTTAACAAATCTTTTTTTATTTTCGTGACTGAAACAAACCAAGAACTAGTCGCATAATTTAAGAGCGGTGTTTCGCATCTCCAACAATGGGGGTATGAATGCTCATATTTTTCTTTAGAAAAAAGGAGATTTCTTTTGGCTAAAATTTTTAAAACTTCCACATCAGTTTTTTGCGGATCATCCTTTGGTTTTACAGAAAGTCCAGCTAATTCTTTTATTTCTGACCGTATAATACCATCCATACCAACATGCTGAACAAACGGTAATTTATTTTGTTTTCCAAGATCCATATCATCTTCCCCAAAAGCGGGAGCAATATGAACCACCCCTGTTCCACTCTCGGTAGTTACAAAATCTGCTTCATATATTTTCCATCCATTTTCTCTGTTTTCCAATTTTTCATCTTTTGCATAGTTATTAAACAAAGGAGTATATGAAAGACCTAAAAGCCCAGATCCTTTCAAAGTGTGTACTAATTCAACTTTGTGATCTTTCATAACTTTTTCTAAAAGATCACTTGCTAAAATTAAAAGTTCTTTCACTCCATCAACACGAACAGCACTATAAGAAATATCTTTGTTTATTGCCAAAGCAACATTGCCTGGAAGAGTCCAAGGAGTGGTAGTCCAGGCAAGCAAATATGCACTCTGACCAGTTACAAATTCTTTATTTTCTCCAAATTTTTGATCAGGCAACAATTTAAACTTAGCAGTGACCGCAATATCTTTGACATCTTTATATCCTTCAGCCACTTCTGATTGAGCCAAAGTAGTCTCACAGCGTGGACAAATATGCATTGAACGATAATCTTTATAAATTAAATTTTTATCAAACAATTTTTTAAAAGCCCACCATTCTGATTCCATATAAGAAGCGTCCATTGTGCGATATGGATTATCCATATCCACCCAACGTCCAAAACGAGGAATAAATTTATTCCATACATCTACATAAGTAAAAATCTTTTCACGACAAAGATTATTAAATTTTTCAATACCTATTTCTTCAATTTCTTTCTTGCTTTTTATACCTAATTCTTTTTCAACAATATTTTCAATTGGCAAACCATGAGTATCCCAACCCCATTGCCTCTCCACATACCTTCCTTTCATCGTCTGATATCGCGGTATGACATCTTTTATAACACTGGCAACCAAGTGTCCATAATGAGGTGTGCCAGTAGCAAAAGGTGGCCCATCATAAAAAATAAATGGTTTACCTTTTTTGGTTTTCTCTAAAGATTTTTCAAAAATTTTGTTTTCTTGCCAAAATTTCAATATCTCCTCTTCTTGCTGTGCAATTTTACTTTTGCCCGCCGTAGCTTTATGCGAAGGCTGGATTTTTTCCTCATTATTCATAATAAAAATATACCACTTTTAGCCCTTATTTCAAAAGATTTTCAAAATTTAGGAAAAGGAAAACCCCGCATCTACCACACTTGGCAAACACGGGGCAAGAACTAAGTTCAAAGAATCTAAGTTCCAGATCCGAGTGACTTAGCTCAAAGAACTAATCGAGACAACGAACGCAAAGCCATCGCCACGAAACCACCTGTAGCCAGGCAAGTCGTAGTACGCGTGTAGCCAATGGTCGTCGCTACAAAAAGCACCGAGAAGGTTCGGATCACCATCCAAGTCTTCGATGGGTTCGTGCATGGTAATAATCCACGAAAGACTCATGGCTTTGATCTCCTCATCTGAAAATTTCTCTCTGATAAGGCAGGCGACTTCGGCATTGGGTTTGGAGAGCTTCCGCTTGTCAGCCTCGGCACGAATCTTCTTCGTAACGAGATCTTTGTCCTTAAAGAGCATGCTTTTAAGAACAACAGTCTCTGTCGTCACCCCAGAAGTCGGCTTGAAATCTGGAGAACGGAGTATGCTTTTGGCGTAGTTGTCCAAACGAAATCCTTTCTCCTTAAGACGTTTGATCCATTCAGAACCAGTGGTGCCGTCGGAAGTGACGCTGAGGTAGATCACCCCATCTTGTTCCCGCCACGAACGAGTTGGTTCGGAGACCGAAAGTTCTCCACGGAGGAGACGTTCTACACCTTCTTCCCCTCCAAGGATGTTCCAAACCGCTTCTACCCGACCAAGAGTCACTTTGGAATATTTCGTAAGCATTTTCGTTTCTTTCTCCGACTAATAGTCGGCATTTTTCTCTTATCTATTAGACAAGAGGCCAAATTTAATTGGCTTATTTTAAGTTTCAAAGCTAGAGAGTAGACACACCACTATAACTTTTCTGTTTTTAATTATACACCCAAAACACCTATTTTGTCAATGTTTTTAGTAAAATACCTTTATTTTTAGCTATTTTTTAACTCTACAAGAGCTTTTTCAAACTCTAGAGGTAAAGAGGCTTCTATTATTATTTGAGTTTGGTTTGGCAATTTTAATTTTATAGAAAAAGCATGCAAAGCCAAACGACTAAGTCCTAAACATTTTTCCGACACGCATTTTTTGTTGGGAGCGTATAACTTGTCGCAAACCACCGGATGCCCGATGGATTTTAAATGCACTCTAATTTGATGAGTTCTTCCTGTTTTTGGTCTTACTTCCAAATACGAAAAATTTTCTATTATTCCTTTTCCAACCCTCTCCTTGTGAAGGAGAGGGTCTACACGCAGTGAGGGGTGAGGTTGGGAAGCTAAAACTTTATATTCTGTCACCGCTTCTCTCAGCTTTCCTTTAGCGCCATATTCTGCAGACCATCTTCTAAAATCACTAGCACTCCTACCAATAGGTTTATCTATCACACCTTCCATTTTTTCTTCTGAAAAATTACCATAAACAAAAGCCTTATAAACTTTTTCTATTTTCCTATCTTGAAACTGCTCTTTTAAAAACTGATAAGATTCTTTTGTTTTAGCAATCACCACCACTCCACTTGTTTCTTTATCAAGCCGATGAACTATCCCTGGCCTTTTTATTTTTTCTCCGTTTTGTAAAGTTTGTTCTTCCCCCACTTCTCCCAACTCCAGATAATTTTCATTTATCCAATCTGCTAATGTTAAATCTTTTGTCCTACCATCAGTATGCATCAT
Source organism: Candidatus Zambryskiibacteriota bacterium (assembly GCA_003233455.1). Taxonomy (GTDB): domain Bacteria; phylum Patescibacteriota; class Minisyncoccia; order Phycocordibacterales; family WO2-35-19; genus WO2-35-19. Next base: position 6,432 of record QILQ01000049.1, on the reverse strand, counting down.
AAGCCCAGATGGTTTGTCCAGAGCCAAAATATATTCGTCCTCATATATTATTTTTATTTCCATAGAAACACTATCTCACAAAAAAATATTATGGTATAGTCCTTATTGTAAAATTAAATATTGCGCGGTTAGCTCAGTTGGTAGAGCAACTCGTTTACACCGAGAAGGTCGGGGGTTCAAATCCCTCACCGCGCACCAACGCCCTCGTAGTTCAATGGATAGAACGAGAGACTTCTAATCTCTTAATGCAGGTCCGATTCCTGCCGAGGGCACCAATATCAAACTTTCGGAAAATTTTATTTTATTGAAGGATCACTTGGCAGAGAGACTTCTTTATTGATAAAACTATTTCTTTTTTCTATAGCAGTTTTAATCCTTTTTATGTTTATTAGATTTTCAAGATTTTCATCTGGTTTTGATTGTTTATAACTTTCAAAATATTGAGAATAAAAAAGTTTAAAACCGATAAGAGCGGTAATTATAAAAATTGCCAAAGCTAAAGCTAAAGCCATAAACCAAAAAAAATCAGTCCTAAAAACTTGAGGTCGTAAAGATTTTAAGGGTGGCAAATTATTTCTTTTAATAAATTTTAAAAAAGTAAATTTCATTTTTCTCTAAAAATAATAAATTCAACAAGACCAGACCAACCACTGGAAGCGTTAGTATCTAAACGAATATTTTCAATTGAAACCCCAAAAGGCATTTTTTCCAATTTATCCATAAAAGATACCACTTTCTGCCAAGAACCTTCCAATCTTACCTTTAAGTCTATATTTTCTTTAAAGGAATCGGGCTTACTGGTTTTTTTACCAGTTTTTTTGATATCAATAGATATTATCTTAAATTTAACAGAAGAAGTGCGAGCAATATTTTCTATTCGTTCTATAAATTTCACCTCATCACCCTTCTGAATAAAAAAATCTTGAAGTGGCTGTAATATTTCTTTATTTGTTTCTGTTGTTGATTTAATTATTCTTATTTTATCCATTTTATATGAAACAGACTCAGCACCACGATAATCATCTTCTATTTTTTTAATTTTATCGGTAACAAAAAACAATCCGCTAAAATACAAAATCACACTAAAGAGAGCCATTATTATCGCAAATCTCATAATATTATTTTTTGGAATCCAATTATTCATTTTTATTTTCATTTTTTAATAAAAAGATTGATGGAAAAAGGAAGATTTTTATCTCTAGTCAAACTTGAAACCGGCACTTCAACCGAAGAAAAAAGGTTGGAATTTTCCAGATTTTTAGAAAAAGAAATTAAAGAATTCCTATCGGAAGCAATACCGGATACTAAAATACTTTTCTTAAGATTTCCTTTAGAATCAACGGTTTCCCTTGAAAAATAGATTGAGTTTAATGTCACTTTTTTTGGAAGAGAATCAATAATTTTACTAAAATAATCCACTATTGACATATCTTTAATATTTAATTGAAAAAATTTTAGCTTGGCGTTGATTATTTTTGGCAAATTTAAAATTTCCTCAGCTTTATTTTTATTATTCGTTCCTTGAGAAAAATTAACCGAAACATTCTCAGAGGAATTCCCTAAAGTTAAAAAATAAGAAGGTAGAAGCATAATAAAGCCAACCAAAAAAGAAGCTGTTATAAAAAATAACGCTATTATTATAAAACGATTTTTTAATCCTTTTTTTAGATTTTCTCTTTCTGTTTCAGGTAAAAGATTCATTTTGTTAAAAATTTAATTTATATCCGATATAGTCGCTCCAATCGGTCCGGCAAAGTTTAAAGATTCTTCGTAAGGAATATCAGGAGTGTGTTGGTCTATCTTAAATATATTTGTCCAAACATTTGATAATTTTACATTATTGGTGGATTTGGGAGAATCAATCAACGCTTCAAGTATTTTTTTAGCATATTCAAACTCGCCACAAATTGAAACAGATTTTATAGGTTTATCTTGACCAATACCATATTTCAAACAATAATCCAAAAACTTACCATACTCATCCAAAAACTGCTTTTTATAATTTTTATCTGAAATGGATCTCAGAGTGGAGAAATGCACCAGATTATTCTTTACTAAATAAATACCAACTCTATTTTTTCTAGCATGAACAATAGAAATAGTCTCGGCTAATTTTTTTGGTGCCAAAGAATTAGTTATGGCTTGAGATTCATGAATGGCTCCCACCGGTTCAAAACCGGCTTTATAGAACGCCTCTATAAATTTTTTTAATTCTTTTTTTACACAAGCCGCCACCACTACAGAGACCTTATATTCCAGATCCAAACGACTGATTTCAACTGGTGCAAAATCAAAAACTATATCATCCAAAGGGAGTGGCACATTTTCTTCCATAATAAAAGCAATACTTTCCGTGGCACTACTCTTGGGACTAATCATAACCGAAGTAGCAAACACATATACTAACTCGTCTGGAATAGCAAAAACAACAAAAGGAGAATTGAATTTTTTTCTTACAATTAAAAGATTTTTTACAATATCTTCCATATTGATTATTTTACCATCTACAATTGAATCTTTTTCAATAGGAATAACAACACTTTTTAAAGATGGTTCCGTTAATGTTTTATCAAATGAAATAGCTTTAATATTTGAATAGGAAAAAGAAACTCCTATATGAGACGGTTTTAGAAATTTGGATGGCGGGAAATATTTAGATATAAACTTAAATTTCATACTACAAATTATAACATGGAACTTTTCTTATCCAAGAATGATTGAAGGATAATAGAAGCAGCGGAAGCGTCTAGTGTGTCCTTTTTTATCTTTTGAAATTTTGCCCGAGAACCAGATTTTTGATTATTTTTCGTATCGGGACGTCTGGAGTGAATGCTTCTGCTAGCTTGAACCGAAGTCATAAATTCCGGTTCTAACAAAATTTTTAATCTTGTTTTTTCTTCAAGCAACTTTTTGAATTTTTCTATCGCTATCATTATTTTATTTGGTTCCCCTTTAAAATTTTTTGATTCCCCTATTACAATTTCTTTAATCTCTTCATTTTTTATGATTTTTTCAACTTCAGCAAAAAGATTTTTATTATTGGTGACAACCAAATACGGGAAAGCCAATCTGCCATCTTTATCAGAGATAGCTAAACCCACCCTTTTACTTCCAAAATCAATACCCAGATATCTCATAGCAATATTATATAAAATTTGTTAGTATTCCGCATATGCAACAAATGGAACAATTTTTAGCGGGAAATAGTTGGCTCTTGTTTCTCGCTTTAATCACCTTACCTATCAAAGGTTTTGCCCTCTGGTATTCAGCGCGTCTTTCTCAAAAATGGTGGTTTATCATCCTTTTTCTTTCCAGCACTTTAGGTATTCTTGACCTTATTTATATATTCTTTATTGCCAGAAAATATAAAGTGGAAAGTAAGGAAAATATACCTCAAGAAAAAATAGGGTAATATAACAGTATTATTTAGGAACATAAATTCCATTTCGGGCGGCAACATTATCCTCCAATCGTTGCAACAAAACATTTTGAGCCGCTATCCTATTTGCTTCATCGCCCCTCCATGTCGCAATAACCGGTTCTTCAATAGCACGCGAATATGAAAAAGTAATCGGCCATGATTGAACGCCAAGTTTTGCTATGGCATTAAGATTGGAAGTAGCCTGTTTTGCCATTTGACCGCCAGAAAGAAAAACTACTCCAGCAACATCCGCGGGAACCGTATCCCGTAAAGCGGCAATCGTTTCTTCAGCGATAGCCGACGGATCAAGGGGTGTGTCGGATTTCTTGCCGGGCAAAGCCATACTGGTTTTAAGAATCATAGCATTAAGCGTCACCTCGTGCTCCGCCAAAGCTTTATATAATGTCTGTAAAGTATCCCGCAATACTTCTCCGGAACGCGCCAAAGTATGTTTGCCATCAAACAATACTTCGGGTTCAACAATGGGAACCATTTTTTTACTTTGAGCCACTTCCGCATACTCAGCAAGAACATCAGCATTTTTTTTCAGAGCGTCTTGAGTGGGTAAATCATCTCCAATGGATATCACCGAACGCCATTTAGTAAAACGCGCACCGAGCGAATAATACTCCTCCAAACGGTCCGCCAAACCTTCCAAACCGATACTTACTTTTTCGTCTGGACTACTTTCAAGCGAAGTTAGTCCTTGGTCTACCTTAATACCCGGCAAAATGCCAAGATTGCTTAAAAGAGTGGCGAAAGGAATTTTATTATCTGAATTTTGATGTATAGTTTCGTCGTGTAAAATTATGCCACTCAAATAATGTTCAATACCGGCGGTAGTAAAAAGCATATTTCTATACCGACGGTCGTTTTCTGAATTTTGTTCAAGACCAATCAAAGCAAAACGTTTTTGCATAGTATGTTGACTTTCATCAGCCGCCAAAATTCCCTTACTGGGACTCATCATAGCGGTGGCAATTTCTTGTATGAGATGCATCATTTGTTTTTAACGAAGTTTGTTATTTATTTAAATTTATTTTCTTATCTTTAAATTTTTTATCAATTTCGCTATAAAATTATTTAGCCTTATTTATAATATTTTGAATAATTTGGTCAATTTCTTTTGGTCTTTCACCTAAATCAGCTTGCGGAAAAAATTGGGACAGAATAATTGGTCGCATACCGGAAATAAATGTCCGTCCATCTTTAATATACACATTGATTTTGCAAGGCAAACAGAGTCCAATTTTGATATCTTTGTTTAAAAATTCATTAGCAAATTTTGCACTACAAAACTCAATAATCTTAAATGAATCTCTTTCAAATCCTTTTTCCGTTAAAGCTTTTTGCACATCGTGAATATATAAAACTCTCATATTCGCTTTGGCAATTTCATCTTGCACACTTTGAGTAGCTATATCAAAAGTTTTCTTTGTGGTTATAGTGTAATCAAATTCCATAATTATTTTATTTTTTATTTCTTATTAAAATCTTTCTAATAATCTACCACCGATTTCTATATAAGAGCATTCCTTATATTATTAAGTATATAATATTAATTCCATCTTGCAAATGAAATATACGAACTTCGCCTGATTTTTTTCGACGGGCGGGCTTTTTAATTCCAAATTTCTTTTTCTATTTTACTCCAACAATCAGCAGGTGCAACTGGTAATTTTAATGATTGTTGAATTTGCAAATTGTATTCAATAAATTCTGTTTTTACTGTTTCTTTTTCTGATTCTAATTTTCTGATTATTTTTTGTATTCGGTCGATAACCCTTGGAGCAATAAAAGAATTTCCACCTGTCGGGTCAAATGGTGAAAATTTTTTTAGGAATTCTGGATCATTTATTCCGCCAGTATTATTTAGTCCATTCAAATCTAAATAACAAACTTCAAGATATGTTCTCAAAGCGTCTTTAAGTTTTATTTCTTTGCGCAAAATTTCTCCCATTTGAAATTTTGCATTTCGATATAAACCCCAATCGCCATTTGTGGCGTGTTCTATCAACTCTTTATTGAGTAGTCCCCATTTTATATCATTTTTGGACGGCTCTTTTCCGCCAAATCTCTTTTGTAAAATTTCTTTCTCTTTTGCATAGTTTTCTTTTTCGGCCACAAAAGAATCGTGAGTATCATTAACAATAGACCATTCCTTGTCAATTTTATCTGCTTCACTTTCTGTTATGACAACGCGAGCGTTGTCTTTTGGGCGAGTGCGGACAAACATAAATTTGCCACAATGTGGACATTTTGTTTTTGCCCCTGGAATTTTTACCAATACCTCGTTGCAATATAGACATTCGGCTTTCCGCTCATCTTTTTGTTTGGGCGGTTGTGTGTTATTTGATTTTGAGCGAAAAATATCAAAAATTCCCATATTCTTTTTTATTTTAAGACAATTTTATATATTTTATTAATGTTATTTTGGTAATTCATTCATAAAAGGAAATGGTGCCTCAACTCGAAAGTTTATATCCAACCTATTTATTGGATTTGGAGTTGCTGAGCCAAAAACTTTCTTTTGTGGACTTGATTCTAATCTCTGCCCTTTATTTCCAATTATATTAATGACATTTTGTGGTTGTTTTATAGACGGATTAAAAATGATTGACACCTCGACATCTTTATTCATTTCCTTAATAATTTCGCCACTATTTTTTTCAAATTCCAAAAGTTTACGATCATCAATATTTATTTCAGTTTTATATGCCTCGTTATTAACAACAGTATCACTAGAGGCAACAGTAAAAAATCTTTCTATATCTTCACCTTTCCATACTGAAACCCTGTCTACACTTATCTCTAAAATACTGCCGTCCGGTAAATTAGTTTTTCCTTCTATTATAATTTTATTATCACTAACAGACTTACCACTTCCAGATAATTGGTAAATAGTATTTTGGGTATTTTCTTGATTCTGTTCACTTCTTATGGGAATATTATTTTGTACTGGTGTTGTTTTGTCTTTAGAATCAGAAGATATACTTATAATCACAATAATG
>QILQ01000037.1 GCA_003233455.1 Candidatus Zambryskiibacteriota bacterium | reverse complement strand
ATAATATAATATCAAATTCCATTTTTTATTTCTAAAAAATCTGTTATATTGAAGATATTAAGAATAAACGCGAGGCAAGCAATTTTTGAGTATTTTTATCTCTAAAAAGAGGAAATTTGGAAATAAAAACATTCAAGAATTGGTCTCGCTAAATAAGATGAAATCAAAAAAATATGAGATGGAAATTGGCGGAGAAAAATTAACTGCTGAGTTTACTGATTTGGCGGAAAACGCCGATGGTTCGGTGCTTTTAAGATTAGGAGACACGGTTGTATTAGCGACAGCGGTAATGTCCAAAGGAGAAAAAGATTCGGATTATTTTCCTCTTTCAGTTGAATATGAAGAGAAATTTTACGCTGCCGGTCAAATTTTAGGTTCGCGTTTTATGAGAAGAGAAGGTCGGCCGTCAGATGAAGCGGTGCTTTCCGGCCGAATTATAGACCGAACCATAAGACCGCTTTTTAATAATGATTTAAGAAATGAAATCCAAGTGGTGGTAATGGTGCTTTCTTTAGGTAAATATGACCCCGATGTTTTAGGGGTAATCGCTTCATCTTTGGCTTTGAGTGTTTCGCGTATCCCTTGGGATGGACCGGTTTCGGCGGTAAGAATAGGAAAATTGTTTACTCAAGAGGGAAAAGAAGAAGGGAAATTTTTAATCAATCCTTCTTATAAAATGAGAGAAGCGTCAACTGACGAAGCTGAATGTGAATTGGATGTTATCGCTTGTGGCAAAGATGGCACTATCAATATGATTGAAGTGGGAAGTAATGAAGTTTCGGAAGATACTTTGATGAAAGCTTTGGAAGAAGCTAAAATTGAATTGGAAGAAATCCAGAAATTTCAAGAAAAAATAATTTCGGAAATAGGTAATAAAAAAGTAGAAATAAAAAAAATAGAAATGCCGGAAAATTTGCAAGAAGCTTTTAATTCAGAAGTTTTGCCGAAGTTAAAAGATTTAATGGGGGAAGCTGGCAAAACTAAAATATACGCTTTAGAAGATGAATGGTTTAAATATTTAGATGAAAATATGCCAGAAGTAGACCAAAAAATCGCTAAAAAGCTTTTTCATCAAGCAATTGATGATTTTATTCACAAGATTGCCATTGAAGATAATAAACGCATTGATAACAGAGGCTTTGATGATTTGAGAAATTTGTTTGCCAAAGCGGGAGGAATTTCTCCTTTGCTTCACGGCTCTGGTATTTTTTATCGTGGTGGCACTCATATATTTTCGGCTCTGACTTTAGGTGCTCCCAGTGATTCGCAAGTAATAGACGGAATGGAAATACAAACTAACAAAAGATTTATGCATCATTATAATTTTCCGCCATTTTCAGTTGGAGAAACAGGCAGAGTGGGAGGTATGAATAGAAGAATGATAGGTCACGGAGCTTTGGCCGAAAAAGCTCTTTTGCCGGTAATCCCAGATAAAGATATATTTCCTTACACTATTCGTATTGTTTCAGAAGCTTTGGCTTCAAATGGTTCTACTTCTATGGGTTCGGTTTGCGGATCCACTTTAGCTTTAATGGACGCCGGAGTGCCGATAAAAAAACCGGTTGCCGGAATTGCGTCGGGACTTATGATGTCTTCTGATAAAACAAAATATAAAGTCTTGACAGATATTCAAGGTCCGGAAGATGAGTATGGCGATATGGATTTCAAAGTGGCCGGCACCAAAGATGGAGTAACTGCGGTCCAAATGGATGTCAAAGTGAGTGGTATTTCTTTACCTATTCTTAAAGAAGCCTTTGAAAAAGCTAAAATGGCACGAATAAAAATATTGGAAATAATAAAAGCTGAAATAAAAGAACCAAGGAAAGAACTTTCCCCTAAAGCCCCCAGAATAATTTCTGTTAAAATTCGTCCAGACCAGATTGGGGCGGTTATTGGCAGTGGTGGTAAAATTATAAATGAAATAAAAGATAACACTGGAGTAGAGATTGATATAGAAGAAGATGGTATTATTTATATAACAGGAGAGGCGTTAGGGGCGGAAAAAGCTAAAACCTTAATTGAAGAAATCGTTAAAGAATATAAAGAAGGCGATAAAGTTACCGGAGAAGTGATTAGAGTAGCTGATTTTGGAGTTATAGTAAAACTTGATTCAAGAAATGATGGATTGGTTCATATTTCTGAAATCGCACCTTTCCGAATTGAGAAAATTGAAGATTATATGAAAGTTGGTATGAAAGTGCCTGTAATAATAAAAAGTATAGACGATAAAGGCAGATTAAAATTATCCATCAAAGATGTTGACCCAAATTTTATCCAAAAATCAAAATAGTATTGTTCTGACAGACATTTAGTAATAAAAGTGGAAATCAACCGCATAAATTCTTCTTGACTTTTTATAAGTGGTTTTGATACAATACACCCATACTTATGAAAGAGACCTTTGTGAGCCTGTGCTCGCCGAGGGCTTTTTCTTTTACTGAGAAAATTTATTTTTCTGGGTATCAATGTAAACTATTTTAATATTAAGTTTTCTTAAAAGAAAAGAACATTGGTCATGAGAAGAAATAAGAATTTCAAAAGCGTTTTTGTTTTTTAGAAAACCAACAAGGCTAGCATAGTCACCATCACTTGAAACAATAACAGCTTTATCAAATCTTTTTTCATAAAAATCAGAAACTGTATTTAATACTAAATCAGCATCGCAATTACCTTTTACTTTCCCGTCACCACCATAAGTAGTTTCTTTGAAAATTAAAATGAATCCCGCATTTTGCAAATATGTATATAAATTCTTATTACTTGGAATCAAACCAATAAAAATATAAGCGTAAGTAATGTTATATTTATCTTTGAGCCAAATTCTGAATTTTTTATAATCTAATTTCCATTTCAAACTTTTGACACCCTTGTGTAAATTTGCTCCATCAATATATGCAAAATTATTCTGTTTCATTATGATTGATTTTAGCACAAATGTTATTGTAATGTTATAATAAAAATATGGATATAGGCGGAGAAAACAAAAAAAATGTTAATTCAGGTAATAAATCTGAAAAAACTTCTAGCAAGTTTGGTAGAGTGATTAAAGCTTTGCACAATAAAGCCAAACTCCCATCATTACGCACTTATCAGGGAGATATGGCTAAATTTATAAAAGAAAAAAATGAGTCGGTTATTTCCATCGCAGTAAAAGAAAAAGAAAAAAAAGAAAAAATACTAACAAAGGAAAAAAAAGAAAAATTAATTCATCAACCAACCGATTCCCCAAAGAAAAAAACAAAAAATCTTCAAATAAATTTTACTATGGTTATTCTAAGTCTGCTTTTAATCCTTGGTGGAGTTGTTGCTTCTTTTTATGTTTTTAAAGCTTTAAAAACAAAACCTTTAGCCAAAGTGGTTCTTAAACAAAAAATTATTCCTTACAATAATTCCATAACTCTCGCAAATGTCACAAAAATAAATTTTGGCTCTGAACTTGCCAGACTGCATCCGAAAAATGGCATCACTATTTTAAAAATATCTGGCACTGATGGACTTTTATTTCAAAAATCTGGTAATTTCTTTAATTTTTTGGGAATATCTTTACCATCTGATTTAGAACGAACTTTAAAAGATAAATATATGGTCGGAATAATTTCTCAAGATAAAAAAGCTACTCCTTTTATTATTTTAACAGTGGATGATTTTGGGCGAGCTTTTTCGGCTATGCTTAATTGGGAAGGAAAAATAAAAGAAGATTTGTCTTTTTTGAATCAACGCACGAGTATTTATGGTACGGGCAATATTACCGTTAATAATGCGACTACTACCGTTAGTGCTACTACCACTAATATTGCAACATTAAACAAACCAGATATTTTTTATTGGAAAGATATTATTGTTAAAAATAAAGATACTAGAGCCTTAATTAATTCTAAAAATCAAGCCCAAATAGCCTATACTTTCCTTGATAAAAATACCATTTTGATTATAGGCGATCTTTCATCCATAGGAGAAATATCTTCTATTTATGCTTCTCGCTCAATTGTCAGATAGTCTTATTATGTTACAATAGAAACCATAATGAGAAATGATATAGATGTAAATTATTTTAAAACTAAATTAGAAGAAGAACTTTCTTTGGTTGAGAAAGAGTTGAATTCGGTTGGAAGAAAAAATCCGGATAACAAACTTGATTGGGAGGCCGAACCAACCGAGATGAATATTGAAAGCGCTGATTCAAATGAAATAGCCGACAATATAGAAGAATACGAAGGTAATACAGCTGTGCTTAAAGAGTTGGAAATCAGATATAATGATATTAAAAACGCTCTGGCTAAAATTGAAAATGGAACATATGGAATTTGCGAAATTGGAGGCGAGCCGATAGAAAAGGATCGTCTTATGGCAAATCAAGCCGCTCGCACTTGTAAAGTTCATATGTAATAAATTAGAATAAGAAAGTATGTCTTATGCTAAAGTTCATAGCGCTCAGGCTTTTCTTTTAAAACCTTATATTGTTGATGTGGAAGCGGACCTTTCTCGGGGTCTGAATTCTTTTTCTATCGTTGGTTTAGGGGATAAAGCGGTAGATGAAGCTAAAGATAGAATTAGTGCTGCTGTTAAAAATAGCGGATTTGAATCTCCTAAATCAAAAAATCACAAAGTGATTATATCGTTAGCTCCGGCCGAAGTGAAAAAAGAAGGTTCTGGATTAGACGTGGCTATCGCTCTTTCTTATCTTTTAGCCAATGGTGATATTCTTTTTGATTCTAAAGGTAAAATATTTTTAGGTGAGCTTTCATTGGATGGTTCTTTGAGGTCGGTTAGGGGAGCTTTGGCTTTCGTTAGAAAAGCTAAAGCTATGGGTTTTAAAGAAGTATACTTGCCAAAACAAAACGCTCCCGAAGCCGCTTTGGTGGATAATATTTTTGTTTATGGAGCGGAAACTTTACGAGAAATTATAAACCATATTTCTCACGATGCAGATTTGAATCAAAAAATAAAACCGGAAAAAAGAAAAAATATTCAAACTTTGCAAAATATTTCTTTTGATCTTTCTGATATTAAAGGTCAAGAAGCGGCTAAAAGAGCTCTTGAAATAGCCGCTGCCGGCGGGCATAATATCGCTCTTTATGGTCCGCCGGGTACCGGCAAAACTATGTTAGCCAAAGCTCTTCCGGGTATTTTACCACCACTTTCTTTTGATGATATTTTAGAAGTAACCGAAATACATTCTATGACTGGCAGTTTAGATAATACTTTAGTAGCCGAAAGACCTTTTCGTTCGCCACATCATACCGCTTCTCATGTCGCTATTATTGGAGGTGGTAGCAACCCAAAACCCGGAGAAGTTACTTTAGCTCATAAAGGAGTTCTTTTTCTTGATGAATTTCCCGAGTTTGAAAATAAAGCTATTGAAGCTTTGCGTGAGCCATTGGAAGAAGGAGTGGTTTCAATATCCAGAGCTAGAGGCTCCGTCAAATTTCCAGCCCATTTCATATTGGTGGCGGCTATGAATCCTTGTCCTTGTGGTAATTTTGGCATAAAAGGTAAAATTTGTTCTTGTTCTCCTTTACAAATTGAAAGATATAAACGGAAAATTTCCGGTCCGATAATAGACCGTATTGATATTTGGACTGAAGTTTCCAGAGTAAACCATAGTAAACTAACCGAAAAAGCGGAAAGAAGTGAAAGTGTTCCCGCCAGAGAAAGGATAAAGCGTGCTAGAGATATCCAAGAAAAAAGATTTGAAAAATTTAAAAGAAAAATAAAAACAAATTCAGAAATGAGTGCCAGAGATATTACTCTAGTTTTAAATATTTCAGATGAAGTTAAAGAAATTTTGAATAAATCCGCTAAGACTTTAGATCTCTCCGCTCGCTCTTATCACAAAATAATAAAATTGGCTCGCACTATTGCCGACTTGGATTCTTCTCTTGAAATTTTACCAGCACATATCTTGGAAGCTATTTCTTACCGTCCAAAACAGAGGCAGTATTGAACTTGCATTATCTTGAAAGTTTGTGGTAGTATCTATTTCGGAATTGCTCCTCGGTAACTCAGTTGGTAGAGCACCACAAGTCACCTAGACAGACCATTTGAACGGGGTCTTGCGGAAATACAGTGGGAGTCCCGGGTTCGAGTCCCGGCCGAGGAGCCAACCCTTTTATAGGGTAGTACCAAATGTAACTCATTCGCAAGGATGGGTTTTTTGATTATAAATTTTTATAAAAGAAAAGGCCGGCGTGCTTGACGCCGACCTGTTGAGAAGTGTGGGAGAGTGTTTCTATTCGTGCATTCTGTCATGTCCGAACAACTTTTTTTCGCTTTTTCCTGTGTTTTCAATGATGCCCAACATTCTTCCTCCAACAGGGAAATTGTATCCCTTACCGAAAAGCCTATCTCCTTCAGAGATGGCGTTGGTGAGAGCATTATAATGTGAATGTTTTGTAGGGAAAGATGATCTGATACCTTTCAGCAACATCAAAATCGCCCTTGCCCACTCTTCCCTTTTTTCCTGCAAGACGGCTAGTTCTCTTTCTTCCCTTAGTAAGCGAGAACCAACCTCGTTCGCATGATCATCATATGCCACTTGGCACCTCCATTTCTCTAAATCCATCCTGATTCTACCTGTTTAATTTATTTAAGTCAAATTTGGGTAGGGAAAAAGGGCTAATATAGGTAAAACCAGGGCGGTTTTAATGGTGTTAGAAGGGGGAAATAAGGGTTTTTAAGGTATATCAAAAAACACTCTTTCGGGTGGTTTTATTTTTGTTTTTGTGGAGATGGCGAGAATTGAACTCGCGTGCAACAAGGGATTTGAAAAATTTCTACAAGAGATAGTTTATTTCGGAAAGTTTAAAGAATAGAAGTTAGAAACAAACAAGACCTTTTATTCTCGAGCTTTTACATTTCAAAAAACAGCAAAGCGATTGTTTTTCAAAGTCTTAAATTTATTACACCAAATTTCTCCTATAAGACATCAGAGAATTTGACGTCGCTTAGGCGAACTTAAAATTAAGCTCTAACGTAAGCGAAAGCGAAGTCGTTAACTCCAAAAAATGGAGAAACAACAGACTTAGCTTTTGCGACAACTTTGTTTGCAGTTATCTTTTGTAGCAGATTTAAGAGTTACTACAGCTCTCTCTTGCATTTTGCAAATAAATCTCATTGTCTAGGCCGATCATCCCCACAAAATAGTCGTAATTAGGTCGTAACTTTTCCAAAACGGAAAATTTGCAAAAGTCCTCGGGTCGCACTTGCAGGACTCAACCAGACTTTTGAAATTTTGTTTTGAAAAAGTTAATCACAACTCCTTTGTGGGAACTTTTGGAATGACAATTTTTTATTCGTTTTTCAAAGATCTTCGTATCTCTCTTTCCGTATCTCTTTTTTTGATGATTTGGCGTTTATCGTATTGTTTCTTACCGCGAACAACAGCTATTTCCAATTTAAGTTTATTACCTCTATTATACACTGAAATAGGGATGATTGTCAATCCTTTTTGACTTTCTATTTTTCCCAGATTTCCTATCTCTTTTTTAGTTAAAAGCAAACGGCGGTTTCGCAAAGAATCGTAATCTTGGGGAGTATTGGCTATTTGATAAGGAGGAATTTGCATATTGATAACAAATACTTCATTTCCTCGCGTTGTGATATGGGCACTTTCCAAAGAGCCTTGTCCTTTTTTAAGAGATTTTACTTCAAAACCAAACAATTCAATACCCGCTTCAAATTTTTGAAGTATTTCGTAATTAAAATGGGCTTTTTTGTTCTGAACTAAGGTCATAACTCCATAATACTACCAAATTGCTAATATTAGAAACTGAAAATAGATTTTACTTATTTTTTTAAGACTATTTTTTAGGTTTTTAAATCTGTAATTTTGTGCTATTATCGCGATATGGCAAAGCAAAAACCGAACAAAAAAGATAAACGCAAAAAAATTTTTCTAAATAAAGTTCCTAAAAAAAATATAAAAAATTCTTTTTTAAGTAATTTTGTGATAAGTATTTTGATTTTATTTTTTGTAATTTCCATTTATTCTCTTATTGGCAATAATAAAAGCAAAGAAAAAATAAGCATTTCTGAATTGGCTGGTGCGGTTAAAGTTGGCAAGGTTAAAAATATTTCGGTCAAAAATGGAGATATAAAAGCCACTTTCCAAAATAATGTTGTTAAAATTTCAAAAAAAGAAGAAAGCTCAAATATTACAGACACTCTTTCCGCTTATGGAGTAACACCAACAGAACTCAGTAAAGTAAAAATAAGCATCAATCAAAATAGCGGTTTTTTCTACTGGTTGTTAAATCTCTCTCCTATTTTATTTCCTATCTTATTTATAGCGGTTTTTATTTGGTTGATGACTCGTCAAATAAAAGGGGCGGGTATGCAAGCATTTTCTTTCGGACAATCGCGAGCTAAATTAACGGCGCCGGATGACCAAAAGCAAAAAGTTACTTTCAAAGATGTGGCCGGTTGCAAAGAAGCTAAAGAGGAACTTTCCGAAATAGTGGATTTTCTCAAAAATCCTAAAAAGTTTTTTGAAATCGGGGCTAGAATTCCCAAAGGAATACTTCTTATGGGGGCACCTGGCACCGGCAAAACACTTTTAGCCAGAGCGGTAGCTGGAGAAGCGGGAGTGGCCTTTTTCTCAATTTCCGGTTCTGAATTTGTGGAAATGTTTGTGGGCGTTGGAGCTTCTAGAGTGCGAGACCTTTTTCAAGTGGCAAAAAAAGTGGCTCCTGCTATTATTTTTATGGATGAAATTGACGCGGTAGGCAGGGTGCGGGGTGGCGGTTTAGGTGGAGGTAATGACGAAAGGGAACAAACTTTAAATCAAATTTTAGTTGAAATGGATGGTTTTGAACCAACCGAAAAAGTAATTATAATGGCGGCTACTAACAGACCGGATGTTTTGGATCCAGCTCTTCTCAGACCCGGACGTTTTGACCGACGAGTAACTATTGATTTGCCGGATAGGGCGGATAGAGAAGAGATTCTCAAAATACATTCAAAAACAAAACCGTTTGCCGAAGATGTTAATTTAGCTGTTATTGCCGAACGTACCCCAGGATTTTCCGGAGCTGATTTGTATTCGTTGATGAATGAAGGAGCTATTTTGGCGGCCAGAGAAGATAGAAAAAAAGTTTCTCAATTTGATTTGGTTCGTTCAATTGAAAAGATAATGCTTGGTCCTGAGCGTAAAAGTCATATTTTATCCAAAAAGGAAAAAGAAATTACCGCTTATCACGAGGCGGGTCACGCTTTAGTTGCCAGCGTTTTACCTTATGCCGACCCAGTGCATAAAATTTCAATTATTAGTCGCGGTCGGGCTGCCGGTTATACTCTTAAATTGCCGATTGAAGAAAGAAGACTTCAATCTAAAAATGAATTTCTTGATGATATAGCGATGTCTCTAGGCGGTTATGTTACCGAAAAAATGATTTTTGGAGATTTGACTACCGGACCATCAAACGACTTGCAAGTTTCCACCGCTTTAGCCAGAGATATGGTTACCAAATATGGTATGTCGGAAAATTTGGGACCGGTGGTTCTTGAAGGAAGAGAAGGTAAAGTTCTTTTGGGCAGAGGAATGAATGAAAAAGAATATTCAGAAGAAGTAGGTGCTTTAATAGACAAAGAAGTTTCTAAAATAATGAAAGATGCCCATCAAAAAGCGGAGCAAATTATTTCGGAGCATAGGGTGCTCCTTGATATTATTGCCAGAAGGCTTATAGAGAAAGAAACCATAGAACATGGAGAGTTTGAATCAATACTTATTGCTAATGGTATTCAACCCAAAAGAAAAGAAGAGGTTTAATTTAATTTTGATTCTATTGTCCCCTTGAAAGATCCACTTTAAGAGTATTCCACCCGGGATTGTATTTAATATAACCGCTGTCTCCGGGATTATATCCGGCTAAAAGAGCGGCTCCGAAACCTTTTTGACCATTTACCGAACAAAGCATTGTTATATAATAATCTCTTCCCGTGCTATCAACAAAAGGAAAATATACTTTTGAAGCGGAACAATTTATTTTGTATCCCAAAGAAACACCCTGTGTTTCGGCAAGAGTGGCACAAGATTTTGCCGCTTCTAAATTTTTAAAAATATCTCCGGTGCATCTAGTGTTGAATTGAGCCGTTGGAATAATTGTATTTGAAATATTTCCGATATTTTGCACGGGATTTTGCTTCGGTAAATTATTAGTTGTGGCGGTATTTATATTGTTTTGTGCTGGATTAGAGCTGTTGGTTGGAATAGAAACTAAACTACTCGGTTGAATAAGTGCTAATTTACTTTTTGCTTCAGCTACTAATTTATTTAGAAGTTTCATTATTGAATTGATATATAAAAAAGAAGAATTACTTAATTGAGTTACTTGAGAAGGAGTGCTGTTGCTATCTGTATTATTGTTTTGAGGTACTGTAATACCACCACTGCTAGTTATGGGAGTAGTTGTGACAGAGCTAACTGAATTACTTTTTATATATTTAGTTTTTAAAGTTTCTAATGGGTCTGTTGGGGCAATTAAACTACCAGTTCCTATAATAGCTGAATTTTGAGCTAAATTTTGCTCGTAATTTTTAACAGCTCTAATATAATCATTTTGTAATCTTTCAAATTCTTTTGCAAGCAGACCTGCATTTAGATAGGTGGTGCCGATTTTTACTTGAGCTCCAACTGGGATAGTATATGGTCCTCCGGTATAAGATTCTTGGGGGATGTATTCTCCTCCCAACCATTGAGCAAATTGTTTTGCAGTATTTTCGGTAGCATAAAACAAGGAATTGTATTTGGTAGAAACTCCACTGTAAGAATCATATCCAATAACATTTGTTTTCCATTGTGGTGTAAATTGCATTCCCGGAACGGCCAAAAGTTTATTTACTGTAGGAGTGCCATTTGCTCTAGCAGCTGCGTCAGTAGCTCCGCTAGTGCTTTGTCCATAAACAGTTACTCCATAAAAGACAAAAACAGCAATAATTAAAATTGTCGCAATTGAAATTTTTTTCATAATTTTATTTTTAAATTTTTAATCCGAATACTAATTAAATTATACAGTTTAATGAAATTAAAGACTAATATTATTTTGGGTATAAGTAATTTAAATTTAGAGTTTTGAATTTTGCTTTTTTATGTTATATTTGTTGTAGTTTCTAACTACCCGCCCTTAGCTCAGTTGGTTTAGAGCACGGAGCTTATACCTCCGGGGTCCTTGGTTCAAGTCCAAGAGGGCGGACAATTTAAATTAAGGGTTTTGGGAGTGATCTTGAGAATAAAATAAAAAATCCCCGCAAAGTTGTGTATATAGGATCTAGTCAAACAAAGAAACAGTGTGAGAAATTTTTTTCTCTCCTCTAAACACTATTTCTTTGTTTATATAATTTACTCCACACTAAAAATTTTAGTGTTGTGGGTTTAGAACCTGTGTCTGCAACTTTGTGGGGATTTTTGTATTATTCCATATGAATCAAACTTTTTTCGGCTAAATGTTTAGCGAGAAGAGGATATTTTTTTAATTCAAAATCTTCTTTAATCAAATTTTGGGCTTCAAGACGAGCGGCTTCCACCATTTTTATATTTTTCAATGCTTCCATCGCTAGGTCGGAGACACCCCATTGTTTGGCACCCGCCAAATCACCAGCTCCTCTTTGTTTTAAGTCGGCTTCCGCCAATTCAAAACCATTTTTAGCATTAACAAAAGATTTTAATCTGGTAATGGTTTTTTGGTTTTTAGTGTTAGCAAAAACAAAACAATATGGTTTATAAGAGCTTCGTAAGACTCTGCCTCTGAGCTGATGAAGTTGGGCCAAACCGAATCGCTCCGCATTTTCAATAATAATGACAGTGGCGTTTGGAATATTGATACCAACTTCAATAACTGATGTGGCTACTAATATATCTATCTCTTTATTTTTAAAATCTTTCATTATTTTTTCTTTTTCAGCCGATTTCATTTTCCCAGTGATAGAACCAACAACAAATTCAGGAAAAATTTTCTCTTTTAATCTTTTAGCTTCTGATTTTACCGATTTGGCGTTAATGGTATTTTCTTTATCTGGGTCGGGATCATTGATACGAACGCAAATAACAAAAACTTGTCTACCTTTTTTTAACTCTGCTCTTACTTTTTCATATATTTCTTCTCTTTGATGTGACAGAATAATTTTTGTTTCTGGAATTTGTCGTCCCTTAGGTAGTTCATCAAGTAAAGATAAATCAAGATCTCCAAATATTGTGAGAGCTAAAGTGCGGGGAATCGGAGTAGCTGTCATAGATAAAAAATGTGGCGCTATATCGTATTTGCGGCGGAGTCGCATCCTTTGTTTTACTCCAAACCTATGTTGTTCGTCTATAATGATAAAAGCCAGATTTTTAAATTTAACGGTTTTTTGGATGAGAGAGTGGGTGCCGATAAGAATCGGTATTTCTCCATTTTCCACCCATTTTAAAAGTTGCGGTTTGGGTATTTTAGTCCAAGCCAAGGTTGAATCTTTGGGACCGGAGCAGTTTAAGGTTTGACCTTGGCTGGTTTTTGAAGGAAATTTTTTGGCGCCACTGCCGGTTATCAGTCCTATTTTAATTTTGTATTTGGAAAAATATTCTATAAAAGATTCAAAGTGTTGCTTGGCTAAAATTTCTGTCGGAGCCATATAAGCGACTTGAAGATTGCCAAAATCTTGATTTGGCGGATTGGTGGTTATTGTTGCAAAACTGGCGGTTGCCGCTACCGCTGTCTTGCCACTACCAACATCTCCTTCCAAAAGACGCGACATAGGACGTCCAATTTTAAAATCATTAAGAATGGCTTTTATGGATTTATTTTGAGCGTCAGTTAAGGAAAATGGAAAAGTTTTTATAAAATCTTGTATTTCTGTTTTTTTCTTTTTTATAATAAAAGATTTTTCCTTTTGGGCGATATATTTTTCTTTTTGTCTGTCAAGTTGAATAAAGAAAATTTCTTCAAACGCGAATCTTTTTCTGGCTATTTCAGCATCTTCTTTTTTACGAGGGGTATGTATCCAGATAAGAGCGGTTTTTAAAGATGGTAAATTATATTTCTTCAAAATTTTCTCCGGTATGGGGTCTTCTAAAGTGTCAAGGGTTCCCCTTGACATAATTTTTTGTATGGAATGATAAATCCAATTTGAGGAAATACCTCGGCTCTCCGGATAAATAGGAGAAAGATTGAAATTTTCTTTATCAGAAAATAGAGAGCCACTTACTCCCTCTGGCATTTGAGATACTTTTTCTATTTTAGGATTTGAAAAATATAGTTCCTTTTTTCTTTCTGCGACTTTTCCTTCAATTCGTACTAAATTTCCTTCAAAAAACATTTTAGCGATATACGGTTGGCTGAACCAAATTATTTTTATTTTTCCGGTTGAATCTTCCACTTCGGCTGTTGAAATTGGCACTTTTGATCTAAATGTTTTAGCGGTTTTTAAATGTGAAATTTTACCAAAAACAATCGCTTTTTCTCCAACATTCAAAAATTCTATCGCTTTAATTAAACCAGCTTCTCCATATCTGGCAGGGAAATGTCTTAAAATATCTATTACTTTTACAAGACCCATTTTAGCAAGTCCTTTTTTTTGAAAAGTTGAGAGTCTTTGGATTGATTCAATAAGGGTGTCTGATTTTATCATTACTATTGCGGTAAATCGCTTTTATTGATAGTGCCATCTTCCATAATGGCGTTTTTGGGAATATTTTTTTTGCCGGTAATTGGAGAGCAAGCTTTAAATTTACAGTTTGGACCGCTCCGGCTGACATAATTTCCATCGGGACAAAGTTTAGCTTCTTGGGTGCAGACTGTGGGCTCTATTTCATTTGGATTTTTATATTCTACTGGGTCTGGATTGTAAATATAAAGCAGACCTCCCAGAATAAAGACCGTTGCCACAAACACGAGAATAAATGTTCTGTTATTCATATTATTTAAATCCTAATTTATAAACCCAATCATGAATCCCTACTGTTAAAAATGCCACTGTATGTTTTTCTACAAAACGAAAAAGCACTCTGTAATTTTTATCAACCCTAAAACTCCAGATTTGTTTACCTTTGGGTTCTAATTTTTCAGTATGTAAAGAAGGATAAAATGGATTTTGTCTGAATAACTTTTCTTGTTTCTCCGCTTTTTTCTGTATTATGCTAGGTAATAATTTATATCTTTTTGAAAATTCATCAGTAACTATTATTTGAAGCATTTTATTTTCTTAAAGAAGCTAAGCCCTTGATTTTTTTGAATCTACCTTCTTGGATGTCTTTTTCGGCTCTATTTAAACTATCTAAAAATTCTGGTCTAAAAAGCCCAAAATTTGCAGCTACTCTTTCAAATTTGTCTGCATCAAAACTAACCGTTATATTTTTTGGTCTTTTTTCACTTTTTTTTATTTTAAAAACTACATTAGTCATATAGCATATAATAATTTATTTTGATGTTTTTGCAACCTGTTTGCAACGCCCTTTTTGGTAAGCGAGCTTTGATAAAAGCTCAATTTCGTGCAAGAATACTTAAATCGGAGGCGTGCCAGAGTGGTCTATTGGAGCGGATTGCTAATCCGTAGCCCTTTATCGGGCTCGTGGGTTCAAATCCCACCGCCTCCGCCAAAAATGAAACTTCCGCTCGCGAAAGCGAAGACGGACGGCACGCTGAAGGCACGCCGTTCTTCCGTTCCGCCGTCCGCAAAAATCAAAATTTGCCTTTTCCTTTTTCAAAAAAATTGGGGGGCGAAAAAAATGATAAAAACGCAAAGGTAAAATTTTGGTTTTTGTGGGTTCGCTACAAATAATGTAATAATGTCCATAAAAGACAATTTATACGAATGAGCATAAATACATAGTTCAGCAGTTAAAACTTGCTAGAGCTGATTCTGGATTAGATCAAGAAGAAGTAGCGAAGCTGCTTAAAAAAACGCAGTCTTACATTTCAAAAATTGAATCTGGGCAACGACGAATAGATGTTGTACAACTTAAAGAGTTGGCAAAAATTTATAAAAAATCTATAGATTTTTTATAAGAAAATAATATGAATATCAATACTAAAAAAAGAAAAATCATAAATTTGTTTACCAAAAAAGTGAAAGGTAAGAAAGCAGATTTATCTAAATATACCGTTAAGCACGCAGGAAAAGAAGGTCATTGGCTTGAAAAACAAATAGGTATTAAACCAAATGCTGATAATTTACCTGATTTGTACGGATACGAAATGAAAAAGTCTACAAAATCAAAAACTACTTTTGGCGACTGGTCTGCTGATTACTATATATTTAGAGATGAGAAATATGGAATAAATCGCGATACTTTTTTACAAATTTTTGGTAAGCCAAATATGAAAAAGAAAGGGCGTTTTTCTTGGTCTGGAGAACCAATTCCAACTATAAAAAAATTCAATACTTTTGGTTAGAAACTTTTTGTAGATAAAAATAATAATATACTCATAAAGTACAATTTTGATAAAGACCAACGGTCAAACAAAAAAGACATTGTCCCTAAAGTTATGCAAAAGAAAAATCTCTTAATTGCTCGATGGGATGTAAACTCAATCAAGAAAAAACTAGAGGATAAGTTTAATATCAATGGTTGGTTTAGATGTATGAAAGATACGGATGGAGTTTATAACAAAATTGTTTTTGGAGAGCCTGTAAATTTTGACAATTGGATTGTTGGAGTTAAAACTGGAGAAGTCTTTTTTGATAGTGGTATGTATCAAGGAAATGCTAGAAATTATTCACAATGGAGGGCAAACAATTCATATTGGGACAATTTAATAACTAGCAGTTATTAAAAATCCTATCTTAAAATTTTGATTATATTTTTTGCAACTTCTCTTATAACAGGAACAGCAACACTGTTTCCGCATTGTTTGTACGCTTGTGTGTCGCTAACTGGAAAAATATAATCTTCTGGATAGCCTTGAAGTCGCAAGGCTTCTTTTGGTGATAATTTTCTTGGATTTTTCCCTTTTTGTTTGATTAAAATTTCAGAACCGTCTTTGTAATACCTTGCACTCATTGTGCTTGTATATTCCGAATCTTCGTCAAAGAGACAATATCCAAAACCGTTTCCTTTTTCTTTATGCTCCTTTTTTCGCCTCTGATGTCCAGCCCATAATTTATCTGATATTGTATATCTTTCGTCAACTTCCTTTTCCAAAATATCTCCCAATCTCGTGACTGTATTTTTTGGCTTTGGATGTTTAAATTCAATTGTGTGGTCAGAAAAAGCAATAATATAAATACGCTCTCTATTTTGTGGTACTCCAAAATCTTTTGCATTAAGCACTTCTGCAAAAACCTTATATCCCAAATCTTCCAATGTACTTTTGAGAGTCTCAAAAGTATTCCCTTTATCATGACTTCTGAAACCTTTTACATTTTCAAGAAATAAAACTTTTGGTTTGTGGTGTTTGACAATTCTTGCGATATCAAAAAATAATGTCCCCCGCGTATCGTCAAAACCTTTTTTTAGTCCAGCATTAGAAAATGGCTGACAAGGAAAACCAGCTAAAAGAATATCAAAAGCAGGAATTTCTTCTGCTTTTATTTTTGTAACATCCCCGCTGGGAAATTCTCCAAAATTTTCTGCATATGTATCTTGTGCAAATTTATCAAATTCAGAAGTAAATACACACTTACCGCCAAGTTCTTCAAATGGGATTCTTATTCCACCCATGCCAGCAAATAAATCTATAAAAGTGAAATCACTCTTATCTTTCTGCCAACTTTTTTTGTCTTTAAATAATTTTGCCATATTATTATCTTTTAATTACATCTATAATTTTACCATTTACCCTGAAATCATCATCACTTGAAATATAAATCGGTTTGTAACTGTTTTTAGAAGATTCAGATATAAGTTTTATTTCGCCTGTTTTTTGATCTCTTTCAAATTTCTTTAAGTTTGCACAGTTATCAATTATTGAAAGCACATAATCGCCGTTTCGAGGGCTTCTATATTCAGGATCAATCAATGCAAAATCTCCATGCTCAAGTTTGTTGCCATTGATATTTGCATTATTCATAGAATCTCCGTCTACTTGTACTGCAAAGAGATTGTCTTTTTTTATTCCAAATTTATTTGGTATTTTGACATATGCCCACATAGATTTTCTTCTGCAAAGATTGTTGCTGGACCAGCATTTGCCATTCCATAAAGTGGCACACTAAAAAATGTTTCTATTTTACTTTTCGGAGTATCTGCAATTTTATAATCATGCACGTCAATGGAGCGTGCTTGATGTTCTCCTTTCTCTAAATACCCAGCCTTTTCAAGATTGGATATATGATAGTGAGCCGTAGAGACAGAATCAATATCTAAATGCTCCTGAATTTCTCTAAGAGAAGGGGAGTAGCCTTTCTTGTCTTTAAAAGATTTGATGAAGTCTAAGACTTCTTTCTGTCGTTTGGTTAACATAATATTTTAATTACTTGCAATTTCTAATTTAGTTCTATATACTTATATTGTACTCGAAACTAAATAGAAGTGCAACTCTCATTATCCACACCTTAATAAAATCACAACATGAATCATATACCACAAAACATATTTGAATTTTTAAGTGCACTCTCGCTCATACATTGGTTATTTATTATTTTGATACTCATACTCTCTTGGTTGCTATATCTTTGGAGATATTTGAGGTTACAATTGAAATTTGCAAGAAACTTAAAACGAAAGATTTATTTCCTTAAAACATCGGCTGGTAAAAATTTCCAAGTTGAGAGAGATTTATTAAAAGAGGTTAAACTTTTTAGGATTGAAGATGATATTAAAGACGTTACTGCTGACTTAAAGATACTACAAAAGCTAGAGCCAAAATCTGTTTTTATTGTTGGATATGATGCTGATTATTCTGAATACGAGAAACTTCTAAGTGAGGCAAGAAGTAAAAATATACCTGTGATTATTTTTGCTGAACAGGGTGAAATACAAAATGCGGAGCATTGGAAAATATTTAATGGATATATTTATTGTGATGTAGCAAATACATCAAATAGATTATCTATAATTTTATTAAACATTTTAACAATTATATAATTATGACTACTAAAGAATATTTTGAAAACTTACTGGACCAATTAAGTCTCAAAATCGGAGACGAGGAACGAGAAATAATTAAGCAAAAACACATAGATTTGCGTAAAGAACTGCGAGAAAAATTAGACTTACAGGATGATTTTCTTACTGGGTCATACAAAAGAAATACTCTCATTAAACCAAAAGACGAGTCTGAAAAATTTGATGTTGATATATTTATTGCTTTTAGTAATGATGAGCACGGTGAATCTGATTTATCCGACCTTAGAGATTTAGTGATAAATGCCTTAGACGATATCAAGGAAAATAATACTGATTTAAGTATAACCACCATCAATACTGAACAAAGACGGTCTGTAGGGGTTGAATTTGGCAGTAATTTTCAAATCGATATTGTGCCTGCAATTGAAATTGAAAAAGATAAGTTGTATAAAATCTTTGATAAACGAACACTTGAAGCGATTGAGTCAAATCCAAAACTTCATGGAGAATTATTAAGCAAAGCAAATGAGGACTCTGGTGGACTCCTTGTGCCAATTATAAAGATCTTGAAGTCGTGGAAACGAGAAAAATGTGATTATTTGAAATCATTCCATATTGAACTAATAGCAGTAAAAATCTTTACAGGAAATACCATTGATTCTATTTCCGAGGGGTTGGCAACTTTTTTCGATTCAGCCCCAGAATATTTTGAAAAAGCTTGCCTTACAGATCCTGCAAACGAGGAAATGTTAATTGATGAATATTTAGACACGGATAATACAAGAGAAGAAATTATTGCTCTTATTAAGACTGAAAAAGAGACATCCGAAACAGCAATTGAAAATGAGCAGTTAGGTGATGAAAATTCTGCCATTAAAAATTGGAAAAATATTTTTGCAAGCATTGTTATTGATAATGACATAAATGAAAATTCTGTATCTAGTACTGGTCCAACTATAATCAGTTCTCCATCTAAGCCATGGTGCGATGTTACTTAACTTAAACAATAAGGATATTGAATTTATTAGAATAAAATATCCGTTATTAAAAATAACGCCTAAAAGCCCTATAAAAATAGCAGGGACTCTCAAATTTCATGCGATATATAATGATTATGAAATAAGGGATAGTTATGATATTACGATTGAATCTATCCAAGGTAGGATATTTCCAAGGGTTGTGGAGACTGGCAATAAACTAAAAGAGTTTGCTATAGCAAACGGCAAAAAACTTGAAGATATGCATATAAACATCAATGATATGTTTTCTGCTTGTTTGTGTGCTCCTATACAAGAAAAAATTTATGAAAAACAAAATATAGGTGTCACTAATTTCATAGAGAAATATGTTGTACCTTTCTTTTACAGCCAAAGTTACTATAAAGAAACTCAAAAATGGGCATGGGGAGAATATGGACACGGTATAGTTGGTGTATTGGAATCCTATTTAGATTACTCGAGGAGTGAAGAGACAATAGTTTTGTTTTTACAAACTCTTGAAGATTATTGCAAAAAATATGGTTCTAATTATAATTTCTATCTTGAACAATTAAGGCAAAAGAAAATTAAAGGAAGGAACACTTGCCCCGCATGTTCTTCTGGCAACCGTTGGCAAAAGTGTTGTATTAAAACATTAGAGTCAATGAGAAAACTAAAAGAAGACATTGACTCTCTTAAAATTAAAAAATAAGGGAGCTTCGCTTGCGCGCGTATTTGGGTGGGTGGGGTGAGAAGCGAATATTTGGAGCTTTGCAAGACCTTGCCAGCAATTTTATGAGCAAAGCGAAATAAAATAGCGACAAGGTGTACAGTTCCTGTAAGGAAAGTGCAATATGATTTGTTTGTGCGTTCATGCGAGGTGTTTCTCGTTGGCGAGCGGACGAACGATTTACCACATCGGGTCGACGCGAGCGACGGAGGAAAGGACGGACGAAATAATGCCACCATGCTAAAATATAAATATAAGTCCTTTCTGGAGGAATGAAGCGGTAAACCAAAACAGAAATTTTTTAAATTTTTTTAATAGATAAAATAAATTATAAAAAGCAAGCATTGTATTTAATTATCGTGTATACTTTTTACTAACTAAAGTAGTTATATTAAAATATAATTCTAAAAATATAATGGAAAACAAAATAAAAGAATCTACAAAATCTGTTGAGGTTTACATAAATGATTATCTGCCACCAGCCTCTTCTTGCAATATGGAGTATAGAGTCAAAGATAAAATTAAGGGTGTAATAAGTGCTTCTATCAATCCAAATACCAATCTAATGGATATTGTTTTTAATTCGCAAGAAACAAATAAAGAAAAAATTATCACTTTTATAAAAAAATGCGGATATAAATGTTCTGTTTCTAAAAAAGAAGAAGCTCATAAAGAAATGGGGCATACCGACCATCAAGAAATGAAGCATGAAAAACATGAAAATCACCATACAATGATGATGAAGGAATTTAGAAGAAAAACTCTGATATCTTTTATCTTCACAATTCCCGTTCTTCTATTATCTCCCACCATTCAGAAATGGTTTGGATTATCAATTCCTGATTTCGGTTTTAATACTTTTCTGTTGGTGGTTTTTTCTTCCATTATCGCCCTTTATGGAGCCTCTCCTTTTTATAGGGGTGCGGTTAAATCGTTAAAGAGCCGAATATTAGATATGAATGTGTTAGTGAGTTTGGCTGTAATCTCCGGATATTTATACAGTTTAGGGTCAACTTTTTTATTTTCCGCGGCGGATTTCTATTGGGAAATATCTACTCTTGTTCTTTTTCTCGTGTTTGGACATTGGATGGAAATGCGCGCTATTATTGGGGCATCCGGCGCACTGAACGAATTGGTTAAGTTGATACCACCTAAAGCTAATCTTGTTAAAGATGGAAATATTATTGAAGTGGAAACTTCCGAAATAAAAGTTGGCGATATTTTATTGATACGCCCCGGAGAAAAAGTCGCTATAGACGGTAAAGTTATAGAGGGGGAAACAAGTATAGATGAGTCAATGATTACCGGAGAATCAAAACCTGTTTCCAAAAAAAATGGAGATGAAGTGATTGGCGGAACTATCAATGAATCAGGTTCAATTAAAATTAAAGTTGAAAAGGTTGGAGAAAATACCGCTTTGGCACAGATAATCAATTTGGTTAGAAATGCACAAGCTTCAAAACCGAAGACGCAAAAACTAGCTGACCGAGCGGCTCATTATCTCACTCTCACAGCTATTATTGTCGGCGTCTTGACTTTTACATATTGGTTTGGTTTTACAACCGAAGGAGCCGTCTTTGCACTCACTCTTACCATAACTGTTTTTGTTATCGCTTGCCCTCATGCTTTAGGATTGGCTATCCCGACAGTTACTTCCATTTCTACCACTTTGGCCGCAAAAAATGGAATGCTTATTAAAGATATGAAAGCAATGGAGATAGCGAAAAATCTTGATTATGTTGTTTTTGATAAAACAGGCACTCTTACAAAAGGCGAATTTGGAGTTTCGGATATTATTCCGTTTAATGATTGGAATGCTGATGATATTTTGAGAAAAGCATATGCGTTAGAGATTAATTCAGAGCATGTTATTGCCAAGGGAATTGTGGCAAAAGCTAAAGAAAAGAATATTAATCTGTTGAAAGTGGAAAAATTTTTGGCCATTTCCGGTAAGGGAGCCAAAGGAATTTTTGAAGGAGAGGAGGTTTATATCGGCAATGAAACACTAATGAAATTTTTAGAATTAGATACTTTAAATGTTAAAAATGAACTGCAAAGATTATCTTCCCAAGGGAAAACAGTGGTTTACATAGCTACAAAAAATCAAATTAAAGGACTTATAGCTCTTTCGGATATAATAAGAGAAGAGTCGTATAACACGGTAAAATCGCTAAAAAAACTTGGTATAAAAGTCGCTATGCTTACTGGTGATAATAAAATTACTGCTCAGTATGTTGCTAAAGAATTAGGTCTTGACACTTATTTTGCGGAAGTTTTGCCTGGAGAAAAATCAAGCAAGGTGGTTCAATTGCAAAAACAAGGTTATAAAGTGGCTATGGTTGGCGATGGGGTTAATGATGCTCCCGCTTTGACTCAAGCGGATGTAGGTATCGCTATCGGAGCGGGAACTGATGTTGCAGTAGAATCCGCTGAAGTGGTGTTGGTAAAAAATGATCCCAGAGACATAGCTCGTCTTATTAAATTAAGTAAAGGCACTATGCGTAAAATGAAGCAAAATTTAGCTTGGGCCACAGGTTATAACACCATAGCAATTCCGATTGCCGCGGGGGTATTGTATCCTTACGGCGTCATTCTTCAACCGGAGTATGCGGCACTTATAATGGCGGCTAGTTCTATAATTGTTGTATTTAACGCCTTTATGCTTAAAAAAATTAAATTAAATTAAATTAGCGGTTGATAATATATCTGGATTTAAATATGGCTGGATAGAGATTTAATTTGACTATTTTATTCATATTTGTTAGCTTTAAGGGAGCCCTTTAATGTGGGTATTTGTTTTGAATTTTTATAAATATGGCAAAAACTTCAGTAAAAGCGAGAGCTCAAAAAAAACCGAGATTTAGTACTCGGGCGGTTAACCGTTGCTTCAAATGCGGTAGAGCCAGAGCTTATATGAGGGATTTTGACCTCTGCAGGATTTGTTTTAGAGAACTTGCCAATGAGGGAAGAATTCCGGGAATTAAAAAATCATCTTGGTAAGTCTTTTAATTTCGCTCGGATAAATCGAGTAAATAAAAGAGATACTGCTTTGAAAAAATATGAATGACCCAATAGGAGACTTTATAATAAGAATAAAAAATGCGGGAAGTGTACGCAAAGACGATTTTTTGGTGCCTTTTTCAAAAGTAAAATTAGCTATAGCTGAAACGCTCAATGCCAAAGGTTATCTTGGCACTGTCACTAAAAAAAATAAGGGCAATATCGGATATTTGAATATAAAATTGCTTTATAAAGAAGACGGAAGTCCGGTAGTTTCGGGAGTAAAAAGAATATCCAAACCTTCCAGACGCGTATATGAGAGTTCTAAAAATATAAAAAGATTTCGCAGAGGTTTCGGTTTGTCAATTTTTTCCACTCCTAAAGGTATTATGACAGATGTAGATGCGAAGAAGAGTAATTTGGGCGGAGAATTTTTATTTAATATTTGGTAATGCTAATGTTGCAAATAAAATTAGATAATGTGAATTAAAAAAGAAAATGAGTAGAATAGGCAAAAAAGGAATATTGATACCGGAAAAAACAGAAGCGACAATCAAGGCTGGTATTTTTTTCGTGAAGGGTCCCAAAGGTTCTTTGGAAAGAAATTTTCGTTCCGATATATCAATTGTAATAAATGACAAACAAATATCGCTTACTCCTGTTAAAGAAAATAATCAAACCAAAGCCTTATGGGGCACCTATGCTTCTCATATAAAAAATATGGTAAAGGGAGTAAATGATGGATTTGAAAAAAAACTTATTTTGGAAGGGGTAGGTTTTAAATCCAAAGTAAACGGTAATAAATTAGAATTAGCTTTAGGTTTTTCTCATCCAGTGGAAGTGAATATTCCGGAAGGACTTGAAGTAAAAGCGGAAAGAAATCTTTTAACAATAACAGGGATTGATAAAGAATTGGTTGGCAGTTTCAGTGCTAAAGTAAGAGCTCTTAAGAAACCAGAACCTTATAAAGGTAAAGGTTTTCATTATGATGATGAAATTATAAGAAGAAAACAAGGCAAGAAATCAGTATAAACATACAAAATAATACAAATGAATGCTAATCCATATCCAAATTATATTCGTAGTTATTCGTTGATTAGTATAATTAGTAGATTGGTATATTAAATTTATGGATACAAAAATTAAAAAAATACAAAGAGACAGAAGAAGAAAGCGTATCAAAGCTAAAATTTTTGGAGTGAAAAACAGACCGAGATTTTCTGTTTTCAAATCAAATAAGTATATTATCGCCCAACTTATAGATGATTCCATAGGCACTACTTTAGCTTTTGTTACCAGTAAAGATATTGAAGGTAAAAATGTTTTGGAAAAAGCTAAAGTGGTGGGAATAAAAATAGCGGAGCAAGCCAAAGCTAAAAATATATCAAAGGTCGTATTTGACAGAGGGGGTTACCTTTATACAGGTTCTGTTTCCGCTGTGGCAGAAGGAGCCAGAAAAGCCGGTCTTAAATTTTAATTTAAAAATATGTCTAACGAGGAAGAAAAAAAAGAAACAAAAACACCAATTAATGGCTTCAATAATAAAAATAGGCGTAAAAATGAACGCCGACCGTCCAGAAGACCGGCGAGAGTCAAACAAGAATTTGATAATAAAATTATAAGTATCAGAAGAGTAACCAGAGTGGTAGCCGGTGGTCGTAGATTTAGTTTTAGTATTTCTGTGGTAATTGGTGATAAAAAAGGCAAGGTAGGGGTAGGCACTGGTAAAGCGACAGATACTCCAATAGCTATAGATAAAGCTTTACGAGTCGCCAAAAAAAATATGTTTAAAGTATCTTTAACCGATAAAAATTCAATCGCTTATCCGGTGAAAGCTAAATATTCTAGTGCTCTGATTTTTATCAGACCGGCTCCAGGCAAAGGAATAATAGCCGGCAGTGCTGTCAGAGTCGTTCTTGAACTTGCCGGTATTAAAGAAGTTTCTTCTAAAATTCTTTCCAGATCTAAAAATAAGCTGAATATTGCCAGAGCGACTATAAAAGCTTTAGGAGAATTAACTCAATCGCAGACGCTTAAAAATGAAAATAATGAAAATAAACAACAAAAAGTAAAAACCGACTAATATGCAATTTCATAATTTAAAAAGAAATACATCAAATAAAAAATCAAAGAGGGTTGGTCGTGGTGGCACTCGTGGCAAGACTTCAGGACGTGGCACCAAAGGTCAAAATGCCAGAGCTGGTAGAAAGAAAAGACCGGAAATGCGCGATGTAATAAAAAAATTGCCGAAACTTCGTGGCAGAGGCAAGAATTCGTTAAAATCCAGATTTAAAAAAGTTTTGCCGATAAAACTTTCTATTTTGGAAGATAATTTTACTGATGGAGAAACGGTAAATTATAAGGCTCTTCTAGAAAAAGGTATTATCAAAACCAAAAATAAAAGAATTCCGAAAGTAAAAATTTTAGCGGATAAAGAAATAAAAAAATCTTTTGTTTTTGAAGATATTAAGATATCAATAAAGGTCAAAAAATTAAATGAATAATTTCATTCATAAAATTAAATTAGTATTTAGAGATAAACCTATTAGAAATAGAATTCTATTTACTTTGTTTGTTTTAGTTTTATTTCGTTTTATGGCGGCCATTCCAATCCCGGGAATTGATACTCTTCGTCTCCAACAATTTATGTCCGGCAATGATTTCTTCGGTCTCTTGAATATATTTTCCGGTGGCGGTCTTTCAAATCTTTCTATTATTATGCTCGGGCTTTCTCCATATATTACCGCTTCTATTATTATGCAATTGATGACTGTTATGTTTCCCAAACTTAAAGCAATGTATCAAGAAGAAGGAGATATGGGTAGGAAAAAATTTGCTCAGTATTCAAGATTGCTTACTATTCCTTTAGCTTTAATTCAGGGATACGCTTTTATAGCTCTCCTTCAAAGTCAAGGAGTTCTTGCTAAATTGGCCACTTTTGACCTTATTACAAATCTTATGGTTATTGGAGCGGGTTCTATTTTATTGATGTGGCTAGGTGAACTTATTAGCGAGTTTGGGGTGGGTAATGGTGTTTCTCTTCTTATTTTTGCTGGTATTGTTTCTGTTTTACCTGGTGCTGTTGGCAGATTTTTATTCACTTTTAATGCTTCGCAACTGCCTTCTTATATAGGATTTATTGCTGCTGCTTTAGTGGTAACTTGGGGTATTGTTGTTGTTACCGAAGCGGAAAGACCGATACCAATCACTTATGCTAAACAAGTGAGAGGTAATAAAGTATATGGTGGTATTTCTACTTATCTTCCTTTAAGAGTAAACCAGGCAGGAGTGATACCTATTATATTTGCTCTTTCTATTCTTCTTTTTCCTCAAATGATAGTGCGATTTCTGGCTAATGCAAGTAATGTAATAGTCCAAAAAGTTTCCGCTTTTATGCTCGCTTTTTTATCTAATCAAATTTTTTATGGAGTAGCCTACTTTTTACTGGTCTTTATCTTTACTTATTTTTATACCGCTATCACTTTTGATCCAGATTCAGTATCTAAAAATCTCCAAAGAAGTGGTGCTTTTATTCCCGGTGTTCGTCCGGGCATTTCCACTTCTTCTTATATAGCTAAAATTCTTTTTCGTCTAACAATGATTGGTGCCATCTTTTTAGGTGTTGTTGCCATATTACCTCTGATTGTGCAAGCTTTTACCGGCATCAACTCAGTAGCTATTGGAGGCACCGGTCTGCTTATTGTAGTTTCCGTTGTGATTGAACTTGTCAAAAAAGTAGATGCTCAAATTTCCGCTCGGGAATATTAACCTCACCCCGCTTGCATAGCAAGTCGACCCTCTCCTAAATACAAGAGAGGGGTTGGGAGTGAGTTATTTTTTTGCTATACTAGGCATTATGCAATCACAAACTTTTATATTTTTTGGACCGTCTGGTTCAGGTAAAGGAAAACAGTCGGAGCTTTTAATGAATGTTTTTAAAGAGAAAGATCCAAATAGAAAAATTCTTTATATAGAGACAGGACAAGAATTTAGAGAATTGATTCAAGAAAATTCTTTTACATCTAAAGAAATTAAAAAAGTGATAGAAAATGGAGGCTTACTCCCAGCATTTTTGCCAATATGGGTTTGGACTAGATATATGATGAAAAATATAACTGGAGATGAACATATTTTTATGGATGGTTTATCAAGGCAAGCTGATGAAGCGCCTGTTTTAGATTCGGCTATCAAATTTTATAAAAGAGAAAATCCTTTTGTTATTTCCATAGAAGTTTCGCGAGAGTGGGCGACTAGACTTCTCAAAAATAGGGGACGCAGTGATGATAATGATGAAGAAATAAAAAGGAGATTAGATTGGTATGATAAAAATGTAACGAAAGCGATTGAATATTTTAAAAATAACCCTTACTATAAATTTATTGCTATAAATGGTGAACAAACTATTGAAGAAGTCCATCAGGAGATAATGGAGAAGGTGGGTTTGTAATCTTTCTTATGATTGTAAGAGTAATAACAGTTGTTCAAGAGTTTATAGATAAATTAGATGATGCTACCCAATCTAAAATTTTAAAGTGCATCAGACTATTAAGAGAATTTGGATCAAATATTAACCCACTTTGCTCAAAGAAAGTTGGACGAAATTTGTATGAGCTCCGTGCTCTGGGTAAAATAAATGTAAGAGTGTTTTATTGTTTTGATAAAAATTCTGCTGTTGTTATTCACGGATTTATAAAGAAAAGTAATAAAATACCTAAAGTTGAACTTATGCTAGCCAAACAAAGACAAAAACAACTTGCACTTTGATAACGAATTTGATATCATACTTAATATGAAAAAACTTAAAATTACAAAAAAGAACGGACTTTCTTTTGTAGATTTTGATGAAATGGAAAAAAGAGCTTTGAAAAGACCATCATTCAAAAAAGAGTATGATGCATTGGAATTAGAATATCAAGTTATTAGAGCTTTGATCAAGAAACGACTTGAGAAAAAAATGTCTCAAAGAGAACTCGCTAAAATTTCCAAAATGCATCAATCTGCTATAGCTCGTCTTGAATCTGGTAAGGCAAGTCCAACTTTGTCTGTGGTTTTTCGTCTACTTGCTGAACTTGGAGCCAAGGTGAGTATTCATTAAAAATTCTAAAACTACACTCATACACAAATCCCAGACGGTCGTCAGTAATCTGGGTATTAAAATTTTGAAAAAAGAAAATTTATGGTATGATTAGATTTATGAAAAGTCTTACTTATAGAGTAATTATAGAACCAGATGAAAAAGGAACATATCATGCTTATGTGCCCGCTCTTAAAGGTTGCCACACTTGGGGAGAGTCAATAGAAAAAGCGAGAGAAAATGTAAGAGATGCAATAGATGTTTATGTACGAAGTTTAATTGCTGATAAGCAGGAAGTTCCTATAGATACTGGACTTGAATCATTCGAAACTCTTTCTTTTCCAAAATTTAAAGTTGGAACTTTTGCATAAAAATATGCCCAAATTCCCCGCTGTAAAACCAGTAAAGCTTATCAAGATTTTAAAAAAGCTCGAGTTTTTTAAGCATCCAGAAAAAGGTAGTTCTCATTTAGTTTTTTCTCACTCTGATGGTAGACGTACAACTGTTGCTAGACACAATAAAGAAATTCCAATAGGGACACTTAAGTCTATTTTAAAAGATATTGATGTTTCTGATAAAGAATTCAAAAAATTATTATGATTAAATA
>QILQ01000001.1 GCA_003233455.1 Candidatus Zambryskiibacteriota bacterium | reverse complement strand
ATTTTGCCGACAAAAACCAAAAGGTCGAACTTATTAAAAACATATCCATTAATCCACAGTTTGCTGTCTAGACAATAGGGGGAAGTATAAATAGAGATTATAAAGAATTTGCAATTGATGAAATTTATCATGTATATAATAGAGGAAATAATAAAGAAAAGATTTTCTTAGATAATCAAGATTATAGAGCTTTTCTTTTTAGATTAGGGTTAACTCTTGGTTTTAGTTCTAAAAAATTATCAGAAAACTCGTTGATGTATTTTCCCCGTACCAGAATAAGAATAAATTCCAAACCAAATTTATTTAAACTCCATTCGTTTTGTCTAATGCCTAATCATTTTCATTTATTAGTTGAGCAAATTACAAACATACCAATATCAAATTTAATTTTGAAATTATGTACAAGTTATTCAATGTATTTTAATAAAAAATACAAAAGAGTTGGTAATGTATTTCAAGATTGTTTTAAGTCTGTATCTGTAAAATCAAATGCTCAACTTATGTGGAATAGTGCTTATATTCATATGAATCCAGTAGAAGGAAAAATTGTTAATAATCCAAAAGCTTATGAATGGAGTAGTTATAAAGATTTTTTAGATAAAAGAGATCTTCCGATTATATCTAAAGATTTGATTCTAAAAATATTCACAAATAAAGAAAAATTCATAAGAGAGACTTGCAAAAATACCCCAGAAAACGATATGTCAAGGGGAACCCTTGACATTGGTTTTGAGTAGAAATAAGGGTTTTTAGGAGTATTTTTACAAACAAATTACAAACAAATTTAAATTACAAACAAATGAAAGATGCAATGGAGTCTCCGGCGTGAAGCTTCATAATACGAACCCCTTGAGTAGAACGACCTAAAGTCGGTATTTCAGAAAGACCGAGACGAATTACTTGACTTTTTTTTGACATAGCCACTGCTTCTTTTTCTTCTTCGGTTACTACCGCCGAGGCTATTATCTCGCCGGTTTTAGCGGTAACCTTGCTGGTTTTGATACCGGAACCTCCTCTCTTTTGAATTTTATATTCTTTAATTGATGTTTTCTTACCATAACCATTAGCACTCATAGTCAACAATACCACTTCTTTCTCTCTTTCTTTGGGAACAGAATGAGCACCAATCACCCTATCGCCTTTTTTCAATTTTATCACTCTTACTCCGGCAGCGGTGCGACCCATTTCTCTAACATCTCCTTCTTTAAATCTTATAGACTGACCTTTAGAAGTAACTACTATACCAGAATCTCCTTTAGTTACTCTGGAAACGGAAATCAATCTATCCCCTTCTTTAAGATTGATAGCAATAATACCATTAGCGCACACATCATGGAAACTGGCCGCCGAAACTTTCTTACTGATTCCTTTTTCGGTCACCATCATAAGCGAAAAATCTTTTCTCTCTTTTAAATCTTTAGGCATAGGTAAAATAGAAGTTACTTTTTCTCCTTCAGAAAGAGAGATAAAATTCATAATTGATTTACCACGAGTGGCTCTCCGACCTTCGGGTAATTCATACATTTTTATTTGATAAGCCTTGCCTCTATCAGTGAAAAAAATCAAATCGGAATGAGCACTGGCAGTCAAGAAATTGGTAACAAAATCTTCTTCTTTTGTATTTAAATCAATCACTCCCACTCCGCCACGTCTTTGTTTTCTATATTCATCCGGACTGGTTCTCTTAACATAACCACCTTGAGTTAAGATAAGAGTATTTTCTTCATCGGCAATTATATCTTCAACGGAAAGAATTTTAACTCCGCCTTTAATTACTTTAGTTCTTCTATCATCACCATATTTTTCTGAAATATCTGAAAGTTCTTTTTTAATAATTGAAAGTATTTTTTTAGGATTAGCTAAAATACTTTTAAATTCGTTTATAAGTTTCTGAATTACCAAAAGTTCGTCTTCTATTTTTTGTCTTTCCAGTCCGGCCAATTTTTGTAGACGCATTTCCAAAATAGCGTTAGCTTGTAACTCTGAGAATTTAAACACTTTCATTAAATTAGCTCTAGCAGTCGCCACATCTTTTGATTTTTTAATAAGTTTTATTATTTCATCTATATGGTCAAGGGCTTTTTTTAATCCTATTAAAATATGTTCTCTGGCTTCCGCTTCTTTTAAATCAAATTCTGTCCTTTTTTTAACCACAATTTGCCTATGTTTTACAAACTCTTCTAAAATACTTTTAAGAGAAAGAGTCTGAGGCACTCCATCAACCAAAGCCACCATATTGAGATGGAAAGTATCTTCAAGTTGAGTATGTTTATACAAAAAATTCAAAATCTTTTGAGGATAACCGCCACTTTTAAGGTCAATAACTATTCTAATATCTTTAGCGGATTCGTCTCGGATAGCTTTAATTCCATCAATTTTTTTGTCTCGTGCCAATCCGGCGATTTTCATTATTAAATCAGCTTTATTTACTCGGTAAGGAATGGAACTGATAATAATTTGATAAATATTTTTGTTTTCCGTTATTTCGGCAATTCCCCGAGCCACAATACCTCCGCGACCGGTGGCGTAAGCGTGATGAATATCTTTAATATTAAAAATAATACCGCCCAACGGAAAATCCGGTCCTTGAACAAATTGCAATAAATCTTCAGTAGTGGCCTCTTTATTATCTATCAAATAAGCGGTGGCATCCACCACTTCACGAAGATTATGGGGCGGAATATTGGTAGCCATACCAACCGCGATACCCAAAGTGCCATTAAGCAAAAGTTGAGGAGCGGCGGCTGGCAGAACAGTTGGCTCTTTTTTAGTAGCATCATAATTTGGAATCCATTTTACTGTTTCTTTATTGATGTCGCGCATAAGCTCGCTAGCCACTTTGCTCATCTTAGCTTCGGTGTAACGCATCGCAGCAGCACTATCGCCATCCACCGAACCAAAATTTCCTTGACCAATAACCAACGGATAGCGAATAGCAAAATCCTGTGTCATTTTGACCATCGCTTCATAAGCGGCACTATCGCCATGAGGATGATAATTTCCCAATACTTCTCCCACCACGGCAGCTGATTTTCTAGTTTTAGCGGAAGCCGACAAACCCATAGTATGCATAGCGTAAAGAATACGACGATGCACCGGTTTCAAACCATCGCGCACATCGGGTAAAGCTCGGTCGGTGATAACAGACATAGCGTAGTCAATAAAAGATTTCTTCATCTCGCTAACAATGGAACGTGAAATAGTGCCCTTGTGAGCACTTGTATTTTCCTCTATATTTTCGGGATTATTTCCTTCTTTCTTAACCATTTATACTGTTAATTATAGCAAATTTATAACAAAAATCAAAGGGAACCTTTAAACTACCCCCCTGTTTCAAAAGGTTCCTTTTGATTTTACTCCCTTTTATACACTTCAATACCGGTCATAAAAGGCACTAAAACATTTGAAATTGAAGTCCTGAATTCTTTATATTGTTTATTTATTTCATCAAAAGAGGTTTCAAATGTATCTTTTATATTTTGAATCGGAGAAAGAGCTGATTCGCTGGAAACAACATTAGCCACTTGATTTGCAGATTTTTGGCTTGCCATAGTTCCGCTACTTCCAAAACCCAAATAACCATTATAAAAAGCCCAACCAAAAAATATAAAAACAGAAAAAGTGACAGCCAAACCTAAAGCCCATTTATTTCTATAAGATTCCGGTTTCTCCATTATTAAATTATATTTTTTCAATAACATTCTATTGAACTTTAAGGATAACAACTTCTCCTTTTTTATCTTCCAAATCTTTCTTTTTGATGGTTAATTTCTCAATTGTTTTTATTTCTTCATTTCCGCTTTCTTTCAGAAAAACCTTGAGAGATTTTTCATCAAATTGCATA
Source organism: Candidatus Zambryskiibacteriota bacterium (assembly GCA_003233455.1). Classification (GTDB taxonomy): domain Bacteria; phylum Patescibacteriota; class Minisyncoccia; order Phycocordibacterales; family WO2-35-19; genus WO2-35-19. The sequence continues at coordinate 13,319 of QILQ01000001.1, read as the reverse complement.
GGTATAATTATAGAAGGCTCCAAAGAAACCGCAAATTTATAAGCTTCAGCCGGATTTAAAACTCCGTTACTGCCAATAGGTATAAAAAGAATATCAACCCCATCAATTCCCGCTTTGGTCTCATTTGGTATTTCAGTATCGCCTAAAGCTCCTAAAAAACATAAATTTATATTTTCAAAATTAACCGTATAGATAGTATTTATTCGTTTTGAATTATCATAATTTGAAGAGCTTAATAAACCTTTTATAAAGACTCCTTGTATTTCATATTCACCCGGTCCATTTATAATAAAAGCTTTTTTTTCTCCCCGATTTATTTGGTCAACGCCGTTCATATCGGGATGATTTAAAGAAATAAGAGCAATATCAGCACCAAAATTATTGGTTTTTAATTTCGTTTGTCCGCCAATAAGATTGGATTTCTTTGACACCGGATCAAATGCTAAAACAGTATCTCCAAATTGGATTTTAAAAGACTGCGCCCCTTGATATGAAATAATCATAATAAGGTCATTTTAGCATAAATTTTAAAAAATCTCAAAATCCACTAAAGTGTCAAGGGGAACCCTTGACACTTTAATATTGAAATCTATTTTACGAGAATAATATACTGTTTTCCATCTGTAAAAAATAGATCTCCAGAGAAATTTTCACCAAGAATCGGACTGACAAATTTTCGTTTTTGAAAATTTATTATATCATTAGATTTTTTCATATCATTAAAAAGAAATTCTCTCTCGGTGTCTATATCTGGAGCCACTTTATGAGTAATACCCCACTTTATACCTATATCTAAACTCGCGGTGCCCACATAAATTTTCTCCCCCTTTTTTGTTACGTAATTTGTATTCCAAAATCTGATATGATGACGCTGACGAACATTATTCACTTTAGTGGCTTCTTCAAATCCAAAATTATGAATTTTTAAATCCCAAAATGATGGCGTCATGGGAGCTCTAAGATAGGATTCTTTAAATAAAGCTGCCTTAGCTATTTTTATCACAGAATGAATATTAACTTTATCGGCTAAAAACCAATTGGATTTTTTAAATAAATCCACAAGTTTTTTATCATTTTTCGCCAAAATTATAAAACTAATAGGTTCTTGTCGGTCTCCGGTTATTGTTTCTGTATATTTCATACTCTCATTCAAAAAAATATCATCAATATTTTGGACCACTATCTCCTTTGGTATAATTGGAGACAGTAAAATATGCGGTTGATGCGTGGACGCAAATACAATGTAAAACAAAAAAGAAATCAAAATAAAGGATACCGAAATAATATATTTCTTTGTCCGTGAGAAATTTGTTTGCCAGAAGAAAGTAATGTTACCTTTATTTATATAGTATAACCATTCTGAAATACCAATAGCTATAATAAGCCATAACGAACCAATCAAATAACCCCCCCAAACATCGCTCAGATAATGAACACCGAGATACAGACGGCTAAAACCAATAATCAGTGCAATAATTAGACCGCCGATAAATAAGCTAATTTTTGTTTTCCATAGTTTTGTATTTCTGATGATTATATATGTTAAAAAACCATAAAAGGCGACAGCGATTGTAGCATGCCCACTCGGAAACGAAAAAGAATGTTCTATATAAACCGCTAATTCTGGTCGCGAGCGATGAAAAATAATTTTTCCCAAAGCGGTGAAAATTTCACTGCTTAAAATAGAAATAACAAGAGGCAGTATATACAATCGTTTATTCCAAATCCATAATATGCCGATAGTGGATAAAGTAAAACTTAAAATAACTTGCCATTTACCTAGTAATGTAACCCATAAAAAAAACTTTATCGCATTGATATTTCTAAATGCCACGATTAAGTTAACAACGCGATTATCAGTAAAAATAGCGGTATTTGATATAAACACATCTTCAATATTTCCAAGAAGAAAAAATAATATGTATATAAATATCAGAAATAAAATAGTTAACGGCAAACCAAAAAACTCGCTTTTATTTAAACGCTTTTTAAAAAATACAAAAAAAGAATGATGTTTTTTTATTATTTTTTGGATATCGGGATTATTCGCGATTGCTTGTTTTATTGAGTGCCAAATAGAAATTAAAAAGCTCATAATTAATTTTAATATAATAACACACTTAAATAAATCATTTTATATTTAATGAGTAACACTCTCATGATAAAGCGATTCATATTTACCCATTATTTTAATTAAATCATGTGCTTTAATAATTTCAAGACTCTTTTGCGACATTTGAGCACTCAATTTTTTATCTGAAAGAATTGCTATTGCTTTTTTAGCAAGTGTTTGACTGTCTCCATCTGGAAATAAATATCCATTTTCTCCGTTATGGATTAATTCTGGAAGAGCCATAGCATCCACAGCGACTACTGGTAAACCAGATGCCATAGCTTCCATAGTTGCGATACTTTGCAATTCCGCATTTCCCGGCATAACAAAACAAGAAGCAATACGATAAATATTCGCTAAATCTTTATCTGGAAGAAAACCTGTGAATGTAATATATTTACTGAGACCAAGTTTGGTCGTCATTTTCTGTAGTCTTGCCATTTGATTGCCTGTGCCGACTATAACACTATGTATTTCAATCTTATTTATAATAATGGGAAGAGCACGGATGAATACATTGACATTCTTTTCCGGATCTAATCGTCCAACAAATAACAATATCGGTTTATTAGGAGGAATGTGATATCTATTATAGAGATAATTTCCTGAACCGTTTTTTGTAAATTTATATAAATCAATTCCATTTGAAATCACGCGAACAGTTTTTGAGAATTCGTTTTTTTTGAGTAATTTCGCCGCAGTAATGGTGGGGACGGTTATATTATCAATTTTGCGAAAAACCTTATTGAGATGTTTCCATTCAACTTTTGTCAAAAACAAAGCAAGAAATTTCGGTAAACGCAATGAGCGAATTACATTATCTGGCACAAAATGGTTCGTCCCAACTACTGAAATATTCATTTCTGCTGCGATTTTTATTATCGTCGCGGGCAACGGTCCATGACTTTGAATATGTATAATATCTGGTCTGTATTCGGCAAGTATTTTTCTTAAGTTGCGATTGATAATAAAAGGTATAGCAAACCGAAGTCCTTTTTGGATGATTGTAGGAAAAGATCCGACTCCCCATACTTCAAAACCGTCATAAATATATTTATGATAGGTATAGTTTCTCCCTGGACAAACAAAAGTAAACGAGTATCCCTTTTTTTTCAATAAATTACCGATTCTCTTAAGAGAATAAGTGGACCCGCAGACAAATTCTATATTCATATCGGTCGCAATGAGTATTTTCATAATGATGTTATATTGTTAATATTTTTTTCTTCGTGTTTTTTGCTTATATTTTTTACAACAAAATAAATAATTATAAGTATAATAGCTAAACTAATCGTTCCGATCGCTGTGTAATCAAGATAGGTATCAATTTTAGAATAACTTTTACCAAAATAAAAACCGATAAGCAAAAATAATAGAGATTTTGGCAAAGTTGGAATTAGAGTATAGAAAAAAAACTTTTTATATGGAATCTTGGCTAATCCGGCACTAATTAGAAATGGCATTTCCATTGCATAAGCGAGTTTTCCCCAAATAATCGTGCTCGCGGTATGTTTGTCAAAATGATGTTTAAAGTTTTCAACACGCTCAGTATTAAATCCAACATAATGCCCCCATTGCTTAATAAGTTGAATACCGCCATAACGACCAATTATATAGTATATAGTATCACCAACTAAATCGCCAACCACTATCACACCATAGGCAATAAATATATTGAGACGACCAATAGATGATAAAAAACCGGCAATAATAGTTATAATCGGTCCCTCAATAACAGCTATAGGAAAAAGTAATAAATATTTATAAGAACTTAAAAGAATTATGATTTGTTGAAACGGCATAAAAATTTATCTAAAATTATATTTGGCGGAAGGGGTGAGATTTGAACTCACGATACGTTTTCACGCATGCCGGTTTTCGAAACCGGTGCCTTAAACCACTCGAGCCACCCTTCCTTTAATTAGCTTTTGCAAAAATAATCAATCACTTTTAAAACTATCATTTTTTTGCACTTTTATCAAAAAATGTTATGATTTTTTTGTTCGGCCCCATCGTCTATCGGTTAGGACACTGCCTTTTCAAGGCAGGAAGCGCGGTTCGATTCCGCGTGGGGTCACCAATTAGAGCGCTAGTTTAAGCGCTCGAGAAGGATTTGAAATTATTTTATTACAACTGTCTATTAAAATATTTTATGACAAAAAAACCAATCACAAACGAATATATAGGTGAATCTGGAGTAAAATATATCTTTGAATATTATGAATCAGATTCATTCAACAATCTACCTCAGAATAGAATTAAACAATGTTATGCTGTTGCTTTTTTAAAAAATAAAATAATTATTGTAGATAATTCTCAAAAAGGAACATATGGTTTAATCGGAGGAAGTGTGGAAGAAGATGAACACCCTAATGACACTTTAATCCGAGAAATCAAAGAAGAAGGAAATTTAAAAGTTTTAAATTATAAACCGATAGGATATCAAAAAGTAATTGATACTGGTGGAATTCAAGAACCTTTTTACCAATTACGCTATTTTGCTATCGTTGAACCATATGGTCCATTTGAATCAGATCCTGCCGGTAAGGTTACGAAAGTTATTGAATGCAATCCAAAAGATTATAAAAAATACTTTGACTGGGGTGAAATTGGGGAAAGGATAATGGAGAGAGCGTTGGAGATGTTGAGGGAGTATAGTAAAAAAACTGATTGACTTTATATTTTCCTAAAATAATGATAATTTTCTTAATATGTATAAGATAAGACGAAAAAAGATTGTAAAAAAAGATGACAAAATAAAACTATCTCATTCACAAAACTTCTTTAAAGAAGAGCGTTTTGTTCGAAAATTGATATCTATAACCGGTATATCTAATAATGATACTGTTATAGAAATTGGTCCAGGAACTGGTGTAATCACCAGTGCATTACTCAAGAAAGCTGACAAAATTATTGCCATAGAATTAGATAAAATTCTTTACAATCAATTAAGAGCTAATTTTAAAGATAATGACAATTTAACCTTACTTAATGAAAATTTCCTTAAGTGGAAACCAAAAAAAGAAGAGAGATACAAAATATTCTCGAACATTCCTTTCAATACTACAGCTGATATTATTAAACATATTATTGAGGTTATGGATCCTATTCCAACCTCAACTTACTTAGTCACACAAAAAGAAGCAGCTCAAAAATATATTTTACAAAAAGATAACAGAAATTCTCTTTTATCTGTAGTATATTATCCCATTTATGACATTCAGATAATTAAAGAAATTTCTAGATTTGCTTTCAAACCAGTCCCTCATGTTCTAATAGTTTTGATGTCAATAAAGAAAAGAAGTGAACCTCTAATTGAGTATAAAGACTATACTTTATTTAAAGACTTCGTGTCTTTTTGCTTCACCTCGTGGAAGAAAAATATAAAGGAAAGTTTATTGGTTTTACTTTCAAAAAAACAGGTCTCTAAATTTAATAAACAGTCTCTTTTAAACAAAAAACCATCCCAACTAGATTTTAACGAATGGATTTTAATTTTTGATTATTTAAAAAATAACACTGACAAACGAGGATTTAACAACATTTCTGGATCTTGGAAGAATATTAAAAAACAACAACAAAATTTATCTAAACGACACAGAACCACAAAATTGGTAAAGAGAAAATAATTATTGAATTATATTTTTTATTGAATTTTTCAATCTTTGAAAATCTTGTTTGGAGCTAATTTTATTAAAATGGATAAAATTACCTCTATCTATATTTTCTTTAACTAACAAATCATTCTCCCCGATCATTATTAGTGGTTTACCAATATCTAATGCTAAACCTATTTCACTCAAAGTGCCATATTTCCCCGTAAAAGCCAGAATACAGTCTGCTGACCAGATTAAAACATTCATAAAAGCTAGATCAAGAGATGTTGCAATAACATAATCTATATATTTATTTGCTGTTTGCTTATCATTACTTTTGATAATAGCAATAGTGGTCCCATTAACGGATTTCACTCCTTTACATACAGACTCCATAATACCGTCTTCACCTCCAGTTGCTACCGTGTAACCATTTTTAGCCAGAATAACTCCTATTTTTTCTGATATTAATTCAGCTTCTTTTGTTGTATTTTGACTGTGTCCACCAATAACACTTATTATTTTTTTAAAATTATTTTTTTTCATTTCACTTAATTTGATTTTTTATAATCTTGAGAACTTTATCAACACTAACAGAATCTTTTATCTTACCAAGGTTTGAACACCCTGACTCAAAATGGATACAATTTCCTATATTTTTCTTAACCCCATCACATTTTACCGTGGATTCTACAAAATTAAATTTATCGCTTAAACCACCCCAAATTATTGGATCTGTACTAAAATATAATCCAATTGTGGGTATATTGAGAGCGTTGGCTAGATGTACAGCAAAAGTATCATTAGATACAATCACATCTTGTTCAGAAAAGATATGCATTATTTTCACCAAATCTTTGGAAATAGAGAAACTAATATGATTATCACTACATTTTTTTATGACTTGTTTGGCAATCAAATACATATCCTTTTGTTCTTGTGGTGTAATCCCCCCAACAAATGATAGTGAAGCTGATGGTATATTTTTACATATTTCACTCGAAAGCCTTACCCACTTTTTAATCCCCCAACATTTAGATTCTTGGCTTGAGCCAACGTAAAAGAGTATTGTTGGATATGGAATATCATTATTTGATTTATTGCTTAACCAATGTGGTTGAAACTTAGTGATATTACATCCAAATTTTTTTAACATTCTTAACAAATCATTAATAATATTTTTGTTTGTTTTTCTATTCGAAATTGAATTGAAGTCTAGATTCCAAAATTTTATTTTATCTTCATATTTTTTCTTAAATGCAAAATAATCTTTGTCATAATTAGGCCCTTCATTTCTAAGATTAATAATGGTGTCTATATTATTTTTATTAATAAAAATAATTATTTCACTCCATTTTTTCTTAGGAAAACTTCTCCAACTAATATCAAAAGATCCTATTAAATTTACCAATTTAGCTTTGTCTTTAAAATATTTAATTCTGAAGAAAGGATTATCTACATAAAAATATTTAGCTTTTGAGAAAGATGTTTCTAATACTTTTAATAATGGTACTGCCATTAAACCATTACCTACCCCAACATGATTTACTATTAAAGCTTTTTTCATTTTTTATGATTTTTAAAAGAGTTTGAATAATACGAATAATAAATTTCTGCTGATTTTTCCAAAGACAAATTATTTTTTACAAATTCTCTTGGTTTATATTTATCTAAATTTTTCCAGAATATGTCAAAAGTTTTTTTGTAGTCGTAAATTTTTGCAAATCGTAAACCACATTTGTCAGAAAATTGTGGAACTGAAGTAGCTTTTACTGGTTTTTCTGAAAAAATTTCCCACAAAGGATCGACCCAATATCCTGGATCCCAAGCAAGTATTGGAACATTTGAAGACATGGCTTCCTGATAGGCCATACCCTGTGTTTCGTGTTCACAAAGGAATAACATAGATTTACTACGTTTTAATAAATCCCTGTATTGCTTGTGAGAGATGTCTCCATAATTTAGAATGTAATAATTTAAATTCCTACCATCCAAGTCTTTTTTTATTGGGTCTAATAAAAATTCTTTCTTTACATTTTCAGTCCATCTTAGTTTGTTATATATTAAAACATCTATGTTTTTATGTAGTTTTTTTGTGTTTTTCCATTCATTAATTTCTATACCTGCATACCACAAAGCACATTTATTCCCATAAAAAGGTTTGAACAGATCGAGAAGCCATTGACACGTAAATAGATATTTGTCGAATCTATTGTTTTTCATTAAATTAGGGTTTAGAAGAGGATGGTCATACATACTTGGTCCAAGTATGACAGGATTTGGTAAATCCCAATTTTTTAATGCAACAGGAGTGCCAACAAGCCCGACTGGATAATCCGGGTTTTGTTTCGCTAATTCAAAATCATTTTCAATTATGTTAAAACCTTTCAATTTTAATCCCTTAACTAATCTTAAGTACCAAGAATAAAAACCAGAGATAGTTCTATTTGAATTTTTATCAATAAAATCATATTGGTGTTTTATATAAAATAATAGTAAGTCTTTTTTAATATCTAGTGTATTCATAATGATTTATCTTTAGGATGTATTAAATTTTCTTCCACACTTGACGATAATTTTCTTTCAGATTCATAATACTTATAATAATCAGTATTTAATTTATTATACTTAGTCCAATCAATCATCTTTAGTGAATTTTTTACTTCATTTGGTAATTTAAATGGGAGTTTTTTTATGTAACAATATAAATCTTTCTCAGTAATCCTTTCTGGTAGAAAGTGTAAAGCATAGTTGGGATATGGGCTTAATTTATAATATTTGAGATGAAAATGAAATGGACCATTTGTACAATAAGTTTTTTCAGTTGGATTAATTATTGGATGACTACCGTCATCAAATAATTTCTCGAATTTTTTATTTTTCTTTATTATCCTCGTATGAGGATCGATAAGACTAACATTATTTATTTTTGTTCCCCAAAAATGAAGATACCTATCTTCTTCGTGTAAATGCCAAGTGGTAAAACATATTGAATCATAATCACTGTTTGACATTTTATTGATAATTAAATCCTTAAGTGATGATGATATTAATTCATCTCCATCAATAAGTATAAGGATATCGCATTTCAACTTTTTAAATGCTGTGTTTATTATGCTATTTCTTGCCACTATTTCACCTCTACCAAAAATAGGTTTTTCACTTACACCCCGTTTAATCATTAATGGAACTTGAGCATATTTTTTAGCAAACTCAACTGTTTTATCTGATGAATTATCGTCATATAAATAAATTCCGTCTACCCACGAAAGATTGGACATTAAAGCTTTCATGAATATTTCAGTATTTTTCACCATTATAGCAACACCTATTTTTATAGTTTTACTATCCATAAGGTTTAATAACTGCTTTTTTATCATCCAAATATCCATTAATTACAACCATTGATAGGTAATTATCATCAAATATTTTGAAATTAAAACATTTGAAATCGTCTTTACACCAAACAGATTTGTGTGACTCATGACTTTTGTTGTTTACGTTATATTGAACATATTTTTTGGGATAAATCACTATTATTTTTTTTGTTCGATAAACTAAATAATTTAATAAATCCACCCCTTCTGATTTGAATAGATGCTCAATAATATCGCCAATAATGACTACATCAGCAATAAAACCATCGTTTTTATTAATATAATCTCTTATATCTCCTTGTATAACCTCATCATACGTTTCAAAAAGATTGAATTTATTGATATATTCAGAATCAATCTCAATTCCCGTTAGTTTTGCTTTCGGGTGATTTCTTTTGATTATTTTGCCGTATTTTCCTGCTCCTATACCAATATCAAAATAACTGGTATATCTCCATTTTTGTATGAATTTTTCAATTTTCTTATCAAAAAATACTTCGGAATATGGCATGATTTTTATTATTAATTAAATGCATTATAAATTAATCTGTCCTTGATGTCAATTAAAAGAAAATCAGTTAAAAAAATAAAGTTACAACTAACTGTAACTTTAAATCTTAATCCTGTGTCACTTTTGTCACTTTTTAAGATGCTCGAGAAGGGTCAAAGTGATATAGTTTAGATATTAGAAATAACCTTACAGGACTTGACCTACAAGGGTTCGAGTACGATTAGGCTCACCTGATGAGTTTTTACATTTATAAATTGAAGATGCTTTAGAAATTCAATACTTGAATCAATCACATTTTCCACTTCAGGTTCTGGTGGAGAAAGTGCAAGAAGTGAATTTTTCAAATCTGTTAGGGGTTATGTTTTTTGTTTTTGAAATCGTTTACTATTTCATCAATAACAGCTGGGTTTATGTCTCGGTTAAATACAAAACCTTCTTTTTCTTCTGTTTTAGGTTTTTCAAATTTTATATGTAGAGTAGTTTTACCTTCTTTATCTGTTACAATATCACATTCAAATCCTTCAGATGAATTAAAACCCTGATTGTTTAAAGCTTTTACAAAATTATTCCGAGCCTCTATACCGTCAGTCTTTTCAATCACTTTAGCAAGGAAACATTCAGAAGTAGTTTGATGGGTGCCCATAAATCTTTTCATAATCCGACTATATTTATCAGCGTGCTCTTTTACCAATTCTTCAAATCTTGAGGCTATTATGAGATATTTATTAACAATTTCAGCTATTCTAGCTGCAACTCTAGAATACGAGCTGACATTTTCATCCTTAATCTCTTTAGCAAGATCATCGCTTTCTTCTACTAAAAATTTTAAGAAAGTTCCTTGGTCAAACGATTTTTGGACTTCTTCCGTGAATTTTTCATTAATACCAAGAATAAAATCCAATCTTTCATCAGTGGCTATTTTATTTGGACCAATTTTTTCAATAAGCTTATCAAGGGTGTAACTTTTCTCTAGTTCTTCTTCCGTAAACCTTCTACCTGCCATATGTAGAGCGGCTGTTTCTTTAGTTCTTACTCTTGGGGAACCAAATGCGACTGATTGCTTAATTGAATCATCCTCTGTAAAAGATGCAGCGTGTTTTCTGCCTTCTTCCGAAATTTGTATTTCTTGGTCTGCCTTACCTTCAGGACTCTTTTTGTCATCGTGACGGAAAAAATGTAATTCAATTTTTGTAGAAAAATTCTCCTTATTCTCAATTTCTTTTTCTTGTTTTAGTCTTTCCATATATAAAATATTATCATATACATTAAATTTTTACCAAAAAAATAACTCTTTTTTGTATTTTTGTTTTTTAAAAAAAATTTGCCCAAAGTCCGACTTTGGGCTTTAGTATGCTATTATTTACTTAATGATTATATTGGGAATAGAGACAAGCTGCGATGAGACGGCAGTAAGTGTGGTAGAGGCAAAAGGAGATTTAAAATCTTTTAATTTTAAAATACTTGGTAGCAGTTTAAATAGTCAAGTAAAATTGCATACTAAATATGGAGGAGTAGTGCCGAATCTGGCCAAAAGAGAACACCAGAAGAACTTGCTTCCTGTCTTAATTGAAGCATTGAGGAAAGCAAGTTTAATTTCTAATTTTCAATTTTCAATTTTCAATGAATTTTCAAATCTAGAAGAATTTTTAAATAAAATTAAAAAACCAAATATTGATCTGATTGCAGTGACGGTGGGTCCCGGACTAGAGCCAGCACTTTGGACCGGCATCAATTTCGCGGAAAAACTTGGTAAAAAATGGAATATTCCGGTAATACCAACTAATCATCTGGAGGGACATTTAATATCAGTTTTATTACATTCAAAAATTAAAGCAAAAATATCAAACCAAACAGTCTTAAAAAAAACCGCTTTCAAAACCACCTCTTTAAAATTTCCCGCTTTAGGTTTGCTAATCAGTGGCGGTCATACAGAGCTAATATTTTTAAAAAGTTGGACCAAAAAGAAAAAAATTGGAGAAACCCAAGATGACGCGGTAGGTGAAGCTTTTGATAAAGTGGCTAGAATGTTGGGACTTCCCTATCCGGGCGGTCCGGAAATAAGTAAATTAGCGGAAGAAGCTCAAGCAAAAAATATTTATCTGGAAACAAAATTTCCAAGACCGATGATTCATTCAGGAGATTTTAATTTTTCTTTTTCAGGTTTGAAGACAGCGGTGTTGTATTATTTAAAGAATCTGCAGAAAACTTCTCGAGAGCAACTCTCGGAGCGCGACTGGCGCGAGAGTGAGGAGATTTTTCAGCAGAAAAATACTCCGGTTGTTCGAGAGAACGTTTTTGCAGATTCTACCAAACTTGCAGTGGCAAGAGAATTTGAAGACGCGGTGATAGAAACACTTATTTCAAAAACAAAAATGGCACTTGAAGGAGTGTCAAGGGCAACCCTTATAGAGCAATCTTCAAGGGTCGCCTTTGACACTCCAAAAACTTTGATTATTGGGGGTGGAGTTATTGCTAATAAAGCATTACGAAAAAACTTTTTAAAATTAAAAGAAAATTATCCAGACCTACAAATACTTATACCAGAAAAATCTCTCACTACTGATAACGCCACTATGATTGCAGCAGCTGGTTATATTGAATATTTAAGAAACCAAAAACCTAATAGAGAATTAAAGGCTCAAGGAAATTTAAATATCTCTTAACAAAATTACACCACACCTCCAAAGTGTCAAAGGGCGCCTTTGACACTTTTTTAATTTTTATCTTTTTTGTCAGTAGAACGTAAATCCGGAGTATCTATAATAACTTCATCTGGTTCTTCTTCCGGATTTTCTACCACTATTTCTTCATCAGGTAAAACGCCGGGCAATATAATTACCGGAGATTCTGTTTTTTTATCATCATTTGTTTCAGCGATTGGTGTTATTGGAACATTGTTTGAATGTTTTGGACCGGCAAATAACTTAATTAAAGCAATTATAACAGCCACTAAAATCAACAATAAGAATGTAAAAGTGTAACCGCCACCGCTAAATATTTTTTTAGGAAAAGCGAGAATGGAGACCGCGATATTTTTTAAGGCGGAATTATTATTAGCCACAGTAGTGGAAGAATTGTCCTTTAGAGTTACTGTCGGAGAACTTGAACTATTGCTATTAAGGACATTTAAACTGTTATCTGGAGTGGACAAAAAGCCAACAGCCGGATTGTTAATCACCACATTAGGATTATTTTCGCCAAAAGCTTTAAAAGCGGTTATTTCATTCTTATCATTCTGACTTAAGTTAATAACAGAATTACAATATATTTCGTTTATTTTCTTTTTAGTTAGGATATAAACATATCCGGTAGTAACATTTTTTCCCCAAGGTTTTAGTATATCTTTGGAATATTTAACTTGAAATCTCTCAACCGCCCCAAGAGTAGCTTGATTAAACACTCCTGTTAAGGACAAATTTTCTCCTTCAAAGACATTTAGGAAAGATTGGAGTTTTAATACTTCAATCGGATCATTTTGTCGGTCAATTTTTAAGTAGTCTTTAAGATATGAACAAGTGGTAGCCCCTAAAACTTCTCCTGTTACTACAGAGTGTCTGTGTCCACCAAGACCACCACCACCTCCGCCACCGCCACCAGGTGGTAAAATAGGCGGAACAATCGGAGGAGTAGCATTATCAACTACCTTTACTTCTCTGGTAGTGGAAGCGGAAAGTCCGCCGGAATCAGTAACCGAATAAGTAAGAATATAAGAACCGGTGGTG
>QILQ01000043.1 GCA_003233455.1 Candidatus Zambryskiibacteriota bacterium | reverse complement strand
GGATACAAAACAGCACTGGAAGTTGCCAGTGTAGTTGGTATTATTACAAATATTAAAAGTGGAGTGTCCTAATTGAGGGGTGAATTTAGCTTCTATCATATTAAATATATTAACACATTTTAGTTAAATAATTAAATACGTATTTTAATACGTATTTTTTTAAGTGACTAATTATAGAGTTGCGAATGAGAACCAATGGCAATAAATATAATTATACTTTCTTGGTTTTTATCAAAAACAACTCTAATATTTCCACTTATATTGAAACTCCATAAATCTTTCAATTTTCCAGACAATTTATGAGTGTTAAGAATTGGAGCGTTTACATTTTCTATGAATATCTCAACTCTATTTTCAAATTCTATTTTAATTTTTAAAGGTTGTTTTCTAAATTGTTTATCAAACTTTGTGGTAGTAATAATCCTCATATAATCAAGAATTTAAATGCTTCATTAAATCCTTAACATTATCAAACGGACCATAAGTCTTACCTTTTAAATATTCTTTTCTAGCTTCAAAAACTAATTTTTCAAGATAAGGAGTCATTTTAGGAGCAGAAGATAATTCAAGTTCTCCAGTTTTAGCAAACTGTTTTAAAGTAGCATTAACAATAGAGCTAAGAGAGAGACCTATGTTTTTAGCTCTTTTTTGAGCTTGTTTTTTAACACTATTATCTATTTTTAAATTGACTTGTATTTTCATATACCACAAGTATATACATATGGTAGGTATTGTCAAATATCTTTGTACACTAAAATACTATATAAATATCAAAGTATATATTAAAATGTATTTTAATATTTGGATATTTTTTATATTACTTTATTTCATACAATATGCAAAGCATTCTTACCGATTTTATGTGACCCTATCGAAATATTGCGCGACCGACGGGACTTGAACCCACAACCTCCCGCGTGACAGGCGGGTGCTCTAACCAGTTGAGCTACGATCGCATACAGAAGAAATTTAACAGATTTTATGAAAAATTTCCACTAAAATTAATAATTATGTTAAAATTAGATTATGGAAAATGATACCCAAAAACAAATTACTGAATTAAAAGAAAAAATAGACAAGATTTATGTATCCGTAGAAAAAACCAGAAGATACTTTTTTTGGACTATGGTTATAAGTTTGGCTTTATTTGTTCTTCCTTTGATAGGTCTTATGTTTGTAATTCCTTCTTTTATTAGCAATTACACAGGTGCCTTCCAAACTTTAGGAGTTTAAGAAACTTTTTTATAATAACGCCAGCTGATAAAGAATTTTATATAGTGTCGAGGGTGGGAATTGAACCCACGACCTCAGCTTTATGAGTGCTGCGCTCTAACCAACTGAGCTACCCCGACAATAACCAAAACTTTATCATATTTATTGCATAAAAACAAAAAAAGATATACAGTATAAGCATTGCGGGGTAGAGTAATAGTAACTCGCGAGGCTCATAACCTTGAAATTTTGGTGCAAATCCAAACTCCGCAACATGAATAAAATTATGACACAAAAATTTTTAGGAAGAGGGTTCCCCTCTTCCTTTTAAAAAATGTGGTATAATTTGTTTATATTAAACGGAATTCTTTAAAAACCGCTTCGTATAGAGAAATAATACGGCGAATTTCTCGTTGACTGATCAGAAAATCATTCCCTTGATGAGCTATCATATTGCGAATTTTATGAGCTTCCCAAGCAGATTCTATGGTTAGAAAATCGCTTTTTTCCACCGCTTTTAATTTCTCTCCCATTGTATCACCCGGTAATTTAAGTTTTTCCAAAAGTTCATCAAGCATAATATCCGCTTCTATAACAGCCAGACGCCAATCGGAAGTATTTTCAGATTGAGAAAGTTTAACAATTTTTTGCCATTTCCCTAGATGATAATTTTCAATCGGAGTTTCTTCCGCGGTTATAGGCATCTCCGCTGGATAAAGTTTTGTTTTTTCGGCTAATAAAATATGGTCAGCTTTTTTATTAAACACAAAAGTGCCAACAGCCGCTCCGGCCGCTATAACAAAACCCATAATTTTGAAAAATTGAACATTTGACTTAAAAAAGTTAAAAATGCCGACAAATTTAAAACCGTAAAAAGAAAGTTCTCCGGAAGTGAAATAATTGATAAGAGGAAAAATAGAACCAATAATACTCAACAAAAAAAGCAGAACTACTATACTTTCTACGATATCAAAATTCCAACCCGCCGGTTTTTCTTTTTTATCTTCTGCCATAAACTAAATTTTCAATTTATAATTATCAATTTTCATTTAAAAACTTTTTGCCAATTTTAAATAACACATCTTCATTTTTATGCGAGGACATAAGTTGAACGCCGAGAGGCAGTTCCGATTCATTATCACTAATTTTAACATATCCGGATGGTAAAGAGATAGCCGGAATTCCCGCAATATTCGCAGTTACCGTAAAAATATCAGCCAAATAGTTTTCTAAAGGACTTGTTTTTTCGCCTATTTTCCAAGCGGGAGAGGGAGTAGTTGGGGTAAATATTACATCCACTCCTTTAAAAGCTTCTTTAAATTCATCTTGTATTATTTTTCTAACCATCATCGCTTTGCTGTAATAGGCGTCATAATAACCGGAAGAAAGAATATAAGCACCTAAAATAATCCTTCTCCTGACCTCTCTACCAAAACCTTCACCTCTAGTTTTCTTATAGACATCCAATAAATTTTCGGCCTCCAAAGATAAACCATATTTAATACCATCATACCTTGCCATATTGGAAGAAACTTCGGCTGGCATAATTATATAATAAACAGCCAAAGATTTATCCATATTCGGCAATTTAATATCTTTGATTTCAAACCCTAATTTTTTCATTCTTTCAACAGAAGTATCAAAATTTTTCTTAACTTCATTTGATATTCCTTCCTGATTCAAAATATGATAAGGAACTCCAATCTTGATTTTTTTTACCTCTCCTAAATTAGGAGAGGTCGAGACGAAGTCCGAGTGAGGTATAGAAGTGCTGTCCATTTTATCTCTGCCTTTAATAGCGTTAAAAATTATTTCATTATCAGTTACTGTCTTACTGATAGGACCGATAACATCCAAAGAAGAACCCATCGCCATCAGACCATAACGAGAAACGCTACCATATGTTGGTTTCAATCCAACCACTCCACAAAAACTGGCTGGCTCTCTAATTGAACCTCCAGTATCAGAACCCAGAGCCCCCAAAGCCATATTTGAGGCTACTGCTGTCGCCGAGCCACCAGAAGAACCACCCGCCACTCGAGAAATATCATAAGGATTTTTAGTTACCCCAAAACTAGAATTTTCGGTTGAGCTACCCATAGCAAATTCATCCATATTTGTCCTGCCCATAAATACCGCTTTTTGGTCAATCAATTTTTGAACAGCGGTAGCAGTATAAGTAGCTTGATAATTTTGAAGCATTTTTGAAGCGGCGCTCGCTTTTCTGCCTTTTATTAAAATATTATCTTTCACAGCCAGAGGAATACCTGTCAACTCTAAAGCTCCACCTTCATCTATAATTTTTTGAGCTTCTTCCGCTTGTTTTAAAACATCATCATAAACTTCCAGAAATACATTTAATTCTTTATTTTTATCTTCAATATTTTTTAGATATTCTTCAACAAGTTCTTTTACAGAAATTTTTTTAGTATCAAGTAACTTTCTGGCTTCTTTGATTGTAAGTTTTGAAATATCCATTTTATTAACCTCACCCCTAGCCCCTCTCCTAAATGCAGGAGAGGGGAAATTATAATATTTTCTTTACTTTTAAATAATCTCTCTCTTTGTTTGGAAATTCAGCAATTAAATTTTTGCTGTGAGTATCTGATTCAATTAGATTTTCATCTTCTCTCATTACATTTATAACATCCCCCTGCCCCCTTTTTACAACAAGAAGAGGATTTTGTCTCTCTTTATTATTTTCAGTTATAGATTTAACTTGTCCAACATAATCTAAAATATCGCTTATTTCACCTCGCAAATTTTCCGCTTCTTCATCCGCAATATTTATTCTAACCAAATCAGCTAATTTTTTAATTTCTTCTTTAGAAATCATATAAAAAATATAGCACAAAAAAGAATATATTACATATTTAAAATTTCCTTAAATTTTTCCTCATTCAAAATCTCTACTCCAATTTCTTCCGCTTTTTTGTATTTAGACCCCGGATTTTCGCCAACCACCACATAATCGGTTTCTTTGGAAACAGAACTTGAAATACTTCCGCCAAGAGAACGAATTTTTTCTTTAGCTTCATCTCTACTAATTTTATTTAAAGTGCCGGTTAATACAAAAGTTTTTCCTTCTAATTTCCCTTGTCTTTCTAAGTTTTTTATAGAAAAATTTTGAGGAATTATTTTTATATGTTTAAGTAAATTATTTAAAGTTTTTTGATTATTTTTATCGGCAAACCAATCAATAATTGACTTTGTTACAATTGGTCCTATTCCTTCTATTTTTTCCAATTCTTCAATTTTTAAATTGATTATTTTTTCAATAGAGCCAAAATTTTGAGCCAGTAAAATTGCGGTTTCTTCTCCAACATTTGGTATTGAAAGAGAAATAATAAAGCGAGATAAGGTTATTTCTCTGGCTTTTTCAATCGCTTTAAGCAAATTATCAACTGATTTCTCGGCAAAACGGGGTAAAGCGAGCAAATCACCTCTTTTTAAAGTAAAAATATCTTCATAATTAGAGATAAGTTTAGCCTCCAAAAGAGCGTCTATAATTTTTGGACCCAAACCTTCAATATTAAAAGCTATTTTACTGGTAAAATGATAAAGTTTGCGTTTTTTTTGGATAAAGGAATTTTTGTTTTTGCATCGCCAAACCGCTTGACCTGGTATCCTTTCTATTTCGCCATTTCCGCCACAATCCACCACCAATTTCGGCCAAATAAATTTTTTCTCTCCGCCGGTCCGCATTTCTTTAACCACTGAAATAATATCCGGAATAACATCTCCGGCTTTTTGAAGAATAATAGTATCCCCCACTCTCACATCCAATCTTTTAATTTCATCTTCGTTATGAAGCGTGGCTCGCGAAACAACAGAGCCGGCGACTAATACCGGACGCAAATGAGCCACCGGAGTAAGTGCTCCAGTTCTGCCAATTTGCAAAACAATATCTTCCACCACCGTAGTCACTTGCTCCGCTTTAAACTTAAAAGCAATAGCAAAACGGGGTGCTTTGCTGGTAAAACCTAAAATATTTTGATATTTTATTTCATTTATTTTAACTACCACTCCATCAATTAAATAATCTTGCTTATCTTTTTTACTTTTTTGCCCACCAGTAGGCAGGTGCCAAGATTTCCAGTAGCTAATTACTTCATTTATATTTGAACATAATTTAAAATTTTTATTCACCTTAAAACCAAGGTCTTGTAAATATTCTAATTCTTTAACTTGAGTTGCCAAGGACTGTCCTTGAACTGCCCCGCCCCTAAGGACAGTCCTTGGCAACATTGCAACATCATAAATAAAACTATCTAATTTTCTTTCAGCTGCAATTTTAGGGTCAAGTTGGCGAATAGCACCGGCAGCGGCATTTCTGGGATTAGAAAAAAGCGGTTCTCCTCTTCTTTTTCTTTCTTTATTTAATTTTTCAAAATTATTTTTACCCAACCATATTTCTCCTTCAACAATTATATCTACCGGTTTTAAAAGTTTTAAAGGTATGGAAGTTATGGTTTTTATATTATTCGTGACATCCTCGCCAATTCTACCATCGCCTCTGGTAACAGCTGTTAGCAATTCACCTTTTTTGTATTCAAGCACAATTTTTAAACCGTCTATTTTAAGCTCGCAAACATATGCTAAAGAGATTTTCTTTCCAAATTCTTTTTCAAGCATTTTTTTTACTCTCTCATCAAATTTAAACATATCTTCCTCGTTAAAAGCGTCATTGAAAGACCATTGCGGTATTTTATGTTTTACTTTTTTAAATTTTTTAAGAGGCTCTCCTCCAACTCTTTGAGTTGGACTTGTAGCTGTTTTTAAAACAGGAAATTTTTCTTCTAACTTGATTAATTCCTCCACTAGAGAATCATAAACACTATCTTCTATTTTTGGTTTATCTACCACATAATATAAATAACTGTGTTTTTCTATTATTTTACGCAAATTTTCAGCTCTTTTTTTTAATTTTTTGATGTTCATAATTTTTATAACTCACCCCCTCTCGCTTTGCTCGGTTCCTTTTTTACAACAAAAGAGGGACAAGATGAGTTTATTTTAATACAATTCAATACCTCTCTCTACTCTCCTTGGATTAGAAGGGTCACAAGTATTATAACCGCGAGATTTAATATAAGTGCTACCGTCCGTATTTTTAGTTACCGTCACAATAGCGCAATAAGGTTCTGGGTCCGAACCTTGATTCATATTAAAGTAAAAAATACTGGTTGGATTAGCATTACCGCCTCCGCCGATTAGAGTTAAAGTGGTAGTGCCGGGAATAGTTTGACCATTTGAAATAGCTATATTATTACAACTTATAGGAGAGCCTGAAGTGGAAGTGGCAAATTTGCTTGGATTAAACCTGGAATCCCAATAAATAGCACATTCTATACCGCTATCTGCCGCATAAAAAGCGTATTGAGAATCTCTGCCAGAAGAAGAAAAGAGAGTAGCTTTCAAAGTAATATTGACTATCGCGAAACTTATAAGAAGCAAGATGCTCATAATGACGATTACTATAAACAGAGTTATACCTGCCTGCTTAGCAGGAATTTTCAATTTAAAATTTTCAATTTTCAATCTCATATTATTATATCCAGTTAAATAAAAATGTTTTTACTTTAAACTCTCTGCTTATCAAGCCTTTAGTCCAAGAAACTCGCACAATAACGGCTATTTCATAAGCATTTATTGATTCAATTTTTACTTCCCTTTTAAAATCAGTCGCTGGATAAGCTCCGTAACTATATAACGAGGTTGCTGGGTCTTGATTTAAAACAGGACAACTACCCCAAGAAGATGAGCCACAATAAGTCAAAGAAGGTGGGATGGGAATAACATCAACTTGACATATTTTGCCGAAATAACAAGGATCCACAACATTTTCCGATATACCGGCAAGCCAATTGCCACTACCGTTATTTATTTTATTCAGTTGATTGACATCTCTTTTATTTCTGATTATCTCTACCGCTTCTTGAGCCAAATAAAAGGCTTTTATTTCATCTTTGGCAATTATAGATTCAGAAAGACTTTTTTGGACTGCGGAAAAAGATCCAGAGATGGAAAGAGATAAAATAGCAATAGCAACAATAGCTTCAAGTATGGTAAATCCCGCTCGTTTTGCGGAGATTTTTAATTCATAATTTTTAATTTTAATTTTAATTTTTTTAATCATATATTAAGCACTCTTTGAGATATTAAAGTTTGAATAGAAAATTTTGACTGGTTAGTTGGTCTATTACCAGAATAACCTTTTATAACAACAATAATATAAGGTTGCTTATTATTAGAAGAAGAATTAAGAACATAAAATTTCAAATTTTCTATAACTGTTTCCGAAGGAGTAATATCCGTGTAAGTTGATCCGCCGTTATCAGATCTTTGAATAGCAACACCATTTAGACGATAAACTAAAGTATTGCCTTCAAAATTTAAAGCTAAAAAATTATCTCCTGCTGGACAATCCCTTGAAACAGAAAGAGGAGCAATATCGCCACAATGATAATTGTTTCCAAAACGCGCTACTCTAACCATATTTTCAATAGCAAAATTTAGATTATCTACCACAGTTTTAGAAGATCTGGCTTTTCTGTTAGCACTAAAAATACTCAAAACCGCTCCAATAGAAAAAGAAGCAATTAAAGTAAAAAGAGCTATCGCTATAATCAATTCAACGAGAGTAAAACCATTTGAAGATTTAAAATTAAAAATTTTCATATATTATATAAAATATAATTACTGACTAACCGAAATTTGACCGTTAGCTTCTATTTTTATTGAAGAAGTTTTACCTTTTGGCGATTTTAAAATAATAGTAATTGGAGGAGTATCAACCGGCCGATTACCACGATTTAAAAGACTTATATTTATATTTGGTTTAGTTTCCGGTCTAAAAAATGAAATGCTCACTTGGTCCAAAGGACCGCCACGGGAAAAAAAACATCTGGTATTGCCACAAACATTATTTATTTTTACCCCTCTGGTAAAAACTTTGGTTTTTATCGCTTCCCCAATATTATATCTTTTATTTCCATTTCTATCCGCGAAAAATATGTATTGATTAACATTATTTTTATTTAAATATACTCCATAACCTATGTTAAATTTATCACCACTACCACCCAAATCTTCCCTTACCCCCAAACTATAAACTTTAGCTTGACGAATTGTTAAAACCATTTCATAAGTTTGATTATTTACAACTAATTGATCATTCCATTGACTTTGTTGAATAATTAAAGAAGTCATTATTACAGTAGCTATAGCTATAACCACTATCAACTCGGTTAAAGTAAATCCTTTGTTTTTAGAAGATATTAAAGAGAGAATGTATTTGAAATAAATCAGCATTTAAATAAAGACTTATTATTATCCCAATTGATAAAAATGGTCCAAAAGGAATCTCAGATTTAATTGTAAAATTATTACGGAGTAAAGGCAAATTTATATGTAACCTAAAATATTTTAAAGATAAAATTATCAAAGAAAAAGCCGCTCCTATCCAAAAGGCTAAAATTACAGCCGACAACCCTTGACTAAACCCAAGCAGAAAACCCAAAACTAAAATATATTTAATATCCCCAAAACCAAGCCACCGACCTTTTGAAATAACAAAAATTAACAAGAATGGCAGTGTTAGAATTATAGAAGAAATGAAAAAAGGAATAAGAGAATATATATTATTTATTATATTAGTTTGAATGATAAAGTTGGATAAAGAAATATAAAACAAAGAAAAAAGAAAAAGAGTAAAAAGAAAAGAATCGGGAATAATAAAATGTTTTATATCATAGACAGCAATCAGAAGAATAGTGGCAAAAATAAAAGTTAGTAGCAAATAGTTAATAATAGACAATAAGGAAAAATCAAAAACTGAAAAACCGGATTTCAGAGCGGATAATACCGATAAAATACCCATTAAAATCTCAATTATTAAAGTTTCTCTGGGTATCTTGCTTTTACAATATCTGCATCTGCCTTTTAAAAATAAAAAAGAAAATAATGGAACTAAATCTTTTTTTTGAAGTTTGGTGTTGCAAGAGAAACAAAATGACCTACCTCTAAAAAAAGGTAAACCGGTATTGAACCTATTGGCAATCACAGTAACAAAACTTCCTAAAGCCGTTCCGAATAAAAAAATAATGATTAAAAATAAATATTGCATTTACTTCCATATAATAACACAAAAGCCTCCAAATGAGGCTTTTGTTCGGCAACAAAATAAGTCAGGTATTTAGGAAGCGGGACAACCAGCCGAAGTAGCGATACCGATAACTTGCTTAGAAACACCAAGTGAATCAACACACCATTTGTTAGCACCACCTGCGCCAGGAAGTTTGGTTGTAACCGCATAACTACCGGTAGAAGAGAAACATGCCGGGGTAGCGTTAGCTGGAAGATTAGCGGGAGCGATATAAGCTTGAACAGTCGCATTAGCAAACATACCAGTTGTACAACTGGAAGATGCGGGACCATAACCCTGAGTTGGATTATCATCATAATAGAGTTCAGCAGCGGCACGAAGACCCGAAGACCGGAAAGCTGAGCTTTAACTTTAGCATCATTACCTCTACCACGAGCGGTGTTTAGAGACGCTAAAACAACGGAAGAAAGAATACCAATAATAGCGATAACCACTAGAAGTTCAATAAGTGTAAAACCTTTATTTCTTAATTTAAACATAATTTTAAAATAAAATTAATTAATGCTCTCTCGAGAGAGAAGCTTGACAACATCGACCTTATTTTCACTTTCAAGCCTTAATATATTATAAACAAACGTTAATTTTTTTGTAGCTAATATGTGGATAACCAGTCCTCCTCGCAAGCGAAAGTATTTATTATATGACATATTTTTGAAAAAATTTGAATTTAAAGATTTTTAATTGACCAAGTTCACATACATATTGCATTCATTAAATAAATGGGCACATAAAAATACAATGTATAGTAAAAAAGTTAAAATAATTGTATACTAAAATTAGTAGATTTATATATTTACTTCAATAAACTTAAATTATGAGTGAAGAACTTCTACAAAGGGATTTAATAAAAAACCCAGAGAAAATTGGGAAATGGGATTTTTATAATATTGGAGCAACAACAGTAAAAGCTCTAAAAGAATCAAATATTATTCGTAATGTTAATTATGGAGCTTTTGAAAGAAAAAAAGTTGATGCTCTCATGGTACAGAATAAAAATGTTATTGCAGTTATTGAATATAAAATTCCTAAAAAATTTAAGACAGCAAAAGATCATAGTAAAGCTATTGAACAGGAAATTGAAGTTGCTAAAAAATTGGGAGCTAAAATTTTTATTGCTACAGACACAAAAGAAGCTATTTGGATAAATGCTTTAACTGGGAATAGGATTAAAGATGAAAATGGAAAAGAAATTAAAGTTTTATTTGATTCAAGAGCTGAAAAACTACCAGAATTATTAAAAAAAGTTTATGATTCTATAAATGAGCAAACTGATAATATAAAACCAAAAGAATTTGTAAATCCAACAAATTTGGCAAAAAGCATTTGGCAAGATATTTGGTCTGTAAGTGGAGCAACTCCTGAAAATTGTCTTTATACTTTTGTTGAACTTTTCATTTTCAAATATCTTAGTGACTTAGATGTTTTAAAAGGAGTCCATAATTTTTATACTCTCATTAAAATGTATGATGGTGGTAATACAGAAAACGAAGTATTAGAACACTACGCAACAACAATTCGTCCAAAAATTAAACAATTATTTCCACAAGACACAGAAGATAAAACTACTATTATCAATGGAACAATTTTTGTAAATAAAGATCAAAAAGCTGTTAAAGGATATAGTACGACTTTTAAAACTGTTTTAGATAAATTTCTGAAATATGGAAAATTAGAAAATATTGATTATGACTTCAAAAGTCAGATTTTTGAGAGTTTTTTGAAGGAAAGTATTAGTAAGAAAAACTGGGGACAGTTTTTCACCCCATTAAAAGTTGTTCGTTCTATTGTCGAAATGGCAAAAGACGATATAAAGGAAGGAGTAAGTATTTGTGATCCTGCTTGCGGAGTTGGTAAATTCCTTTTAGAGCCATTAACGACAAGACTTGAAGATTTTTATAATATTAAAAAAGATAAAATTGTTTCAAAGATAGCTATTCATGGCTTTGATAAAGGTTTTGATAAAGATGAACAGAAAACAATTATTTTGGCAAAAGCCAATATGCTGATTTATTTTTCTGATTTAATAAAAGACAATCCAAATCTAACACAAGAATTTGCAAAATTATTTAATGATAGCTTTACTCTTAAAACAAATTCTATTCTTGGAACACTTTCAGAACCCGTTGAAAATGAATATAATTTAATTTTAACCAATCCTCCGTATGTAACTAGTGGTAGCGGAAATTTAAAAGACGAAATAAAAAAAGACGGAGAACTTGAAAATTATTACAAAATCAATGCTATGGGGGTTGAAGGACTTTTTATGGAGTGGATTGTGAAAGCATTAAAACCAGGTGGAAAAGCATTTGTAGTAATTCCTGACGGAATTTTAAATCGTCAAAATGATAAAAATTTAAGAAAGTTTATTTTAGATGAATGTTATATTGACGGAATTATTTCACTACCGATAAAAACATTTTTCACTACTCCAAAGAAAACTTATATTTTAGCAATTACAAAGAAAACAAACAAAAAAGATATTCAAAAAAAACCAGTATTTACTTATTTGGTAAGTGAGATTGGAGAGTCAAGGGATATTTATCGTTTTGATATTGAACAAAACGATTTACAAGAAGCTGTAAAATTATTTAAAGGATTTAAAGGAAGTCCAGAATATTTTATTGAAAATAATTCTGATAA
This sequence comes from Candidatus Zambryskiibacteriota bacterium, assembly GCA_003233455.1. Classification (GTDB taxonomy): domain Bacteria; phylum Patescibacteriota; class Minisyncoccia; order Phycocordibacterales; family WO2-35-19; genus WO2-35-19. The sequence goes on along the minus strand of QILQ01000043.1, from coordinate 52,489 downwards.
AAGATGTAAAATTCAATCAATAGATAAATTTAATCCAGAACAACATTGGTCAGTTGATAGGTGGTGGAGTAAAGAGGAAAAAATAGAACTTGGCATTTTAGAAGAAGATAAAATAGTTGGAGTACAAGAATTTGGAGAATTGATAGGTGATATTTCCGAATCTCTTAATGAATTTAGTCAGCTTGTAAAAGAGTTTGGCGAAAAAAAAAAGTTAAAAAATTCTTTTAAAGAAATATTTTTATCAGACAAGAAATATTTTGATTTATTTATAGGTAAAAGGTTGGTAAAAAAAGATTTAGTAAAAATTAGTGGTAATATTCCAATTTATAGTGCTAATGTTTTTAATCCAGTTGGTTATCATTTTAAAAGTAATATAGAAAATTTTGAAAATGATTTTGTTATTTGGGGGATTGATGGTGATTTTGAATTCAATTTTATCAAAAAAAACACTCCATTTATGACGACGGATCACTGTGGTGTTATTAGAATATTAACAGATAATATTCTACCAGAATATTTAATGTTACAACTTTCGAAAGTTAAACATAAATATGGATTTGATAGAGGATTAAGATCGTCATTGAAAAACATGAAAGATGTTGTAGTTCAAATACCAATCGATTCAAATGGTGATTTTGATTTAGATTTTCAAAAAAATATCTTAGATAAATATCAAATAATAAAAGAAGTTAAACAAAAAGTTGAAGAATATAAAAAACAAATCAAGGATTTAATGGTTGAGATAAAAATAAATGATCAAAAAACAAAATTGATAAAAATTGATGATCTTTTTAACATTAAGCAAGGTAACGCATTTTATACAAAAAAAAGAGTAATTGGTAATGGATGGAAAGGTAACATCCCAGTTTATTCATCAAATACAAAAAATGAAGGATTATTAATGAAAATGGATTTGGATAAAATAAATAAAAATGATTTATATTATCAATATTGTTTGACGTGGTCTGTAGATGGTTATGCAGGCAAATTATTTGTTCGCAATTCAGAGAATTTGTTGCAAGAAAAGAAAGAAGAATATTTTTTCACTATAAACAATCATTGTGGCATTTTAATTCCTAGAAAAGATGATCTTTGTCTTGAATATATTAAATTCATAATTCAACCATTATTCTTTGATAAAGCAAAAGGTTATGGGAACAAAAAACTTGGTACAAATCAAATTGAAAACATTAAAGTTCAAATCCCTATTGATAATCAGGAAAATTTTGATTTACAAGCACAAAAAGAAATTGCAGAAAAATATAAAAAAATTGAAAGTATAAAAAAAGCGATTAATCTTGAACTTGATAAAATTTTTGAAACTAATATTGATCTTTAAAATAATAAGAATAAATTTTTTCAAAAATAGGCTAAAGGCACGTTGCACTCTCACTCCGCAAAACATCGTATATATTAAAACATTATGGACAAAAAGTAACCGTATTACCAATAGCACCAGATATTAATCTTGAAGATCCTTTATTATCCACACACCAATATTTATTTCCGGAATACAGAGTAGCTTTGACAGCGTAAGATGAATCAGTAGAACCACAAACTACTTGACTAAAATCTGGAAGATTGCCTGCCGCTATATATAAACCGGGACTGCCATTTATGGGGTCAACATTATTAAAAATACCCGCACTACAAATACTGCTGGCTGGACCATAGCCATTTGGAGTTTGATTGGTAAAATATATCTCCGCAGCAGTGCGAAAACCGCTAAGTTGTTGCTCTATTTTTGAATTATAAGCCTTATTTCTTGAATTTGAAATACTGCCTAAAATAATAGTGGATAAAACTCCTATTATGGTAATAACCACCAGAAGTTCAATAAGTGTAAAACCTTTTTTATTTTTAAATTTATTCATTATGATGCCATTGCGGCTATATTATATATAGGCATAAGAACAGACGCTAATAAAATACCAACCCCAACTCCTAAAGCTACTATCATAATAGGCTCAATCATACCAACCAAAGTATCTACCGCATTCATAACTTCTCTCTGATAAAATTTTGACATTGTTTTTAAAATATTACCAAGTTCTCCGGTTTCTTCTCCCACTCTCACCATTTGGGTTAAAATGCTTGGAATTTCCTCTCTATCGCCGAGAGCCGCCGAAAGTGCTTGACCCGCTTTGACTTTAGTGGCAGCCTCAACTAAAATTTCTCTGTATATTTCATTATCTATAATAGAAGAAGTTACTTCAATAGCTTTAAGCATTGGAATACCAGAAAGAATCATGGTGCTCATATTATCAGAAAATCTGGAAAGATACAATTTACGATAAAGATCTCCGACATAAGGAATATAAAGTCTGACATTTGAAATTTGTCTCCTACCTTCTTTGGTTCTACCATACCAAATAAGACCTATTATACCTACAATAAGAGCTAAGAGCATTAGTATCCAATTTTTAGTGAAAAAATCGCTTATCCAAAAAACAACTTTTGTGTAAAGGGGTATTTCTTGAGAAGAATCTTTTATAATAAGAGAGATTTTAGGCACAATAACTGTAAACATTAAGACCATAACAGCGATAAAAGTAAATATAACAAAAGCCGGATAAATAAGTGCGTTTTTGGCTTTAGATAAAACTTCATAAGTACGATCCATATAATCAGCTAAATATGAAAAAGTTTGGTCTATATGACCGGATTCTTCCCCGGATTTAATCATATTCACATAAAAATCTGAAAATACATCCGGATGTTTGGAGAGAGCGGACGATATGGAAGATCCGCCCTGTAAATCATCAACAATTTCAAGAAGATGCTTTCTTAAAGTTGGATTTTCGGATTCAGTCCCAATAAGTTTAAAAACTCTTAAAGCGGAAACCTGAGCTTCAAAAAGAGTTGAGAGTTGTCTTGATAGTATAACTACTTCCTTATTGGAAACTCTATTAAAAAAAGGAATTTTTTTAAGAATATCCCCATCATCATCCTCTTTTGGTTTAATAGAAGAAACAGCTAGACCCTTTCTTTGCAAGGAAGTTATAGCCGCATCCATACTAAAAGCTTCTATACTGCCCTTTTTTCTTTCTCCGTTTTTATTGATTGTTTGGTATAAAAAAAGCATAAAGTTATAACATTTTTTCCAGAGAACGCGGATTAGTGGAATAAAGATAAGCATTTTCAATACTGATTTCGCCTTTATTTACTTTTTCCACCAAACATCTATTGAAATCAATCATACCTTCTTGCGACCCAGTTTCAATTATAGTATTTAATTCGTGAGTTCTCTTGTCCCTAATAAGATTTGAAACAGCCACATTATTCACTAAAAGCTCATAAGCCGGAATGAGACCACCTGATATTTTGGGAATAAGTCTTTGAGAAAAGATGCCAGATAAAGAAGCAGCTAATTGAATACGGACTTGGTTTTGTTGACTGGCAGAAAATGAATCTATAATACGATCAACTGTTTGAGCAGCATTATTAGTATGCAGAGTAGAAAGCACTAGATGACCAGTTTCCGCGGCAGAAACCGCGGTAGCTATAGTATCAATATCTCTCATTTCGCCAACCATAATAACATTCGCGTCAGCTCTAAAAGAATCATGCAAAGCGGAAGCGAAATTTGGTGTATCCAACCCAATTTCTCTTTGATGAATAATAGATTTCTTGGCAGTAAACAAATATTCTATTGGATCCTCTATGGTAATTATATAGTCTCTATTAAAGAAGCGAGAGTGGTTGATTTACCATGTCCGGTCGGACCTACCACTAAAAAGAAACCCGATTTTAATCTGGCAAAATTTTCCAAATCATTTGGCAAATTTAATTCGGTAAGCGACGGTATTTTTTTGGGAATATAACGAAAAGTCATACAAATTCTTTGCTGGTCCAAAAAAACATGAACCCTAAATCTGTTGCCATTATGGCTATAAGCAAAATCAGCACTTTGAGAAGATTTGAAAATGATTTTTTTAGATTCGGGGATAATTTTGTTGGCAATATTTTCTATCAAAATTTTAGTAAATTTTTGATATTTTAAAAGAGGTGTTAATTGACCGGAGACCCTAATATAAGGATTTCTACCTTCAGAAATATGCAAATCTGAAGCTCCTTCTTTAATCATAAGTTCTATAAGTTTATTTAAATCATCCATAAAAATAAAATTAGGTTTGTGAATTTTTTATAATAGCTATAACTTTTTTTATCACTTCAGATGGCGTAATTGCTGATTTAATTATATAACCGGCGACACCAAGTTTTTTAGCCTCTTCTATATTTTTTTCATTATTTTGATTTGTTAACATTACCACCGGAATCTCTTTCGCTAATTCCGCTTGACGCATTTTTGCCAAAGTTTCTATACCACTCATATTTGGCATTATAATATCCAGAAGTATAAGATCCGCTTTTATCCCGTCCCTCAATTTTTCTAGCAAAGATTCTCCCGAAACGCAACCATCTACCAAAACATTATTGCGATTAAATTTAGCGGTATACATATTGACTAAAAAATCATCATCATCAACCATTATTATTTTATATTTTTTTTCTGCTTCTTCAGACATAATATTATTATACATTGATATAGTTTATATCGCCATCCTATAAACTATTATATTCTTCAAAAGGAATAATTTTATTGAAAACTTTTATTAAGGCGTCATCTTTCATTGTAAGCATACCTTTAGCTCTGGCATATTTCCAAATTTCTTGTTCAGTCGGATTTTTAAGAATGATTTGTTCCATTTTTTTATCAACTTTAAGCACTTCCATTACCGCCACTCTACCTTTAACTCCGCTTGGACAATTGGGAGCCGGAGAAATTTCATAAACTTCTTTTCCAATTGGAATTTCTTTTTTATATTCTTCAGGTAAATCTTCAAGTTGTTTAGATATCATTATTTCAATACTAGCATCAACTTTAATCGGCTTGCCCGCTCCTGGGCAAAATGATCTGACCAATCGTTGAGCAATAGCCAATACCAAAGTGGGAGCGATAAGATAAGGATCTATACCCATATCAATAAGACGAGGTATTACTCCTATAGCGGTATTGGTATGAATAGTGGAAAAAACCAAATGTCCAGTAAGTGCCGCTTGAATCGCAAGTTGAGCTGTTTCTTTATCTCTTATCTCACCCACCATTATAATATCCGGATCCTGACGAAGAGTAGTCCGAAGACCGGAAGCAAAAGTATAACCTATTTCCGGCATAACTTGCGATTGACTCATACCTTCCATATTATATTCAATCGGGTCTTCAAGAGAAAGCACATTTTTATGGTCTCTATCAACTTCGTTCATCATAGAATATAAAGTAGTAGATTTTCCCGAACCGGTTGGACCGGATATAAGAATAAGACCATAAGGCAGTTTTATGGCATCCATAATCAGTTCCAGATTTCTTTTACTTAAGCCAAGTTCACTTAATTTACGAATTCCTTTTTCTTGGTCCAAAATACGTATAACCACTTTTTCACCAAAATAAGTTGGGAAAGTAGACACTCTAAAATCCACTTTTCTTTCATTTAATTTCGCACTAAATCTACCATCTTGAGGTTTTCTTTTCTCGTCAAGCCTCATATTAGACATAATTTTAATTCTGGCCACAATAGCACTATGAACTCTTAAAGGAAGAACAATACTGGTATTCATAATACCATCCACTCTAAACCGAACTTTTACATTTGAAGCAGTCGGTTCTATGTGAATATCGGATGCCCTACCGTCAATAGCGTATCTTAAAATAGTGGCTACTATTTTGGTAACTGGAGCATTTTCAATAATTTTAGTGCCTTTGTTTTCGGAAGCACTTAAATCATTTTCATTATCGCCAGAAGTTGCCGTTAAACTCACTTTTTTACTTTCTTTTGATTTTTTATTATTTTCTTTAGAATCATTTACGAATTCAGTTTCAAGTTCGGATAGAGCTTTAGTTACCTCGCCGGACAAACCTTTATATAATTTTATAATTTCATCAAAATTATCTTGAGAAATAATAAAAGTTTTAAACGGTAAATTTACTTTAGATGATATAAAATTTAAAGCGTCACGAGCTGAAATATTATCCGGATCCACCACTCCAACTTCCAAAACGCCATCGTTTACCCCCATAGGCACAAATTGATAATAAACCGCGGCTTCTTCCGGAATATAATCAAGTGCTTTGCTGGTTATAAGCGATATATCAACTTTTTTAATGGGCATAGAATAATATTCAGCTTTGGCTCTTAAAATATCTTCTTCGCTAATTCCCAAAGACACTAAACTTTCTTCTATGTCTTTTCTGGAAGAGTTTGTTTTTCCTTTTATAGAAGAAAGGTCTTTAGTTTCAATTACACCCTGTTTTACAAGAATATCTAAAATACTCATAATGAAATGTTAATTAGAAATGGAATTAGAAATGGAATTAGAAATGGAATTGCTGGCAAACGGATTTTTTCTTCCAATAGGTAGAGAAAATAATGGAGCTTCAATACTTTTTAGAGATTTGAATTTAGGATTATTTACCACATTTGTATCAAAATTCATATCTTTAATTTCTTGCAGGATAGCTGTCGCTCTCACACTAGCGACAGTATTTTCATCAGTAATTAAATTTTCATTAGGTGAAATAAACATAATTTTATAAGCTATAATTAAGAGTCCTAAAAGGATTATAATTAAAATAGAGGTGTGTTTATTTTTTGAGTTTTTATTTTTCATGATGGTTTAAGCCAATAAGTTTCAAATTCAACATTATATGAGTAATTTCCATTTTCTTGAGTCTTTAATTTTACAGACCTTATATCTAAAATACGCAGACTCTTCTCTAAATCATCCATAAAATTACTAAATTTGTTGTAAGGAGCGATAAATGAAAATCCGATAATCGCCGAATCATATGTTTTAGGGGGTTGTTTCTCTCCTATTGATTTTCCGCTAGCGGGAGCTGTTTTTTTTGAAGTAACTTTATCTATTGATATGTTATAATTCGCTGCCACCGCGTCAATTTGAGAGATTAACTTCACAAAATTCAAAGAGTTTGGCAAGATAATATTTATATTTTTTTTATCAGCAACAGATATATTATTAAATTTGGTTAATAATTCACTTTTTTTATTCTTAATATTGCTAACTGTTTCCAAAGAGTCATTATATTTTTGTTTTTCCTTCATAAGAACAGACAAATTCCCCGTTGCGGGATAAATAAAAGCATACCCTATTGAGAGAGTTAATATCAGATATGCGATTATTGAAGTATTACTCATATTTTAATTTTAATATTATAAATTACGGAGAATAAACAGAAATTCGTGGGTCAACAGAAATGGTTAAATCAAAAGAAACAAGACCTTTGTCTGTTAAAGTCAGATTGGAAAATGTTACCGATTTAAAATATTTATTTTGAGAAAATACATTTTCTTGTAAAGCGACACTCGCATAATCAGTAGCCTTGCCATGCAAAACAACAGTCAAATTATTGCCTTTTTTCAAATTATCATAATTAAAATCATCAAAATAAACCGAGCTAACAGTAGAAGAAGCTAAAGTGTCCATAAAATTTGAAACTACTTGATGTTTGGAAATAATTAACTTGGTAAAACCTAATTTTTTGCTAAATTGAGACATCTCATTGATTTCTTTTCTATCTATTTTTGTTTCTGCCACAGTTAGTTGAGATTGAAGATTTTTAATATCATTTTTAACAATACCTTTGTAAACAAACAGACCGATAGAAATGATTATTGAGGCGATAAACAAAAAAATTACTAAAATACCAAACAAACTGGTTTTTTTCTTTTTAAAAACCTCTTGAGTAACCGGTCCTTTGGGTATGAATGATGATTGAAAGTTTGGTGCCATAATTTATTTTAATTATACTTCATAAACCCGCACAAGTGTAAACAAATATTGTTGATTACTTCAGTTACTAATCACATAAGTCTTTTAAATTTACGATAAACTTCGTCGTCGTTTCTTTTACCAATTAGTTCAATATTTATTTTAGATTCTGAAATTGTATAAATAATCCTATATTCCCCAATATCAACACGAAAATAACCCGGAAATCCCTTCATAGCCCTACTATCCGAAGGTAGAGGATTATTTTTTAGACTTACAGATTTTTCAACAATTTGTCTTCTGTGTTTTATTGGAACTCTTTCTACAAATTTCTTTGATAATTTTGAAAATCTAATATTAAGCATTTAAAATAGAATCTACAAATTTTTTACTTTCAGCAACAGTCAGATATCCTTTTTTTATTGCCGTTTTAGCTTTTTTGCCCCAATAAGAATCTACCATTCCTTCAAATTGAGAAAAATCTTCATAAGAAACCACAAAAGCAACTTTTCTGCCGTTTTTGTTTATAGCCACAGGAGAACGACGAGCTTCATCTAAAAGCCTACCAAAATTATTTTTTGCTTCTTTTGCTGTAAATGTTATTTGATTCATATAATAGCTATTATAGCCAAAGTAGCCAATCTGTCAATAGATTATGTTAATAATTCCTACATCCCATTTTTATTCTTCATACTAAAATAATATAAATATAATTAAATCTCTTCCAAACAACGAAGAGCGGCGCCGACAGCCACGGTAAATTCAGGACCTGTTACTTTAAGTATATTTTCCAAAAAGGCGGGAGTTTCCACTTTTTCAAAAGGGTCCGCGGAAATTACTTCCACTTTAAAATTTTGAGCAGCCAAATCTCTAAAACCCAAAAGAGCTGAACCGCCACCAGTCAAAAATACTGATTTTATATTTTTATTTTTTTTCTTTTGAAAATCAAAAAGAAATCTATTCGCTTCAGCAAAAATATTGCCAGCAATCACTAATACCATTTCTGAAAGATCTACTCCATCCACAGTTTTACCCATACCAACAGATCTTTTTATAACTTCCGCTTCTTCTGTTGAAACATTTAAAACTCTGGCAATATTTGAAGTTATATCCTGAGAACCTTGATTTATGGTGTGTGAATTTTGAACTAAACCCCTATCCACCACATACAATTTAGTAGTTGAAGCTCCCATATCAAAAATCATAATAGGACCTTTGATGCCTTCAAGAATAGCTCTCATTGAACTAAAGACTTCTATCTCAAAAAATTTAGCGTTAAGTTGAGTTTTAGAGACAATTTCTTTATATTGATTGATAATATTATTATGAATAGCTACCAATAAAATATCTACGGTTTTTACTTTATTTTTATCTGTTTTTTCTTTAGAAGAATCTTCTACCACTTCAGATTTAGGCACAATAGACCAATCAATGGTAACATCCGATATCGGCACCGGTATATATTTGCGAGCTTCTATCGGCACCATAGAAGTCAATTCTTTTTGTCCTATATCTGGCATTTGTATAATTGAGAGTAAACTTGCTTTGAAAGGAATAGCTAAACCGCAAAATTTAGTGGTAATGGCGACTTCTTTTTCATTAAGTAAATCATTCATTGCTTGTATTATTTTTTCAACAGGCAAATTAGTGGATTGACCAACTGAAACTCCGCTATAAGGACCTAAAGAAAGTTCCCCATATGTTTCCAATATCGCTTTACTTCCTTTTTTTTGAAGTTGAACTATCTTTATAGAAGAGGAACCTATATCAATACCTAAAGCACTTACTTTTTTCTTTTTAAAAATATCGGAAATAAAACTCATATCATATAATAGTTACAAAGTTTTCTCTAATTAGACTATAATTGTATCATAATGTTTATGTTAAAGTCAGTTATAAACTGGATAAAAAAAATTTTAGAAATCATAGTAAATGCTCTGGCACCAGAAGATATAAAAATCAAAAAACTTTTAGAACTCCCCACAGAAACAATGCGAAATCTTTTAGCTAAATCGCCTGTTTATTCAAAAGATATTTTTGTTTTGTTTGATTATAATAACAAAATAGTTAAGTTAATAATAAAATTTATAAAATATAAAAATAATGCCGCTTTAAGAAAAAGAGTGGCTGTTTATCTAAACGAAGAATTAATGGATATCTCTTCTGAAATTGCTCTTTTTGAAGGAACCCTACCTCTTTTAGTTCCTATGCCAATGAGTAGAAAAGAAAAAAGAAAAAGAGGATTTAATCAATGCGAAGAACTTTGCGGAGAAATAAAAAAATTAAGTGGCGATAATATGGAAGTTTCTTATAATACTTTAAAAAAAGTAAGAGAAACAAAAAGACAAACTAAATTGAACAGAGAAGAAAGAATGAAGAACCTAAAAAAATCAATGCATTCAGATAAAAATTTAAAAAATAGAACAATAATAATTTTAGATGATGTTTACACTACCGGAGCTTCTTTACTTGAAGCTCGTCGTGCTTTGGTTTCTGCTGGTGCTAAAAGAGTAGTTGGTTTATTCATCGCTCATTAAAATTCAAATATTTAACACTACACACTTGGGACGATCGTCCCGTTTGTATAGTATTTAAAATAAAAAAGAAGGGGTTGCGTCTTTCGATTGCAACCTCGTTTAGGCTAGAGCAGAGCTTTTCTGAAAAGTCCGGCTACCATATGTATATCCTGATACTCACACAGCCTTACCTCGGTCATTCCTGCCTCAACAATCTGGTTTATAACACGACCGTAAAAAATTGCAATTTTTAATGTATAATTTTAAATAAAATTACTTAAATTTCATCCAAACTAATCTAGAAATTCCCGCTTGTCTTAAAATACGAATTAATAAATCTACACCAATATCCCTCTCATGAGGATTTGGAATAGTAATAGAAAGATTACCTTTTATCATGTATGGATGCTTGCCTTCTTGATATGGTCCACTAAAATTAAGAACTCTCATTCTTCTTACAAACTTGATCCATGATATTGGACCTAATTTAGACATATAAATTTATACTTTTAAACGAACACTCGGTACTTTAAAGTTTGGAATAGTGAGATTTTTCTTTAATCTTAAAATCAACCACCCTTCAATTGTATTAGCTAAATTTCGTCGACATTCTTCAAGGGTTTTTCCTGTAGCCCAAACACCACGCAAATTTTTTATTTCCGCATAAAATTTCTTTCCACCATCTATCATTTCGTATTGGGCTTTATTTAAGTAATTTTCAATATAATTTTGAATCATAGACTTACAGTATATCACATTTTTATCCCCACACCAATTTAGCTTATAATCATTTTTTCTTCCTAAATCAATGGAATGTTTGTTGGGAATCTTCCATTTAGAAAACCTCAACCAAAACAGTTGAAATTTATTTTCAGCAATCTTCCCAAATCCAAATTTATTTAGAGTAAGCTCTATATCTATAACCATAATTACTAACAATTTATCATCTCTTTGGAAAGATTTCAATCACATACTAAAAAAGTACTTACGGACGTAAGGACGGACGTAAGGACTTTTTTAAAGTTTATTTATTTTTTGGTCGTAGCTTTTTTAAAAGGAAAACTAAGAGCCTTAAAAAATTCCAAAGCTTCATTTTTGCCTTTTAAATTTGTGACAATAGTAACGGCAAAACTAAAAATATCCTTTAAATCTTCATCTGAAGTTTCCGGAAATACAGTATGTTCTCTGATAGCCAGAGTATAATTACCCATTTCATCTATTGCTTTAAGAGAAATACCTCTAAAATCTTTAGTCCGAGGCAAAGCGATACTAAAAAGACGGTCTAAAAAACTCCACATCTTTTCTCCTCGTAAAGTAATTTGAACTCCAACAATATCTCCTTCTCTTAATTTAAAAGAAGCAACCGATTTCTTAGCTCCTCTTTTAATGGCTTTTTGACCGGTTATTTTAGCCAGTCTGTCTATTATCATATCTATTTTCTTTTTATCGCTAAGAGAACCAACTCCGGAATTGATAACCACTTTAACAATTTTCGGAGATTGCATAATATTTTTTAAACCCAATTGTTTTTTGAGTTCTTTAAAAGCTTCTTTTGTTTTTTCTTTCATTAATTTCATTTTGATTTTTGTTATCTTTATTCTCCTCTTTTCGCCCCTCCTCTTTGGGAAGGGGTTGAGGTGGGGTTATTATTTTACTTATCCTTAATCTTTTTAACATTTGATACATGTATCGGTGCTGATTGTTCTATTATTTTACCTTTTTCTCCTTGTTTTCTCGGTTTTTGATGAATTTTTTTCTTGTTTATATTTTCAACCAATACTAAAAAATCTTTAGGATACGCTTTTAAAACAACACCTGTTTTACCTTTGTCTTTACCTGTTATTATTTTTACTTTGTCTCCTTTTTTGATTTTCATAAATTTAATATACCAATCTACTAATTATACTAATCAACGAATAACTACGAATATAATTTGGATATGGATTAGCATTCATTTGTATCATTTGCATCATTTGCATATTTGTATGTTTAACTAAATTATTTCAGGTGCCAAAGAAACAATAGCTTGATATCCCGCTTCAGCGATTTCTCTCGGTATCGGACCAAATATTCTTCCGGCTTTGGGAATAATCTCGCCTTTTTTTCGCTCTACCACAACAGCCGCATTTTCATCAAAACGAATATAAGAACCGTCTTTTCTTCTAAGTGGAGCTTTTTGGCGAACAATTAAACCCAAAAGCACCGCTTTCTTTTTAATTTCTTTGCGGGGCTCTGCCTTTTGAACAGAAAAGATAACCAACTCTCCCACTCTGGCGTATCTTTTTTTAGAACTACCCAATACCTTAAATACTCGCCCCAATTTGGCACCTGAATTATCCGCTATTTTTATTATTGTTTGGGGCTGAATCATAATTTTTTAATTTATTATCATAAAATGTTTATCTTTAGAAATGGGGCGACATTCCATTATCTTAACTTTATCTCTCACTTTTTTAATATTGCCAGCATCATGCGCTTTATATTTTTTGCTTACTTTATAATATTTTCTGTATTTTTTATGCTTTATAAATCTGCTAACCAAAACAGTACAAGTATCTCGCATTTTAGCCGATATTACTACTCCGCTTAAAATTTTACCGTTTGTTTTCTTTTCCTTATTTATATTCTTTTTTTCTTTTTTTTCATTCATAATTCTTAATTCATAATTCTTAATTCAGTCATTATTCTGGCAATATCTTTTTTTATTGTTTTTTGTTCTTTAACATTTTTACTTTTACTTCCAGCAATACCAAATCTAATATCGCGCAAAGAAAGACGTTTTTCGTCTAATTCTTTCATTAAATCATCTTTATTCTTTTTTAATAATCCTTTTTTCATTTAATTAAATATTTTAATTGCGAGCCACAATTCTAGTTTTTATTGGCATCTTGGTGCCACCTTTACGCAAAGACTCAATAGATAAAGAATTTGAGGCTCCATCAACTTCAAATATAATTTGTCCAGATAAAACTTTAGCGTGATATCCCTCTAAATCTCCCTTACCTTTACCCATCTTCACTTCCGCCGGTTTTTTGGTAAAAGGCATATCAGGAAAAATGCGTATCCAAACTCTACCAGTTTTACTTATAGATTTAGTTATGGCTTTTCTGGCAGATTCAATCTGATTGGAAGTAATTCTGCCAGGAGTCATTGCTTTAAGACCATACGACCCAAAAGATACTTTGATGCCACGAGTTGCCGGTCCGACTTTTTTAGGATTCTTGCGCATAGTTTGCCACTTTCTATGTTTAATTTTTTTAGGAAATAACATAATAATTAAGAATTATTTTTTATCAAAAATCTCACCTTTATAAATCCAAACTTTTATGCCGATTTTTCCAAGTGGTTGAAGAGCTTCATATTTTGCATAATCAATATCGGCACGTAATGTTTGCAAAGGAATTCGACCAATCTTTTTAGACTCTAATCTAGCCATTTTTGAACCACCAAGCATACCAGAAAGAGAAATTTTAACCCCTTTTACATCACGATTAGCAAAAGCTTTTTCAATCATAGTTTTCATTACCCTTCTGAAAGGCATTCTTTTTTCAAGCCCTTCAGCTATCATTTGAGCTACTATCATAGCATTTGATTCCGGTGATTTTACCTCTTTCACATCTATTTTTAATTCTTCTCTAGAATTTAAATCGCGTTTCTTTATAAAATGAATAATGTCTTCTCTAAGTTTATTCATACCTTCGCCACTTCTGCCAATAATAAGTCCGGGACGAGAGGTTTCAATAATAATTCTAAAAGTTTTAACACTTCTTTCAATTTCAATAGAATTTACAAAAAATCCTTTTAGACGCTTTTTAAGATATTCAAAAATTAGGACATCCTTTTTTAAATTTTCTTTATATTTGGATTTCACCTCAAACCAACGCGATTTCCAATCGCGAATAATACCTAATCTATGAGCATATGGGTGTACTGTGTGAGTCATAATTTTATTTTTTACTTGTTGGTTGATTAAGCGCGAATTTTTCAGCTTCTAATTTGGTTTTTTGAGTTGCGGTTTTTTGTTTTTCCGCCAAAACAACAGTAATACGCGAAGTGCGTTTACGAATAGGATGAGCCGAGCCGTGAGAAACTGGTCTGCGTCTGTATAATATTCTGCCACCATTAACAGTAATAGTTTTAATCCAAAGATTATCCATATCAGCACCTAAATTTTTCGCGTTAGCAATAGCGGAGTTTAGAAGTTTACCTAACGGACCAGCGGCTCGTTTAGTTATAAAATCCAATTTAATTCTAGCTTCTTTGGTAGATATACCTCTAATGGTATCGGCTACTAATCTCACTTTTCTGGGAGATTGTCTATAGCTATTTAATTGTGCCGTTTTAATATACCAATCTACTAATTATACTAATCAACGAATAACTACGAATATAATTTGGATATGGATTAGCATTCATTTGTATTATTTGCATCATTTGCATATTTGTATGTTTAACTTATTTTTTTGATTCAGATGTCGCTTTAGCGGATTTAGCCGCTTTTATTTCATCTTCTTTTTTCTTGGCTTCAAGTTCTTTTTGCATCTTACCTCCATGTTTTATAAATTTGCGAGTCAAAGAAAATTCTCCAAGTTTATGACCAACCATATCTTCTGTGACAAAAACTTCAATATGTTCCCTGCCATTATGCACTCCAAAAGTGAAACCAATCATCTCAGGAGCAATAGCACAAGCTCTAGACCAAGTCTTAATAACCGCAGTATCTGCAGGTTTTTTGCCTTCTATTTTTTTGAGCACCCTTTCATCAACATAAGGGCCTTTTTTAAGTGATCGTGACATAATCTGTTTATTTCTTTTGCAAATTAAAAGCTCCTTAGAGCTTGCTCACAATACTATCAAATAACCCTATATTGTCAATCTAAAAAAATTAAAACAAGGAATATTGTATATTTTATCTACATTCTCTCAGGCACTTTGATACCGAGAATATAAAGGCCGGATTTAAGAATATGAGCCACTGCTTCAGTTAGAGTAATTTTGTAAGGAGAATTGGGGTCTTTTTCATCAATTATTTTTTCTTTAGCATAAAAACTATTGAAAATGCTGGCTAATTCGGTTAGATAAGTAACAATATGATGTGGCGTATATTCCTTTCCTGCCCTTTCTACTATCTCTGGAAATCTATACAAATACTTTTCCAGTTCTGTCGTCTTCCAAGTGTCAAGGGTTCCCCTTGGCTTTTTTGAAGTGTGTTCTAATTTTTTTAAGTCTATCTTTTCAACTTTCTTTAAAACCGAACTTGCTCGAACATAAGTATATTGAAGATATGGTCCAGAATCTCCCTCAAAAGAAATTGATTTATCAAAATCAAAAATAATATCTCCTCCAATCGCCTGCCTTAATATTGAATACTTGATAGCCCCTATGGCTATAATCTCAGCTACTTCGTCTTTTTCTTTGTCATTAAATTCTCTATCTTTTATTTTTTCAAAAACTTTTTCTTTTGTTTTATCAATCAAGGCTTCGGCAGTGATTATTTCTCCGGTTCGCGAAGACATCTTGCCTGTTGGTAATTTCATCATCCCATGAGAAAGATGTTTTGTTTTTGCTTCAATCTCTGGCGATATTTCTTTGATCGCCCTTAAAACAACTTTAAAATAATCATTTTGTTCATTGGCAGTAATTATTATAGATTTATCAGCGTTAAAAATTTCTTCTTTCTTTAAGATTAACGCTATTTCTTTCGCTTCATATGTAGGCAAGCCATCTTTAGTTATAAAAACTCTAGTGTGAAGTTTTTTATCATATTTTTCTCCTTGAAAAACTATCGCTCCCTCACTTTCTATAAACAATCCTTTAGAAAACCATTCCTTAACAATCTTTTTCCCAGAAATAGCTACTTCACTTTCGGCGATAAAATAATCAAAATTGCTTCCAAGTTTTTTATATAAATGTTCAAAATGTTCAATACTCCAATCTCTACCTTTTTGATATAAAGAATTTATTTCTGAGTCACTTTTGTTATATATTTTTTTATTTATTTCACGAGCTTCGGTTTCAATTCTTGGGTTTTCTTTTGATTGACTAACTCCATAAGCATAAGCTTTTCCTAAAAAAGTAGTCTTAGTCACAATATTTTCATCATCATTTGGAATTTCACTTGAAAGAGCTTTCATTCCCCAAACAGCTTTAGCGATTCCAAGACCAATATCACTAAAATAATTAACGCGTTTTACTTCATTTTTAGAAAAATCATAAATTCTTGATAAAGATTCACCAATCGCGTTACTCATTAAATGTCCAATATGAAAAGGTTTAAATACATTAGGATCAGTATATTCAATCATTATTTTCTGGTGCTCAAGTAAGTTATTTTTTCCAAAATTTTCTTTTTCTGTATTTATTTCTTCAATAGAGCCAGCAAAAAAATTTTTTGATAAATAAAAGTTTACAAATTTCCCCACTATTTCTATTTTTTCTATTTCTGGAATTTTATTTTCATTTAATTTTTTTACATCCTTTTCTGGATTTTGAGCAGAAGAAAAAAATGAGTAATCACCATTTTTAATATTTTTTGGATGAGCAAGCGCAAAATTTCCTTTAATTTCTAAAGTCTCTTCTATCCAATTTTTTATCTTTTCTTGAATTTTCATTTTCATATTATTTTCCATAAAGCTGATGATGAGTGCCTATATGGATAAAAATTGCAATACTGTTATTTATGTAATATATTGCCCTATAATCTCCAGTAATATCAATACTCCTACAACCGTTATATTTCCTTTTTAGACCATGGTTATTAAATCCAACCGAATACTGATCTATGACAAAAATTCCTATTTTTTGCTCAAATTTTTCTTGAACAACCCTAAGAAGCTTCTTAAATTCCTTAGAAAATTTTTTGTGCCTGTAAACGAGCAACATAATTCAAAGCTAGGATTTAAGACCTTTCATAAATTCCTCTACAGAATAGAATGGTCCTTCAATATTTTTTCCCTCTTTGATATCTTTCAAAACTCTATCCAAAATCTTGGCAGTTTTTGCATTTGGAATAAGTGGCGCTTCAACGGTAATTGCTCTGCGAGCTACAAATTTTCTCAATCCATTATCTACCACAAGACTCAGAGGAATACCAGCCTCTTTGGCAATTTTTTGTGCTTCCTTTTTTAGCATTTTTACATTTAATACAGTTTTCATATTATCTAAAGTATATACAACGGTTAATTTATGTCAAACATTATTTTCTAATTTTTTAAAAAGTTCATAAGCTGTCATAGCACCATTTAAAGCATTGTGTGGTTCTGGTTCAGGTGGTATTCCAAAAAAATTACAATTAGGCTAAATTCACCCCCCAATTAGGACACTCCACTTTTATAATTTCTTTTTAAAATTTTCAACAGACATTTTTATATCTTTAATAATCTTATGCAAAAGTCCCACCCCAATATCTTTATTACCGTGCAGTGGTACAGAAGTAGTTCTTTTATCAATATTATTCAAGAAAAAATGATGACTTCCTTTTATTTTAACACAAACAAAGCCCTCATTTTTTAAAAGTTTTATGAGTTTTTTTGGTGAAATTGGTGATAAATGTGACATTAACGAAGTGAAAAAGAAAGATTTTGAAATCCTATAATTTTATTGCTATAGATTTTATTTCCAAAAAATTCTTTATCTGCCTCAGTACAAAGCTCAACCACTTCTTCTAGGTTTTTATAAAGTTCTTCAAGAGTTTTACCTTGAGTATAACAAGAGCGTAAAGATGGCACAGATCCAACAAACATCCCGTTTTCATCTTGCTCAATAAGTACAGGTAAATTTATTACTTTATTATTTTTTGTCTTTTTAGTTTTCATATTTTATACATATTACCATTTATCAAAAATTTATCAATCCTTATTTTTTTGCTATACTTGTCTGCATATGGGAAAAATGAAAAAAATAATTATATTCGCTTCTGGCACTAAAGACGGAGGTGGAAGTGGTTTTGAAAATATGGTCAAAGCCAGCCAAAGCGGTCTTTTAAACGCCGAAATTTCAGCGGTAGTTTCCAATCATAAAAATGGTGGAGTGAGAGAAAAAGCTGACAGACTTGGTATCAAATTTATTCATTTCCCTAAACCATGGACAGCAGAAAAATATCAAGAAATAACAAAAGGGACAGATTTAGTTTGTTTGTCTGGTTGGCTCAAATTAGTTACTGGTCTTGACCCTCAAAAAACTATCAATATTCATCCCGGACCTTTACCTAAATTTGGTGGTGCCGGAATGTATGGACATTATGTTCATGAAGCAGTGATAAAAGCCTATAAAAATGAAGATATATCTCACTCGGCCGTATCAATGCATTTTGTAACAGAAGAATACGATCGTGGTCCTTTATTTTTCAGCCAAAAAGTAAAAATTTTGCCAACCGACACTATTGAAACTTTAGCTAAAAGAGTAAATGAAGTTGAACATCGTTGGCAACCCATCATCACTGAAAAAGTTTTAACTGGCGAAATATCTTGGGACGGAAAAAATCCAAAATCTTTAACTGGAGAAATTTTGAATTAAAAAAATAAGCCCGCTACTTCCTTATGAATTGATTCGCGTGATCGCATTACACCATTAGGTGCACAATTCACCACAATCCAACCATACTTCTTCGCGATTGCTTCTGCACACACAAGAGAATTAGTAAGATAAGAAGTGCTTTCTTCTGCTTTATCTTTTCCTTTTTTATCTTCTAAAAGTCTCAAAGAAACTTCAACCGGAACCTTAAGAAAAACAACTGCATCTGGTTTAGGAAATTTCAAATACTCAAATTCCAAACCTAAAAGCCATTTCAAATACTTGTCTCTCTCATTTGTATCAGGAAACTTACCCCCTTGATGAATCATATTTGCAGTTGTAAATCTGTCGGCAATCACAGTATAACCTCTTTCAAGAAGCTCTTTGATTTTACCTACTGATTCAAAACGATCAGCAGTATAAAGAAGTGAAGCAGTATAAGGATTAAGAGAAATAAAATCCCCAAACTCTCCCCGAAGAGCTGCTTTCAAAATTTTCCCATGAAAGTTATTTTTGTATTGAGGAAAATCAATTGTTTCAACCAGAACTCCTTTTTCTCTTAAGTAAGATTTCAACAGGGCAACTTGTGTCTGTTTACCAGATCCATCACTACCATCAAAAACAATAAATTTTCCTTTTTTCATAATAATGATATTATCATAGAATGATTACTTCTGAAAAATTATACCAATCTAATAAATACAAAGTAATATTAGGTAAAGGTAAAAGTGCGGGTTTTTGCACTCTTTGGAATGAGCCAGAAAAAATTATAAAGGAATGTCCTGATATTTTAAAACGTTCTGCAATTGTAGGCACTTTATATAGTAGACAAGGAGTTAATATAATATTGAGAAATCTAGCTTTAAATCCTCAAATACGTAATTTATACATTTGGAATAATGGTGCTTTATCCTGCAGTCCTTTTGGAGTTTCTGGTAAAGAAATTTTACTTAAATTGTGGAAAAAAGGAATAAACAAAAAAAGAGAGATACCGGGAATTGATTTCAAGATAGAAAAAGAAATAGATGTAGATATAGTAAATAAGATTATAAAAAATGTTAGTTTAAAAGAATTATCAGATCCAAAAATTCATACAGTAGCAAAAAAACTTTTAGAAAGTAAAGAAGCTCCCTATATGAAATCTGTTAGATTTAAAGATGCAATACCAGAAGTTATAGATGTTTTTCCTTCCGAAAAAGTTGGTTTTATTGTTAGAGGAAAAACCATAACTGATGCTTGGATAAGAGTAGTTGATCGTATTATACGTTATGGCACAATCAAAGGAACACAATACGGAACACAACAAAGAGAGTTAATTGGTGTAACATGGGTTGTTGAAGAAGAAGATCCAGATAATCCAAATCTAAATATGGACTTACCAAAAAGTTTAAAACAAACTATTGGTTTAAATAAAGAATCAATTAATCATTATAAATCTATTTTCTTATCTCCAGATACTCCGAAAGGTGTAAAATATACATATGGAAACAGACTAATGAGATATCCTGGAGCTAAAAGTGAGGTTAATCAAATTAAAGAAATTATAATTAAAGAATTAAAAGATTCTATAGATACGCGACGTGGAGTAGCTACTACTCTTGTTCCTTGGATAGACAAAGACTCTAAAGAGCCACCGTGTATAACTCAAATCCAAGTTCTTCAAACAAACAAAAAAATGCATTTACTGGTTACAGTTAGGAGTCATGATATTTTTAAAGCAGCAATACCAAATGCTTTTGGTTTAAGAGCTTTACAAAAAGAAATTGCCACTCAAGCGGGATTAAAAATTGGAAGTTTACAAATTACTTCTCAATCAGCTCATATATATGAAGCAGAATGGGTTGATGCAAAAAAATTAGTGCAATGTTCTTTATGGAAAAGAGAACCTTATCTTGGTTTTGACCCAAGTGTGAGTGGTGATCCAAGAGGTCTCTTTATTATAAGTATTAAAGATAATAAAATAAGTGCCCATTTTAAAACTCCAAGTGGAGACGACCTATTAACTATAGTAGGGAAAACAGCAATTGAAGTTTCTAAAAAAATTGCCCAGTTAGAACTTGTAAACTTACCAGAACATCTTCTTGATATAGGAGCAGAACTCCAGAAGGCAGAAATTGCAATTTCTACAAATATTCCGTATATTCAAGATAAACCTCTTATATTTGAATCAATAAAAAATAAATCAAAAAAAAGATAAAAATGTTTGTATAGAATATTAAAATTATGGCACTTAGTAATAAAAAAATAATTGAAGAAATAAAAAATGGCAATATAATTATTGAACCATTCATAAAAAATAATCTTTCTACCTCAAGTTATGACCTAACTCTTGGTGAATATTTTTTTGTTGAACAACCACCAAAACATTTCCAAAATATTTTCAATATATACGAAAAAGAGCATGTAGATTATGTATGGGGAACTACTCCATTACGAGCAAAAAAGGCCAATGAAGTGTTTAAAGATTACAAATTTAAATTCGGAAATATATCTCCAAAAGATAAAGTAATAATGCTTGCTCCGGGAGAAACCATTTTAGCTCATACTAATGAATTTATAGGTGGACGAAATCATATTACCACTATGATGAAAGCAAGGTCTTCTCTTGGAAGAAGTTTTATTGAAGTTTGTAAATGTGCTGGTTGGGGAGATGTGGGTTATATAAATCGTTGGACTATGGAGATTACTAATAATTCCAAACATTATTATATTCCTCTCGTGGTAGGTCGTCGTATTGCTCAACTTATTTTTTTTGAAACTGGAGAAATTCTTGACCAAGATTATAGTAAATTAGGAAAATATCAAACCACAAAAAATATCAAAAAAATGATAAAAGAATGGAGTCCTAAAAACATGCTACCTCAACTTTATAATGATAAAGATATTAAGAAAAAATAATTTTATTTAAACACTTTCACCTCACCCCTCACTTCGTGTGCCCTCTCCTTATTAAGGAGAGGGGTTGAGGTGAGGTTATCCCTTCACCTCCACTCCCATACTTTGACAAGTGCCGACGATAATTTTAACAGCTGCTTCCAAATTGGTGGCGTTTAGGTCTACCATTTTTGTTTGAGCAATTTCTTCCAATTGTTGGCGAGTAATGGATCCAACTTTCTGAACTGGAGTTTTGCCCGAACCTTTTTTAATGTTAATCGCCTTCATAATAAGACTTGAAGCAGGCGAAGTTTTTAATATAAAATCAAAAGTCCTATCTTCATAAACAGAAATTTCAGCTGGCACTAAAGCACCAGTCATCTCTCTGGTAGCCTCATTAAATTTAGTAACAAATTCACCGATGTTGATACCAGCCGGACCCAAAGCAGTGCCGACAGGAGGAGCAGGTGTTGCTTTACCTGCCGCTATAACTAATTTTATTTTTTTGGTGATTTTCTTTGCCATAATTGAATGTGAAGCCGAAAATGAATTTTAAAAGTCTGGTTGAGCTCTGTAAGAAGCGACCCGAGAACTTTTGCAAATTCGCTTTCGACGAAACATGATATTAACTTAAATAAAAAATTAAGTCAATTAAATCTTCTTCACTTGCAAGAAATCCAACTCTACCGGTGTTTCTCTACCAAACATCGGCACTAATATTTTGACTTTACCCCTTTCTTCATCCACCTCCCCCACTTTACCTTCCAAATCTTTAAACGGTCCGTCAACAATTTTAACAGCATCGTCTAAAGATAAATCTATATTATGTTTAACTTTATCTGAATTCATTCTCTTAAAAAGTTCATCTACTTCTTTTTGAGCGAGAGGCACCGGAAAAACCCCAGCACCAACAAAACCAGTCACTCTTGGTGTATTTCTGACTACATACCATGAATCATCGGTAACAATCATATTCACCAAAACATAACCAGGATAAATTTTTTCTTTTTCTTCAACTCTTTTATTACCTTTTATTTTTATTTTTTTTTCAGTTGGGACAATAACATCAAAAATTTTGTCTTCCATACCTAAAGACTCATAAGGTTTCTGGTTACCGCATTCTCATAACCGGAATAAGTATGGATGGCATACCAATTTCTACTTTCTTGTATTTGTTGTTTACTCATATTACACAAATATATTTAAAATCCTAGAAAAAACAAAATCAAACAAACCTAAAAATAACGCAGTTAAAATGGAAATAATAATAACAACTACTGAAAAAATTATCCCTTCTCTTCTAGTAGGCCAATTTACATGAGATAATTCTCCTTTAGTTTCTTTTATATAACTAATTAATGACATAATATTTTTTATTAAAAAACCCCTTGCGGGGCTTCTTTATTAAATTATATGTTTATTATACACGAAGTAAAATTCTTGTCAAATTCAAACCTCACCCCCTCCTTTTTAATATATATTGTTCTCTATCATCATCCTTCATATTTTTAAAATTATTTATAAATAATGTTATTATAATAATATGAAATGGCAAAGATTGCAAAAAATTTTTTTTATTGTGTTTTTAGTTTTAACATTCGGTTCACTTTTAATTTATCAAATATATGGAGGTGATCTTGATTTAGAGAAAATAAGAATATATCTACAAAGTTTCGGTATTTGGGCACCTCTTATTTTTATTTTGCTTTATATATTTGGTGCTATTTTTATTCCTTCCACTCCGTTTATGATTGCTTCTGGTATTTTATTTGGTTTTAAATATGGTTTTATTTATGCAATCTTTAGCGGTTTTTCAAGTTCCATTATAGTTTTTACTATTTCAAGAAAATTAGGTCAAGAACGAGTAGCAAATATTTTAGAAAATAAGTATCTGAAATATCTAAATAAATACAACAAAAGATTAGAATCCGGAGCGATAGGAGATATAATTATTTTAAGAATGGTGCCAATAATGCCTATTAATATCCTTAATATTTTAATGGGCGTCTCTAAAATAAAAACGAGAGACTATATTGTCGGCACTTTTTTGGGTCTTATTCCCAGCAACATCCTAACTGTTTACTTTGGCAGTTTTATCACTGAAATATTATAATCCTAAATTTTATTAACCGAAAATTATTTTTTATCCTCTTCTCCCAATACTCGTTCTATATCTTGAACAATAGACTGCATACTCTCGTCTGATTTAATCACATAACCCACCACCCCCATAGACATTACATCGCTTATTTTTTTAATACTGGAAAGATTGGAAGAAACTAAAATTGGCACCTTTGGCAAATCTTTTGATTCTTGAAGTTTCTTTAAAAAAGCACTGCCGTCTAATTTAGGCATCATTAAATCAAGAATAATGAGATCCGGTTTCTCGGATATAAGTTTTTTTAAACCAGCTTCTCCATCTTCAGCGGAAATCAATTTGTATTTAGCTTTGGGCAAAGCGGCTTCTAAAGTTTTTGGAAAAAATTGGTCATCATCTATTACAAGTATTTTTTTCATATTATACGAAAATTATGCGAATAATTACGAAAAACTGCGAAAATTTTTAAGCTATTTTTATTATTCTTTCTTAATCTTCGTATAGCTTTCGTATATTAATATTATAACCGCTACAAAGGAATTGTAAAGAAAAAACTGGTGCCTGCCCCTTCTTTTGAAACAACGCCAATAGTGCCATTATGAGCTTCCACAATACCTTTGGCAATAACTAAACCCAAACCGGTACCTTTACTTTCCTTATCTATCGGACTTAATCTCGCTTGTTTAAAAGTATGAAATAAGTCTTTAATATTATCCGAGGGTATACCAATACCGGTATCGGAAACAACCACACACAAAGAAGGCTTTTTAACATTTATATCTTTTGCTTCAGGAAATACCGGAGCTTTTGTTCTGTCAAAATCTTTGGGAAAATATTCTTTAGGGTCATAAAGAAAAGCGGAAACTAAAACCGAGCCATTAGATGAAGTAAATTTTAAAGCGTTAGAAATAAAATTATTTAAAATTTGTTTCAAGGCTCGAGGATCAAATTCAAAAAAATCCGGTAAACTATCATCCAAATAAGCTTCCAATGATATTTTTCTAACATCAGCCGAAATTTTATAAAATAAAATTCTATTATTTATTACCTCCTTAATATTAGCTTTTTCTTTATTTACTTCAAATTTACCGGCTTGAAGTTTGGAAAGGTCTAAAATATCATTAACTAATCCAAGCATTGACGCTGAGCTTTGATAAATCATATTCAAATATTCTTTAAATTGGTCCGAATTTCTATCAATGTTGCCGGAAATAGCCGACTCTGTGATTTTTTTAATACCATCAAGTGGTGAACGAAGTTCATGCACAATCATACCGGTAAATTCCTCTCTAACTCTTTCAAGTTCAATGTCTCTAGTAATATCATTAAAAACCACCACCGCTCCATGCATTTGACTACCACCTTTTGGCATTAAATGCAAAACCGGAGAAACTCCAATCTCAAAAAAAGAATCGTCAATGTTTATTCTCTCCGAAACAAAAGTTTTTTTATTAACCAAGGCTTCTTCCAGTCTACCGTGGATATCAAATTTACCGCCGAGTGCATCTACAAAATTAAAAATATTCACTTCCTTATTTTCATCAGGTGACGGATTAAATTTTATAATTTTTTTAATTGCGGGATTAGCGACTACTATTCTATATTCAGTATCAACCATTAAAACTCCATCTTGCATACTTTCCACCATAGCGTTTAATTTTCCTTTTTCAATTTTAACCACTTCCTGTAAACGAGAAACCGCCCCCGAAGCTTGACCGGTTATTTTATACAAGATAGTCATATCTTCTTCTTTATACAAACCCGAGTCTATATGAGCCACGGTTAAAACTCCAACTACTTTACCCCCGATGACTAAGGGGATATTAAAAAGAGAACCAATATTTTGCTCCATTTCATCAATAACAATAGCTCCGGAAACCGCCTCATCCAATCTGGAATCATCAAAAGATTTGTCGGTAAGAGCGGAAAGTGAAGCTATCATTTTTTCTTTCATTTCTTTCAAAAATAAATGGCTAACTGATTTTTCTATATGAGTATTTATTTTTACTTTTTCAGGAGTGATAACAATATAACCAACAGCCGTATAATCTATAAACTGCCTTAAAGAACCTGTTATAATTTGAAGAATCTCTTCCACATCCAAGGAATATCCCACTCTTTCTCCTAATTCTTTAAGAATAGTAAGTTCATAGAGGTGGCGAGTTGATTCTTCTTTTTCTTTTATTATCTCTTTTTCTCTTCTTCTAATAAAAAAATAAAAAACAATCAACAGCAAAAATGCAGAGATTAAAAACAGATACATCACGGCGCCTGAATGAAGCGCAATATTCATTTTAATTATCCATTATGCCTTTAAGGAGCTTGTTGGCACCAATAACCATAAAAATATATCCTATAGCAAAAAAGACAGTGCTGGCAATATTAAACCAAAAATCTATAAACCAGCTGTTAGCAATAGTAGCTATAGTTCCCAAAACAACAAGAAACATACCGACTCCAATATAATTAAGAACTGACCCAAATAAACCGCCTCCTAATATTTTGGCCGCCCTAAAAACAAAAAAAGTAGCTATAATTCCTATAACAATAGAAAGTAACAGAGAAAAATTTCCGGTAAATACCGAAGCGTAAGCAAAACCATCATTAGAAATTGACCCATTTAATGTTTGAGCAAAAACCCCCAACGGTTGCGTAATCCCGATAACGACCAACAATAATAAAAATTTTTTCATATATTAAATCATATTAAATTAATGTTTGATTGAAGGATATTTTTCAAAAATAGAATTAACGGCATTTTTAACAATTTCTCCTGAAAGAGCGACATATTTATCTATCAATTGTTGTAACACAGTTTGTTCCGGTCCGGCGACATCAGTAACTACTCCATCGTCTGATACTTTCAATCCAGCCACCCCTCTAGCTTTAAGCACCGCAATTTGAGGACCTAAAATAACAATCTGTTTTTTGATTATTTCTGTGAGCATTTGTTTGTAGTCTTCATTTGTTGATTCCATATTGAATTAAATAATTAAATAATTAAATAAAAATAAATTCTCCTACTATATATTCTATAACAAAATAAAAAACCTTGCATCCTTTTTATGTGGATTGCACTATTTTATACGAAATGTAACCCAAAAGACCAAGTTGTATCATAGGAGTGATACCTATTTTCAATATAGGCACTATCGGCATATTTGGACTGTATTGCCACCAATTTATAGATAAAGCGAACCATTCAATACATATAGAGATTATCATTCCAAAAATTATGATTAACCATGTTTTATTCTCAAAATATTTTATATATAAAAAAGGAAGAGATACCAAAGTTATTATAAAAGCATCCACAATAGAAGCTTGAAATAAAATAAATTTTGTAATTTCTCCTCCTAAATAATTATTGTAAAACACTACGTGTAAATTTTCCCAAACAAAATTTAAAACAAAAGCTATTATAAAAATAAAAATTAATCTTTTCATAATATAATTATATTATACAAAATAAAAATGGGTGGTAGATGGGTTCTGCCCCCACGACCTCCGCTTCCACAGAGCGGCGCTCTACTAGCTGAGCTACTACCACCAATATAAAAAACACCGACAAAAGATATTTTGGCATAAAATATGCAATTTCTCCAGTTTTTATTTTCCTCAATTACCGATAATCAGGAGCTTCTTCTATTATGCCAACTTTATGATTTGAATAGCGAGCCAGTGCATATAGAGCACTTGAAAGTCTATTTAAATAAGCTTTAGTTTGTTTACTTATTTCTTTTATTCCGTCAGCTGACGGATTATTTTTATCTTGTTTTAATTTGGAAATTGGAAGTTGAGGTTGGGATATTTCTTCATCTAAAACGATTACCCTTCTCTCGGCTCTTCTGGCAATAACGCGAGCAATATCAAAAATAGCTCCAAGCCCCGCTCCCCCCAATTGCCACTTGGTCATATCAGATGTACCTCCAGAGATGAAAAAAGATTTTATCGGCGGTAATTCCTTTTCAATATTATCCACAATCTCTTCTAATTCTTTAACTTTATCTTCAGTAATTACTTTATCAGCTCCAGCTATTTCCGCTTGAATAATAAAAAGATTTTTTTGCATATTATGAACAAAGTCAGCCAAATTCGTATCCTTCAACTTAAAACCAAGATAAGTCGCTTGAACCTTACAAAGACCTAAAAATGAGTTTATTTCGTCAAGATTTCCTAAAGCTTCCGCAACCGCCGAACTTTTTGATATCCGTTGATCGCATCCGAATGTTTTGGTTGTTCCATCATCTCCTTTTTTAGTGTAAAGCATAATACTCACTTTATACCATAAAGAAAATTTTTACTAGCGGTTAGCGATTTTGGTGCGCGAGACAGGACTTGAACCTGCACACCTTACGGCACTGGCACCTCATGCCAGCGTGTCTACCAATTCCACCACTCGCGCTAATTACAAACAAAGTATATCTACTTTCCATCTTTTTTCAAACACCTCACCCTATCTAGATTTTAGTATAATGTTAAGTTTTTCTTTCCCCTCTCCTTATACGCGAAGCGAGGGGTGAGGTGTTCCCATTAGTAGACCAAAAATGAAGAGTGAGTGAATGAATGAGTGAAGGAGTTATTTTGTGTCAAGTATTTTTGTTGCATAATTTTATAAAAATCAGTAAAATAATCTTGATAGTATGATTATTTACAGTTTATGTAATAATTATATATTGAGTTTGTATAATATATAACAAAAGATTGGTGCACCTGGGTTATGAAACAAAAAAGCAAGATAAATAATTTAACTTTAAACCTTGAAAAGGTATACTTAAAAAAAAGTAAAAAACTACTTTTTCATGGATGGCACCATATTGTTTTTGTAAAAAATAAAGCAATTGTTTTTGCTAAATCAATCAACGCCAATTTATTTTTTGTTGAGTCAGCGGCACTTGTTCATGATTTGAATTATATTGTAAAAGTTAATTCTGAACCTGAAGAAGCGAATAGTTACCGTAATAATATTTTGATTAAAAGCGGATATTCTGATGAGGAAATCATCAAAATTGAAAATATAATTAT
This sequence comes from Candidatus Zambryskiibacteriota bacterium, assembly GCA_003233455.1. Lineage (GTDB taxonomy): Bacteria > Patescibacteriota > Minisyncoccia > Phycocordibacterales > WO2-35-19 > WO2-35-19. The sequence continues at coordinate 23,677 of QILQ01000043.1, read as the reverse complement.
GGAAGCTCATACTGCAATTAGAAATCAAAATATTTCAAATGAAGGAAAATCATTAAGTGATGCCGATACTTTGTTCAAGTCTTTACCAATTACACCAATTTTATTTACAAATAATTATATCAAACAAAATAAAATAGATATACAAAAGCTAGCAAATAAAATTACTTCTGAACAAAATAAATTACTGGACGAAGGAATTTATTTTTATACTGATTTAGCAAAAACAAAATATTTGAATTGGGCAAAAACAAATCTTGCTCTTTGGAATAATGTGAAAGAATCATTAGAAGACAAGAGTATTTCTGAAATGTTAAAAATTGCAGAAAATCTAAAAGTGCTTTAACTTGTGCCGCTACATAATCTTTGTTTGAATTTCTACGCCTTAAAGTGATTTAGTTAAGTTTTTCTTTCCCCTCTCCTACGCGAAGCGAGGGGTGAGGTGTTCCCATTAGTAGACCAAAAATGAAGAGTGAGTGAATGAATGAGTGAAGGAGTTATTTTGTGTCAAGTTCAATTTCTTCCACTTTAGGTAAAGCTCTGACATTTCTCATTTGACGACGAATTTCTTTAGCCGCTTTATCACGAATATGATAAAGTTTGGCGCGACGAACTTTGGAGCGTTTAATTATTTTTATTTTTTCTATCATTGGAGAATAAATTGGAAAAATTCTTTCAACTCCCACCCCTGACGCCACTTTTCTCAAAGTAAAAGTGCCTCCGGCTTCTTTACCGTGCTTGACTGCCAAACATAATCCTTCAAAATCCTGCAATCTGGTTTTTGGCTTGCCGGTCTTTTTATCTTTTTCAATTATTTTTTGAGTAACACGCGCTGTATCTCCGGATCTTATATTCAGCTTTTTTCTTTTATCAATATCAATCAGTGAAATTTTTATATTATTCATAATTATCTCTTCTTGCCTACTTTTCTTCTGCTAATAATAAATTTATCAGAATATTTTTTAGTGCGTCGCGATTTTTGACCTTTACCGGTTGGTTTACCCCATTTAGAAACCGCTCGTTTCCTGCCTCTGCCTTGCCTACCTTCACCGCCACCATGCGGATGGTCAACCGGATTCATTGCGGTACCTCGTACTGTTGGACGAATACCTTTCCACCTGCTTTTTCCGGCCTTTCCATAATTTTCAAGTCTTTTTTCTTCATTTGAAACCGTGCCAATACTGGCCCAACAAGTTTCTTTCACTTTGCGTATTTCACTAGATGGCATTTTTAAATCAACATAACCAGCATCCTTAGCCAATACTTGAACAAAATTGCCGGCTGAACGAGCAATTCTCGCTCCCCCAAGAGGTTTTAGTTCCACATTATAAACAAAAGCGCCAGTCGGTATACTCTTTAACGGTAATCTATTACCTTGTTTTATTTCCGCCTTTTCTCCTGTTAAAAGTTTTTCGCCAACTTTAATATTTTTTGGCAAAAGAATATATCTTTTCTCGCCATCTTCATAAACAGCAATACCGATAAACCCGGTGCGATTTGGGTCATATTCCACAGAAGTTATTTTATAAGGAATATTGATTTTGTTGTATTTAAAATCAATCTCTCTAAATAATCTCTTATGACCGCCACCTTTATGACGCGTTGTTATCCTGCCCGCATTATTTCGTCCGACAGATCTCTTCACGCCGGAAGTGAGAGCTTTTAGAGGTTTGTTTTTAGTTAAAATAGATTTATAAGAGACAATAGACATATGTCTCCTTGATTTTGATGTTGGTTTGTAATTTTTTATTGCCATATTTTTATTTTGAACTATTCTATCTTATCTCCTTCTTTTAAATAGACATAAGCTTTTTTCACTCCTGTTTTAACACCTTTCTTTCCTTTTATAAAAACTTTCTTGGCGGGATTTTTAACGATATTCACTTTCACGGGAGAAATTTTATAAAAAGCTTTAATTGTTTCAATAACCTGTTTTTTGGTCGCCTTTGACGCAATTTCAAAAGTGTGAATATTTTTATCTGCCATAGAATTAGCCTTCTCGGTAATACGGGGTCTTAATAAAATATTCGCGTATTTTGCTTTTAAATCTATTGTCATAATTTTTATTTTATCTTGGAAGAAAGAATTGTTATTGATTTTTCCGGATCAGTCACAACAAGATATCTGTATTGCAAAAGGTCTAAAACATTCAAATCCTTCAATTGACCGATTTCTAAATTACCAAAATTACTAAAACTTTTTAAAATATTTTCATTTTTTTGTTGAAGAGCGATAAAGGCGGCATTTTTTCTTCTGGTGATAGAACTTAATTCTTTTATTTTTGATAAAGAATTTATTATATTTTTCGCTTCTTTTGTTTTTGGAGCTTTCAAAGAAATATTATCAATAAAAATCACTTCTCCCTCCTTGAATTTGCGAGAAAGCACCGTAAAAAGAGCTTTGACTTTCATTTTTTTATTGATTTTTTTTGAATAGTCTTTGTCATTTCTGGGTCCATGAGTAACTCCACCACCAACCCAAATAGGACTTCTTCTTGAACCATGTCTAGCTCTGCCGGTGCCTTTTTGTCTCCATGGTTTTTTGCCACCACCAGAAACTTCACCTCTGTTTTTTGTATGAGCGATAGGAATTCTTTTGTTTGCCATCATAGAAGTGGCTACTTGATGCACCAAATCTGTATTCCAAGATAAACCGAAAACTTTTTCCGGAAGTTTTATTTTTCCTTCTTCTTTACCTGTTTGATTATATATTGTCGCTTCCATGATGATTTAAATTTTCAATTTAGAATTTTCATTAAATGTATCAATTTTAAAATTTTCAAACTGAGCGAATTTCAACCAGTGTTCCTCTTCTGCCCGGCACCGCACCGGAGACCATCATTATATTGTTTTCTTTATCTATGGCAACCACTTTTAAATTTTTCACCGTTACCTTATCGCTTCCCATCCGACCAGCCATTTTTACTCCTTTAAAAACTCTCTGAGGTCCGGTGGCACCAATAGAACCCGGCTCTCTTTCAGAATGTTTTTGTCCATGAGAACGAGGACCACCATGGAAGCCATGTCTTTTAACCACTCCTTGAAAACCTTTACCTTTTGATATAGCAGAAACAGCAATTTTATCGCCAATAGTAAAAGTATCTACCTCCATATTATCCCCTTTGTTTAAAGAAGAAGTATCCTCTAATCTAAATTCTTTAAGAACAGCGAAACTTCCCTTCTTTCCTTCAGGCATAGGAACATCCTTCAAATGTCCTAAAACAGGTTTTGGAGTGTTTTTTTCTCTGCGAGAACCAGTGCCTACCTGTACCGCACTATAACCATCTTTTTCTTTAGTTTTAATTTGAGAAACCACTATAGGCTCCACATTCAAAACAGTCACTGCCGTCACTTTACCATCTTCCCCAAAAATCTGGGTCATATTTACTTTTTTAGCTAATGTAAATTTCATATCTTTAATTCATATCCTCAATAAAAAACGCCGTTTGGCTTTTGATAGATTAACAGAATTATCAATTTTTTGCAAATTTTTTGTCAATATTTTCAAAATAAAAAACAGACTATACAAACGGGACGATCGTCCCATTTGTATAGTATCTTAAAAAATAAAATTATTATGGATGATGTGATTATTTTTTGTTATTGAATTATTAAATTATTATATAAATAATTTAATAAAATTTTTAACAAATCTTCTGTGATAATCTATTCTCATTTAGCACATTTTAAATAATTTATAGCATCTTCTACATTATCAAAAACAGGAGATAGATTTTTACCTTCTTTAATATCTTTTGAAATCTTTAAAAGTTCACGAACAGTTTTTGCATTTAACTGTTCCTCCCGAATTAAACCAATCCTACTTTTCCCTTCCGCCAAAGGAATAGTAACTGATCTATAATAGTCAGATAAAGAAAAACCTCCCTTTTTAGCTTGTTTTTGGGCAGCTTGTTTAAGTTTTTTATCTATTTTAAATATCACAGTATCCATATATAAGAAGTATATATGTTGTATATATCTTGTCAAGTTTTTTGTAACTATACTATCTTGACCTCAATATTCACTCCAGATGGAAGTGAAAGATTGGTTAAAGAATCCATTATTTTTGGAGAAGGATTGATAATATCTATCAATCTGCGATGCACTCGCATCTCAAATTGCTCCCGAGCATCTTTATAAACGAAAGGAGAACGATTGACCGTATACTTTTTAATTTCCGTAGGCAAAGGCACCGGTCCAACCACTTTGGCATCATAACGCATAGCCGTATCTATAATTTGCTTAACCGAAAGGTCAAGCACTTTATATTCATAAGCCATTACTCTAATACGCAATTTAGAAATAGGCTCTTCTTTTTTCTTTGCCTTAGTCTTTGTTGTTTTAGTCGTCTTTTTTTCTTTTTTTAATTGGTTTTCTTTCAAAATTTTCCATATCTTTAAGCTACTATTTTTGTTACCACTCCAGCACCAACAGTTTTACCGCCTTCGCGAATAGCAAATTTTTGCTTTTCTTCCAGAGCTACCGGTGCTGTTAATTTTACTTTGAAAGTAATGGTATCTCCAGGCATTACCATTTCTACTCCTTCAGCCAAAGTTACTTCGCCGGTAACATCAGTGGTTCTGATGTAAAATTGCGGTTTGTAACCAGTGAAAAACGGTGTATGTCGTCCCCCTTCTTCTTTTTTCAAGATATAAACTTCCGCTTCAAAATCGGTATGGGGAGTAACAGTTCCCGGTTTAGCGATTACTTGACCTCTATGAACATCTTCTTTTTTGAGACCGCGAAGTAAAATACCGGCATTATCTCCAGCTCTGCCTTCCTTAAGTTGTTTGTTAAACATTTCAATACCGGTAACGGTTGTTTTTTGAGCATCTTTAAGACCGATTATTTCCACTTCTTCACCCACTTTTACTTCTCCTCTTTCAATTTTTCCGGTAACCACGGTTCCCCTGCCTTCAATGGAGAAAATATCTTCAATCGGCATAAGGAATGGTTTATCAAGCTCGCGAACAGGCAACGGAATATAAGAATCAAGAGTTTTCACAAGTTCAAAAACTTTTTTAGCCCATTCATCATTCATATCATTAGCTTCCAAAGCTTTAAGGGCGGAACCTCTGATAATGGGGGTAGCCGCGCCATCATATTGATTTTTAGTCAAAAGCTCGCGAATTTCCTCTTCCACCAAATCAATTAAATCTTGGTCCGCCACCATATCGCATTTATTAAGAAACACAATTATTTTTGGAACTCCAACCTGCTTAGCAAGCAAAATATGTTCTCTGGTTTGAGGCATCACTCCATCCGTAGCGGCAACTACCAAAATCGCACCATCCATTTGAGCGGCGCCGGTAATCATATTTTTAATATAGTCGGCGTGTCCCGGAGCGTCAATGTGAGCGTAATGTCTTTCCGGTGTCCAATATTCGCTGTGATGCAAAGCAATAGTAATACCGCGAGATTTTTCTTCGGGTGCATTATCAATACTATCAATTTCTTCCAAACGAGCCCCATAACCATCCGCCTTATTCATATCAATAATCTTGAGCAACGCGGCTGTTAAAGTGGTTTTGCCATGGTCAACATGGCCGACTGTTCCAACATTTACATGTGGTTTTGAACGATCAAATTCTTCTGCCATAATATTTTGATTAAATTTATTATTAATTTTTAAAGCTTCTAAAATCGCGACAAAATAAAAGCCGCTCGCTTATTTATCAATGGTCTATATATTAACAAACTCCAAAAAGAAGTCAAATAAAAATTCATAAATTTCTGTATATATCTTTTCTGTGTCTAAACCTAAGACAAATAATAAAATCTTTATCAAAAGAATAAATTATTCTATAAATTCCTATTCTTACTCTCCATATAGGTGGGTTAAATCCTTTTAATTTTTTAATATTGAGAGTGAAGAAATTTTCTTTAGGCGACCTGATTTTGCTTGTTCTACAGAAGTCTGCAAACCTTTTGTAAATTCAGAACTAAACATTTTTTTTGACTCTAAAAAATCTTCAAAAATATCAGCAAAATTATTAGCAACTTTAAAAAGTCTGCTCGCTTCTTTTAAGGTGATATTTAGTTTTGTTTTTGTTTTAATCATAATATTTCTAGTGTAAATCAATATATATATATATATTAACAAACTCCAAAAAGAAGTCAACATAAATTTTACCAACTACTACAAGCAGGTTCTCCACTACATAGCTTCCATGCCCAAGTGGGTCTGGCAGAATCATAAAATTTGGTCCCAGGGGCAGGATAACTCTCCGGACTTTTATGTGAAAGCAATTTATAGTTAGTACCATTAGAACGATAGAGATATCCATCATTAGTACCACTTGGATCTAACGGTAAAACAGGTATATAATTGGGAACTAACCCGGGAATATATCCTGTTGCACCTGTTCCATAATTACCAAATGTAACAGCCCCTCGCCAAGAACCATTAGTTGAAGGATACACACCATTATCAAAATAATACAATTCAAGAGCTGTTTGCATAGATATCATTTCTTGCTTTCTTTTTGAATCTCTAGCACTAGCTCTGGCATTATTAAGACTCCCAAGAATAATAGATGAAAGTATCCCAATAATAGCGATAACAACGAGAAGCTCTATCAAAGTAAATCCTTTAGATGTTTTCATAATTATTTTTTTGTAAACGAGGAGGGGCATTTTTTGGATAAACAACTTCATATCCAGCTGGAGCTTTTATTTTTGAATTTGACCCACTACCCTTACTATAAAAAAATGTTGCGATAATCAACACTACAATTATTCCTATAGTAGCAAGTATTACCATCAAATGATTAGGAGAAGATTTATTATCTGGAGAATAATTTTCACCAGATTGAAATTCTTCTGTCCTTTTACTGATTTCATCAAGTGTTTTTTGTATTTCTTTTTCGTCTATATTTTTCATATTATTTAAGCGAATATGCCGGAAGTGGCTCGTTTGAGGCGAGACATTTCATCAGCCACTATTTTATCAAACCCAAATACCCGAGATTTGAGAAATGAAATAACTTTTTGATAATCGCTACCAGCATTAACCACCGTATTTTCAAAATCATTCATAACATTATCATCCATTACCTCCACCGCTTTTTCCACTACTGATTCAAAAAGCAGGTTGCCTATTTTTTCTATCATTCGTTGCTGTTCGCCAGAATCCATATTTTCCAGCCCGAAATCTTTTATTATTTTTTTGTTAAAATCTTCATTCATCAATTTTATGCTACTTTTGCTAACGAGGGAGTATTTTTCATTACAAAATTTCCCAATCTTTTTATAAATTGTTCCACTGTTTCATTTTCAAACGGCTTGACTGCCTCATTTGTTTTTTCTATTAAACCGACCATTTGCTTCATTAAAGCGATGTGTTTTTTTGATTTGGATAATTTATCAATAATATTGGGAGCTAAACCTGATTTAACTGAATCGCCCGTGTAATATTCTATCACTTTAGTTGCCGGAAGTTTTGCCATTTTTTTCCATTCTTGAGTATTTATTCCCATCCTTTTACCAAGCCCCAAAAGACCACCTTTTCCGTATATACCATTAATTTCTTCTTGAAAAGCTTCTTCAATTCCTCCTTCAAATTTAGCGTTAGCAACGTTAGCAAGGACAGATCTAGAATCAGAAGCCAGAGATCTTACTGGGCTGGCTTTAGCTTCGGCAATATCAGTAATATCGGCAATATCGGCAATATTATTATGTATTTGTTCTTTTGCAGAATTATTTTCTATTATTTCTGGAGCTTTTGGTTTTCCAGTTCCTTCAACTAAATCGTTTATTTCAGATTCAATCGGAGTTATTGGTTTTGGTTTTGGTTTTGGTTTTAAAATTTCAGTCACTTTATCATTAGTGAGTTCTACATCTGGATTTTTTTCTATCTGTTCGGTAATTTTTTTATTATTGGCAAGAATAGATTTCTCTTGAGGACTGCCTTCAATAATTGTTTCTTTGGCTTTCTTAAAAATAGATACTATCTCTTCTCTATCTTCAAACAGTTTTGTAAAATCTATTTCATCTCCAACACTAATAACCCCATTATCACCCAATCCATATTGATGAGAGTCTTGAAACATTTTACTTGTTAAAACATCTAAAATATAAATCTTTTGAGCTTTGGTCATATTTTTAAATTGTTCACCAGTCTCAAGTGTTTCCTCTAAAATTTTCCATACCGAATCTTCGGCGATTACTTCGTGTCGCATTATAATAGACGAATCAGAAAATATTTCTTCCGGAGCAGTAAATTCAATTGGTTTAACTTCGGTTGAAATAATATTATCACCAGGTGCGGGTTCAAAACCTTTTCTTGGAGGCAGTTGGTTTTGGTCAGAAGCAGGATTTAAACTTATTATTGCCGCGGTAATATTATTTTTTACAGATTGTCCTTGTTTTCTATACCACTTATTACTTTTTCCTACAAGAATTAATTTTGCATTTTCGGGAGTCGCAACACCCTCTGAAACGCCTTCTGAATCAGGTGGTTTCTCATTCATAAATTTTCTTTTTTGGTCTAACGGTAAATTTGCAAACCCGACTGGAAATTCTTTCCCGACTGGAAATTCTTTTTTTTTGTTTTGTGGAATTTGCTCTTCCATATATTATAATTATACTGTAAGAGTATTAAAAATACAAAGCATTATTTAACACATTCTCAAAATAAAGGGTATAATGAAAAATATATGGATTTAAAAAAAGATTTATTAAATTTAATTAAAGGCGAAGTAAAAGACGATTCATATACTCTTGATTTTTATAGCGTAGATGCGAGCATTTTTCGAATTAAACCAAAAATAGTGGTTTTCCCAAAAAATACCGCGGACATCAAAACATTAGTCAATTATGTAAATAAATATAAATCCGACAATAAAAATTTATCCATAACACCAAGATCGGCCGGAACCGATATGGGTGGTGGCACGCTGAATGAATCAATTATAATGGACTTGAATCACCATTTGCGCGAAATTAAAGATTTCGGCACGGATTGGGTAAGTTGCGAACCGGGACTTTTTTATCGCAACTTGGAAAAAGAAACCTTAAAACGAAATTTAATATTCCCCAGTTATCCGGCTTCCAAGTCAATCGCTTCCGTAGGAGGTATTGTAGCCAATAATGCCGGTGGAGAAATGTCTCTCCGTTATGGAAAAACTGAAGATTATATAAATTCACTTAAAGTAATTTTAAGCGATGGTCAAGAATATGAATTTAAAAAAATAAACGAAACGCAAATGCACGAAAAATTGGCGCTTAAAACTTTTGAGGGAAATATTTATCGTCAAATGTATGAATTGATATCCCAAAATTATGATATTATTCAAGCCGCTAAACCAAAAGTTTCTAAAAATTCAACCGGTTATCTACTTTGGAAAGTATTTGACAAAAAAGCGAATACTTTTGATTTAAGTAAAATTTTTGTGGGTTCCCAAGGAACTCTTGGAATAATTACCGAAATAAAATTTCATCTCGTTAAAACGGAAAAATATTCCAAAATGTTGGTGATATATTTAAATGATACCGCTCAATTAGCGAATATAGTCAATCTGGTTTTGCAATATAAACCGACTGATTTTGAATCTTACGATGATAAAACACTAAAATTAGCCCTTAAATTTGCACCACAAATAGCACATCTCATCAGCAAAGAGACTAATATTTTTAAATTCGCTTTTTTGTTATTGCCAGATTTTAAAATAATGTTAAAAATGAGAAGTTTGCCAAAACTGGTATTGATGGCGGAATTTAACAGCGATAATATGATTGAAATTGATAAAAATATCAATGAACTCAATAAAGCGTTACTGAAGAAATTTAATCTTTTTACACATATCCCTAAAAATAGTATTGAAGAACAAAAATATTGGATAATTAGACGCCAAAGTTTTAATTTATTACGCAAAAAAATAAAAGGCAAGCAAACTGTCCCTTTTATTGATGATATTATTGTGCAACCAAAAAAAATGCCTGAATTTCTATTAGAACTTAACGCTATTTTGGCTCAATATTCCCAACTAACTTACACCATAGCTGGACATGTTGGTAACGGCAATTTTCATATTATTCCTTTAATGGATATGACTGACGCCAATCAGCGTGCCATCATTCCGAAACTGGCGGAAAAAGTTTATGATTTAGTTTTTCAATATGGCGGTTCTATGAGTGGTGAGCATAATGACGGTCTGATTCGCGGACCTTATTTGGAAAAAATGTATGGTAAAAAAATATTTGATTTATTCAAAGAAGTAAAAAATATTTTTGACCCAAAAAATATTTTCAATCCGCATAAAAAAACAGACGCCAATCTTCAGTATTCCTCAAAATTCATCAAGAAAGATAACAAACATAACATTTAAAATGCGTTGTAAACAGAAAAATGTATTAATATTTTTTCTTAGTGAGTAAAAATGTTCCGAGACCGAGAGAAATAATAATTATACCGATAATCCAAGGAATTTCCTTTTTCGGAATGGGATATTTTGTATATACCAATGTTTTTGACGCGAGTATTACAGTAACCGGCTGAACGGCAAGTTGAAGCGGAGCAGAAAAACTAAACTGTTTATTACGAATACTTTGTATCTTGACGGAATACATATCTCCGGGTAAATTTGGGGGGATTTTTAATTCAATATCAAAACTATCTTCTCCTTGCTCAACTTCCGCTGTTCCAAGTTTTATTATAGTTTTAAAACTTTTTAAATAAATATCATATACACCATCTGTCTTTAATCCGTCTCCGTTAATCTTTATCACTTGACTGGGAGTAACCACTGAAGGTGTAAATGACAGAAAAGGCATATTATGAGCGTAAGCAATAGGTATAGAGAATAACTGCGTAACAATATTTGACTTATGATTTTCTTCAGTTTTGCCTCCAATCGGAGCAAGCTTAGCGTTTATACTTAAAGCCAAAAGTGCCAAAAAAATAGCCGTGCCAAAAACCATAATCCACGGTCTGCGACGCGGAGATAAAAAAGGAGAACGATCAATAAAGGGAATTATACCAAGAAGAATAAATAGTAGAGCGGGTCCCCATATTAAAGATGTCATACCAAAAACATCTTCCATTCCATATATCCATAAAAACATCCACGGCGGTTTTGTCATTTCAACACCAGCAAGCCCGAAACCGCTCAAAGATTCCGGAAAAATTAGTGCGAGGATAGACACAATCGCCAAAAAAATAAATGACCAACCTGCCAATTTTTTTAAATGTTCGGTAAATTTGTTAGTTTTTTCATTATTTATACCATCAGTGGTGGCGTTTATTTCCGCTTTTGGAGAAATACCATGCGTTTTTATTAAATATAAATGAGCAAAAATAAATAATACAAATAATATAACTAAAATAGAAATATGTGCCACATATATTCTCCCAATAAACGGTAAAATCGCACTAAAACCGCCGGTAAACCATAGTCCCCAACTTCCCAAAAGTGTTCCTATCTCGCTGGTATGTTGAAGTGCCTCTATTCCTTCTTGTCCCATACTTAACATAGTCCCAGTAAAAAGAAATCCCATTGTAACTCCAAGCAATCCTAAGCCGGCCAACCAACTAAATTCGCGAGGGCGTTTATAACTTCCGGTGATGAAAACACGCACCATATGTAATAAAATTAGTCCGAAAATAATATTTGCTGTCCAAAAATGAATACTCCGCACGAAATTTCCAAACGGAACACTCGCTATTATGAAAGAAACACTTTCGTTAGAAATAATTTGATTTGGATTATAAAATTGGGCTAAATAAATACCGGTGGCAAACAATATAGCAAATGCCACAAGCGATAATCCTCCCAATAAATAAGGCAATGACTGTGCGTGTTCCGGCACAAAGTAAGAGATAGAATGCAAACCGAGTCGGTTATATAAAAATTCCCATATATTATATTTCTTTGCGGAAATATTTTTCTCTGAAGAGGGTAAATTACTCATAATATTCATTATAATACATTTTAATAAAAAAACTTTATTACAAGCGAATTTCTTGACTATTTATTATCTTAAGTATACAATGGACGCAATACTGAAAGAAAGATACTCCGCTTGAAAGCGGATTTTTTATTTCTCCCCTCTCCTGCATTTAGGAGAGGGGCTGGGGGTATTTTATCGGTTAATTTAATTTTATGTTTGATTTAAAAGTTATAAATTCTGTTCTTGACCAATTAGAAGAAGAAAGAGGTATTCCCAAAAATAAAGTGATTGAAGCCATTGAAATGGCTTTGGCTACCGCTTATAAAAAAGAATATGGCAAACGCGGACAAATAATCCGTGCCATTTTTGATTTGCAAACCGGAGCGGTAAATATGAATCAAGTAAAAATTGTGGTTGATGATACTAAAGTGTTTATGGATAAAAAATCTTTAGAAGAAGCGGTGGAAACGGCGGAAGAAAAGGATGATGATAGAGTGCTTTTCAATCCGGAACATCATATTTTACTTCCCAACGCTCAAAAAATAAAAAAGGACGCGGTAGTGGGAGATGAATTGATATTTCCTCTTGAATCAAAAGGAGATTACGGTCGCATAGCTTCCCAAACCGCCAAACAAGTCATTATGCAAAAAATCAGAGAAGCTGAAAGGTCTTCGGTGTTGAAAGAATTTGGAGAAAGAGAAGGAGATATTATTTCCGGCACCGTCCAAAGAATTGAGAGAGGTAATATATTTATAGATGTCGGCAGAGCGGTGGGTATCTTGCCTTATGAAGAACAAATACCCGGTGAAAGATTTAATCAAGGTGAAAGAGTAAGAGCTTATTTATATAAAGTTGAAGATAGTCCTAAAGGAGTGGCTCTTCGTCTTTCTCGTTCTCATCCGCGTTTTCTTATCAAACTTTTTGAAAATGAAGCTCCGGAATTAGCGAATGGAACTATAGAAATAAAATCAATAGCCAGAGAAGCCGGTTCGCGTTCCAAAATAGCGGTCGTTTCAAATGATAATTATATTGACCCGGTAGGGTCTTTGGTCGGTCAAAGAGGTATAAGGGTGGCCACCGTTACTTCCGAACTTGGCGGAGAAAAAATAGATATTATAGAATGGTCTGAAAATCCGGCTGAATTTATAGAAGACGCTCTTTCCCCCGCTAAAATAGTTTCCATTGAAATAAATGAGGAAAATAGAGAAGCGAGTGTAACGGTTTCCGAGGACCAGCAATCTCTAGCAATAGGTAAAGGCGGTCAAAATGTCAGGTTAGCAGCTAAACTTACCGGCTGGAGAATAGACATTAAATCAGTTGAAGGAGAAAAATTGGAAGTAGACGAATAACAATTTCCAAGCGAGTTCTTTTGGGAATTGTTATTCAAATAGAAGTTCCTCTTGATTTTATTTTTGTGATACAATAGAAAATGTTTAGGTAGAAATTATTTATAAATAAATTTTAGTATTATGAAAAATAAATTATTGATTTTAATTGTAATTTCTTTGATAGTTTTGCCAAGTTTAACTTATGCTCATTCGGAAACCAATACAGACTCCAATCTAGAAGTTTCCGACAATAATAGCGTAAAAGTAGAAAAAGAAACTATCGGAAATGAAGTGGAGAATAACAAGAGAGAAACCGTAAAAGATAGATTGGAAAATAGGAGAGAAAAAGTTAGAGAAAGAGTAAAAGATAGAAGAGAAGGGGTTAGAGAAAGAGTAAAAGATAAAAAAGAAACTATAAAAGACAAAATAGAAAACGAAAAAGAAACCTTAAAGCGAGAATTGGAACAGAAAAAAGAGAGAATAAAAGACTCGGTTCAAAAAAGAAGACGGGAAATCGCCGGTAGAATGACAAAACGCGTTAATCAATTTATTCAAAGAATAACTGAAAGATTTAACGCCGCAACCAATCGTTTGGATATTTTAACCGAAAGAATAGAATCAAGAATTACCAAAATGGAAAATAAAGGTATTGATGTATCAGAAGCTAAAAGCCTTATAGTGGTCGCTAAAAATAAGATTAAAGTGGCTAGAACAAGTATTTCCCTTATTACCTTTTCGGAAAATACAGCTTCAAGCACAGCTTCAACCACCGCCAGTCTTATAAGAGGAAATTTTGAGACAACCAGAAAGCAAATAAAACAAGCTAAAAATGACCTGAAAGCAGTCCGCTCGGCTTTAGTTGATGTTGTGAAAAGTTTAAAATTGAGTTACAGTAAATTAAGAAATTCTTCTAATCAAAAATAAAATTTATAAACTAACTTAAATTAAAATGGATACTTTTAATAATCCAAATCAAATGCCTCCAATATCGGAGCAAGTGGAAAAAAAATCGGTTGGACCGTTAATTGCGGTTATTATTATATTAGCTCTTATTATAATCGGCGGGTTGTATTTCTTGAGGGCGAGATCATCTCAAAAATCGTATGTCGCGCCAACAGAACAAACTGATACCGTTACCAAATCTTTAAACCAGCAAAGCAGTTCTGATAATTTGAATTCAATAGAAAAAGATTTAAACGCTACCAACTTGGACAATCTTGACCAAGGAGCTGCCGCCATAAAGGCAGAGTTGCAATAAATATAAATTTATTACAAAGTTTGAGTTTCTCGCTTCCCCTCTCCTTACTAAGGAGAGGGGCTAGGGGTGAGGTGGTAAAATAGTAGGTAGGAGAGAGGTGAGGTGGTAAATAATAGAGATGGTGGTAAGTAGGAGAGGGGCTAGGTGAAGTTATTATAGAAGATAAAAATTAGGGGTGAGGTTTGCTTCAAAAAGAGTTTTAAGCTAAACTAGCTTGGTGGAATATCAAATCAAAATAAAAAAATTGCCAAAATCGGAAATGGAATTGGAAGTATTTCTGCCTGCCGATTTTTTGTTGACCGCCCGTAAAAAAGCGGTAGAGATGTTTGCCTCCTCTTTAGAAGTTTCTGGATTTAGAAAAGGTCATATACCGGAAAATATCGTAGTGGAAAAAATTGGCGAAAGTAAAATTCTTGAAGAAGCAACTGATATACTTTTAAAAGAGCATTTTTCTAAAATTGTAGAACAGGAAAAATTAGATATAATAGGTCAGCCTCAAATCTCCATTACTAAATTAGCTTTGGGAAATCCGGTTGAATTTAAAGCGATTTTTGCTATTGCACCTTTATTTGAATTACCCGATTATAAAAAAATAGCCACTAAAGCTATATCCTCAGTAAAAATAAGTGCTGAAGATTTAGAAGTTACCGATAAAGAAGTAGCTGAAGTGCTTCTACAAATAAGGAAAAATAAAGCTCATTTTGATTGGCATCAAAAAAACAAAAATCAAAATACTCACAACCACCCTGAATTGGATTTGGAAAAAGAAGAGAATTTACCAAAACTTGATGATGAATTGGCAAAAGCCGCCGGCAATTTTAAAAATTTAAATGACCTTAAAGAAAAAATTAAACAAAACATAATAGAAGAAAAAAAAGCCAAAAACATAGAGAAAAAAAGAGCCGGTATAATGGGAGAGCTTCTTAAAAATACAAAAATAGATTTGCCGGATATTTTAGTTATGAGCGAGACTGAAAAATCGTTAGCTCAAATGAAAGATGATATAAAAAAAGCGGGTCATAAATACGATGATTATCTAGCTCAAGCTAAAAAAACCGAGGAAGAATTAAAAAAAGATTTTAAAGAAAGCTCAGAGAAAAAAGCAAAAATTCAACTTATTTTTAATAAAATTGCCGAAGTTGAAAAATTATCTCCAGATAAATATATCCTAGAAAATGAAGTTAAAGAAGTTATGAAGCATTATCCAGAAGCTTCTGAAGTAAACGCTCGTATTTATGTAGCTACTATTCTTCTTAATTCTGCAGTTTTGAAACTCTTGGAGAGTTAATAACCTCACCCCTTCCCCTCTCCTTACTAAGGAGAGGGACCGGAGAACATTTATAATTATACTAAAATCTAGATGGGGTGAGATGGATTTAATCCAAAAAACCTGTTATACTATTCATTATGAAAAATATAAACAAAAATACAACTAAAAATTCAATATTAATTCCAACTGTTATTGAAAAATCTCACAATGGTGAGAGAGCTTATGATATCTATTCCAGACTTTTAAAAGATAGGATTATATTTTTAAGTGGCCAGATTGAGGATGATATGGCAAATCTTATTATCGCCCAACTTTTATTTTTACAGAATGAAGACTCTAAAAAAGAAATTTCTCTTTACATAAATTCCCCTGGTGGCTCAGTCACTTCCACTCTCGCTATTGTGGATACCATGAAATTCATTAAACCGGATGTTTCTACATATTGTGTTGGTATTGCTGCTTCTGGTGCTGCAATGGTTTTGTCTTCCGGTGCTAAAGGTAAAAGATTTATTCTTCAAAATGCGGAAGTGATGATTCACCAACCTGTAGGTGGTGCCGAAGGACAAGCAACGGATATTGCCATCACTGCCAAACATATTTTAAAAACTAAAGAAAATCTTAATAAAATGTTGGCTGAAAATACTGGACAACCAATCAAAAAAATAGAAAATGATGTAGACCGTGATTTTTTTATGTCTTCTATCGAAGCTAAAAAATACGGGATTGTTGACAAAATCCTCTAACTTTTACTAAAAAATAATTTGCTTAAAAACATATATTGGTGTATATTACTTACATTAGTATTAAATCAAGTAATTTCGTAAAAAATACCGAATTTTTAACTAAAATGAACTTAATTTCCCTAAAAAAGCCAAAAATAAAGAGAAAAAAGTTACAACTCGTCTAAAATAGAGCGAAATTACAGCAAAATATATGTCATTAAAATTAGTAATGCTCCTGGCGGGTCTGACCTCTCTTGTTGGTGTAGCTTTCGGTTATTTTTTAAGATGGATTATAGCTTTAGGTCAACGCGGTTCGGTGGAACTTCGCATTAAACAAATGGAGCTTCATGCCAGAGAAGAAGCTAAAAAAATCACAGAAGAAGCTCAAAAAAAAGCAGAGGAAACTTTGAAAGAAACGAGATTGGAATTTAAAGAAAAAGAAGAAAAAATTAAAAAAACCGAAGATCACCTTATAAAAAAAGAGGAATTTTTAGATAAACGGCAGGTTGATATAGATAAAGAAATTGAACAAGTCAAGAAAAAAGTTTCTGAAGTAAAAACCATCAAAGAGAAATCAGAAACGCTAGAAAAACAAAAATTTGAAGAATTGCAGAAAGTCTCTAATTTAACAGAAGAAGAGGCTAAAAGTGTTTTGCTTAAAGAAATAGAAGAAAAACATAAGGAAGATATTTTAATTAGAATGCAAAAATTAGAAAATGCTGGCGGTGAAAAAATTGAAGCGAGAGCAAAAGAAATATTAACTTCTTCAATTCAAAGACTGGCTAATTCAGTCTCTTCTGAAATATTTTCCACCACTGTCACCATTCCTTCCGATGAAATAAAAGGTAAAATTATAGGCAAAGAAGGTAGAAATATAAAAGCCTTTGAAAGAGTTTCCGGAGTGGAAGTTATTGTAGATGATACCCCTGGACTTATCACTATTTCCTCCTACGATTCCGTCCGCCGACAAGTGGCAAGAGTGGCTCTTGAAAACTTAATTCAAGATGGCAGAATTCAACCAGCAAAAATAGAAGAAATGGTGGAAAAAGCCAAACAAGATATAAATAAAATAATTAAAGAAAAAGGCGAAGCGGCCACATATGAATGCGGAGTTTTTAATCTTGACCCGAGGATTGTGAGTATACTCGGCAGATTGCACTTCAGAACTTCTTACGGTCAAAATGTGTTGCAACATTCAATAGAAATGTCTCATATTGCCGGTATGTTAGCCGAAGAAATAGGCGCCGATGTGGCTGTGGCTAAAGCCGGAGCTTTGCTTCACGACATAGGCAAAGCGGTAGACCATGAAATCACAGGGACCCATGTGGAAATAGGGCGACGTATTTTGCAAAAATTCGGAGCGGATGAAAAAATAATCAGAGCTATGGAATCCCACCATGGCGAATATCCTTATTCCACTTTAGAGTCATATATTGTTCAATCAGCTGACGCTATTTCCGGTGCCAGACCGGGAGCCAGAAGAGACAGTGTTGAAAATTATTTAAAAAGACTTGCCGAGCTTGAAGCGGTCGCTACTTCGTTTAATGGAGTTGAAAAAGCTTATGCTTTGCAAGCTGGCAGAGAAATTAGAATTTTTGTTACCCCCAGAGAAGTAAATGATTTGGAAGCTAAAGAAATGGCTCGCAATATAGTCGTTCGTATTATGAACTAAAATATCCTGGTGAAATTAAAGTGGTGTTAATCAGAGAATCCCGTATCGTTGAGTTTGCCAGATAAATTAAATAATAATATAGCTGTAAATTCTCTTTTCATAAGCATTATAATAACACATTTTAATCTAATTTATACTCTTTTTCCTCTTCTGGATATACTGCATTAATATCAAGATAATCGCGAATGCGTTGAGTGAGAAAAAGGGAAGATTTCGCTTCTCCCATAATAACAAAAACTTGTTTTAGTTTTTTCTTTCCCTCTCCTGCATCTAGGAGAGGGCTACGCGAAGTGAAAAGTGGAGTATTTATCCTCTCAACAAATTCTAAAAGATGGTCCGAATCTTTATGAGATGAGTAACCGGTAATATTTTTTATAGTAGCTCTAACTTTTATTTTCTGCCTACCAATATGCATGTTTTTCTGCTCCCTCTTAATGTAAGAAGGGATTGGGGAAGTTATTTCAACTTCTTTTTTACCATCTTGGATAACCCTACCCAAAGAACCAACCGCTTGATAACCAACCATTATAATAGTCGCTTTAGGATCCGGTAAATAATGAGCTTCATGGTTAACCACCCTGCCTCCTTCTGACATCCCTGAGCCAGCTAAAATTATTTTTGCTCCTTTTATTTTTTCTATCTCTTTTGATTCTTCTGCAGTTCTGACAATATGAAAATTTGGAAAATCAAAAATATCATCTCCTCCTTTTATTTCTTCTTTAACTAATTCCTTAAAATCTTTAGTGTGTTTTTTATAAATATCTGTTACTTTTATAGCTAAAGGAGAATCTAAAAATACCGGCACTTCTGGAATTTCTTTGTCCTCAATCATATTATTTATCTCATAAAGCAAAACTTGAGTTCTCTCCACAGAAAAAGCCGGTATTATTATAGTGCCATCTTTTTTTATACCTTCCAAAATAGCTTGTTTTAATTTTTCTCTTCTTTCTTTTTTATTTTCGTGATTTCTATCTCCATAAACGCTTTCCATTACTAGATAATCTACTTTTTGAGGAAATTCCGTGTCCGGCAAAAGCGGTGATGGCGAGTTTCCCAAATCTCCGGTAAAAGCTATTTTTATAATTTTATTATTCTCCTTGCAAGAAACATTTAAAATAGCTGAACCTAAAATATGTCCGGCATTTTGCATTTCTAAAAAACAATCTTCAAAAAGCTCAATTTTTTCACCATATTTTTGACCTTGCCAGAGAGAGAAAGTTTTTTCTATATCGGCTTCTTCAAAAAGAATTTTATTTGGATGTTTTATTTTTAATACTTTTAAAGCGTCTGCCAATAATGGGCGAGCCAATTCCATAGTTTCTTCAGTAGAAATTATTTTACCTTTAAAACCCTCTCTCACTAATTTTGGTATTTTACCTATATGATCCATATGAGCATGAGTGATTAAAAGAAAAGCGATACTTGCCGGATTATATTTAAAATCTTCAAAATTTTTATCTTCTTTCATACCTTGCAAAATACCGCAATCAACCAAAATTTTCCTTTGATTAAATTCAAGCATTATATTCGCTCCAGTAGTACTGCCAACTCCGCCGTAAAATATGATTTTTATATTTTTCATTTTTAATTTTTAATTTTTAATTTTTAATTTCTCTAATAAAAGCGTAAAAACATATAGCCAAAGCACCTAAAAAATCCATTATTAAATCCATCATAGTGTCATACGGATAGTCAGCTTTTTGCAATACCGCTTCCCCGAGAAAAAGCTCAAAAATTTCCCAAGAAACACCTATAAATATTGCTCCGATAATAGATATTATTAAAAATTGTTTAAGACTTCTATTTTGGGGATTAAAAAAACCGGAAAAAAAATAAATCCACAAGAAAAATGCTGATAAAGTGGCGCCACCAAAAAAATGAACCACACTATCAAATTCATAAATAGACCAATAAAGATGATAAATGGTAGCAATATAATTAAGTATTCCCACTATGGTCAACAAAATAAACATCTCTAAAAAGAGCGGTTTTTTAAACATATATTTATTTGTGATAATTTTATAGTTTCTTATAAAATTATTTTAACACTCCCTCTTTACTAAAGCCACATACCCCAACAAAACTCACCTATTGATGAGTTTTGTTGGGATTGCTTGAAATAATTCCCTAATTGAAAAATATTAGGTGGGTGGTCTCAACTATAAAAATCAGAACACCTGAGCGCTCATCATATTATAGAGATATTGACCTCCCTGAATATGTGCAACTTAGAAAATATCCAAACAATCCCACTACTATTATACTCCTATTCCAACAACCCGTCCAAATTTACATCATATAAAATTTGTTTTATTAGTTTAATTTTATCAATTTTTTTGTAAGTATTGGAATTTCTTTCTGAAAAAAACTTTTCACCTTATTCCAGTTGGTATCAAAAAAGATAACTGGATCTGGATCATTCTCAGCATCATCAAAATAAACCAAAGCTTTAAATAAATGATGATAATCATGAGCAACTGATGGATATTGTATAGGAAGTCGCTTTATTATATTTTCTAGTGACTCAATATTTTTGACGCACCAATATAAATCAAAAAAATCTCTTTTTTTTCCTCTTTGAGAAATAGCTATCACCTTCATTACAGCAACATCTGTTTTATTCAGTATCTTTACAAAACCATATCTGATGAATTCTTGTTTTGGTATAAAGAATGGATATGCTATAAAACTAATCTTAGACTCAAACAACTCGCCATAAATAGTATTTGGCTCGTCAAAATCAGTCTTCCAATTCTTATTATTTAAAAAATTTATTAATATTTTTTCTGATGTAAAATTTTGGTCGGTAGTAAAAAAATCCAAGTCAACAGATTTACGATTTCCTACCTGTAAAGCTAGGGCAGTACCTCCGGCAAGATACCAATTTGAATTATCCAACCAATTTTGAGTTGATAAATAATCCAGAGCTTTTTTGGTGGAATGAGATAAACAAGAAAAATTTACATCATTTAATTTTGGAGTATTAAATTCCATAATGTTTTCGTTCTAGACCGTAAAGATCTCGATTTAATAACAACCTCTTTTAAAAGTGATTTACTATAAAAACTCCAAAGCCATCTAACTTCATCATCTCGACCAAACTCAAAAATTCTCTCAATTATATATTGAGCATTCTTTTGAGTATCTATTTTTTTAATATCCGTATCCCAAAACAAAGATTGTCTAAATATCATACTTGTATTATATCACTATTCCAACAACCCGTCCAAATTTACATCATACAAAATTTGTTCAGCAATTAAACGATAATTTATAAGCTCATTTTCCTTAAACCAATGTTTTATTTCTTTTTCCGCTTCATCAACCGTGCCGGAAGCGTGAATTAGATTTCTAACTGCCCTACCATCGTCATCGGCCATTTTATAAGAATCAATAACATAATCCCCGCGAATAGTGCCCACATCAGAACTTCTTGGTTCAGTCCCGCCAGTAATTTTTCTAACAAGTTCCACCGAATGAGCTCCCTGCCAAACCATTGCCAAAACCGGTCCACTGGTCATATATTTTTTTAATTTTTCAAGAATAACTGCTGTTATTTCAAACGGATCTTCTGTTGGAAGTTTTTCTCCTTTTTCTCTCGCTGCCTTTACGCGTTTTTCTCCGGTAATTCTTCTCCACTCAGGATTAAGAGTATAATGTTTTTCAATAAAATCTTCAGTGAGAACAACCATTTTTATTCCCACAAGTTTTAAACCTATTTTTTCAAATCTGCCTATTATTTCACCAATAAGAGTTCTCTGCACTCCATCAGGTTTTATCACTACTAAAGTTCTTTCTTTTTTTGGATGACTCATTCTATATTTTAAATTATTTATAAATATCTTTACGATGATCTATATCAAAAAATATTACAGTGTTTAAATTTTGAAAATAAAATAAAACTCTGTATCTTCTAGTAATTCTAAATGAAAACACTCCATCAAAATTCTTTAATTTTTTTATGTGCAATCTTGAATCTCTAAGATTAATTTCAAGTCTTTTTTCCTGAACAAGATATAATTTCCGAATGCTTGCTTGCAAATTTTTATAAGCTTTATTAAAATCAGAAGTTTTTATAATCATTAAACAGAAATAGGATATTGTTTTAAAGCTTTTTTATAAGAATTTTTGATTCTTTTAGAATTAGAATAACTTTCAATATCTTCTGTTGGTATAAACAAAGATACCTCTTTCCTCAATAAACGAATCTCCTTAAAAATATCATTCAAAATATTTTCATTTTTTCTATCCTTATTCTTTTTTAAATTCATAACTACACCTTTCATATATCATATATATTATCAAAATCCCGTTAAAAAGCAATAAAATATATTATTTTGTCAAAATTTCAACACCATTTTTGGTCATCGCTACCGTATGCTCAAAATGAGCCGAGAGAGATTTATCGCGAGTAACAAAAGTATAACCATCACTTAATTTTTTTATATCTCTGCTACCAAGAGAAAACATCGGTTCAATAGCTATTACCAATCCTTCTTTTAATTCCGGGCCTTCGCCCCTATTGGCTCTGTTTGGCACAAATGGTTCTTCATGCACATCGTATCCCACCCCATGACCTGATAATCCTTCAATAATACCGAAATCATATTTCATCGCTGTCTGCATAATAGCATCGCCTATATCTCCAACATGTCCGCCAAGTCGCATAGCAACAATACCCCTATCCAACGCCTCTTTAGTCGCTCGCACCAAGTCTTCAGTTTCTTTATTTATTTTACCAACAGGAACCGTAATAGCTGCATCTGTTATAAGACCTTTATAAGTAAGACCCAGATCTAAAGACACAATATCTCCTTCAAATAAAATTTTACCCCCACCATCATTCGGAATACCATGCACTATTTCTTCGTTGATAGAAACACAAAGAGATGCCGGATAAGGTTTTTTAGCGTCATAAGGTTGATAACCTAAAAAAGAAGCTACACATCCAGCCTCATCTATAAGCTTCTCCGCATAATCATTAAGAGCGTCTGTTTTTATCCCCGCTTTAATTTTTTTAGCCACTTCCCTCAAAATCTGTGCGTGGATTTTACCCCCCTCTCGCATAATATCTATTTCTTCTTCTGTTTTATATTTGATCATTTTATATGAAAGTTTATATTAGTATACTTCATCATGAGTACCAATAGATCTGTAGACTAAAAACTTTTTCAACTTTTTTTTCAAGATTTGGATCTCGTTTTAAAAATTTAACTAATTTTTGGTCAAAAGATGGCGATGAGATGATTTGTCTCATAAAAAATTATCTTACCAAAGTTTTAATGTGCTTCATAAATGTAGAGGCATTTTTAAATACTGCTACTTTACCATTAGCGGTTTCCCATTCTGATTGCATAACCTCAAACTCCAAAAGTTTTCTTTTGGCTTTTTTTACAAAATTTTCCAATTCTCTAGCATTTTTTCTTATTTTTACATTATCCATACCTTTCTATCATACCATAAATTTTCTTTTTTCAAAATTTTTAATACCCAGATTACTGACGACCGTCTGGGATTTGTGTATAGTTTACCTTTATTTTCT